>CAYZVX010000016.1:5439-39774 GCA_964482055.1 uncultured Acidiferrobacteraceae bacterium
GGGCCGCAGGCCATGGATGGTCTGTTGGCGGACTCGCCGATTGGATCGAGGCCGCTCCCGGCCATCCCTGGCCTACGCGGCATTCGTGCATCCTGCACGTCAGCGGGGCCGCAGGCCATGGATGGTCTGTTGGCGGACTCGCCGATTGGATCGAGGCCGCTCCCGGCCATCCCTGGCCTACGCGGCATTCGTGCATCCTGCACGTCAGCGGGGCCGCAGGCCATGGATGGTCTGTTGGCGGACTCGCCGATCTGCCTTGGCCGCGGCCGGGTGCCGGCAGCGGCGCCTGGGACTTCGCAAGCTCGGTCACCAGCTTTATGCGCTGCGCCTCGCCGCCGGACAGGGTCGGGCTCTGCTGGCCGAGCGTGAGGTACCCGAGCCCGACGTCCTCGAGCAGGCGCAGGGCATGGTGGATGGCGGTGTGCGCGGCGAAGAATTCGCGCGCGGTCGCCACGTTCATGTGCAATACCTCGGCGATGGTCTTGTCCTTGTAGCGCACGGCCAGCGTCTCGGCGTTGAAGCGCGCCCCACCGCACGCCTCGCACGGCACGGTCACGTCCGGGAGGAAGCTCATCTCGATGGTCTTGAAGCCTTGGCCTTCGCAGGCCGGGCAACGTCCGCCGGCGACGTTGAAGGAGAAGCGCGCCGGTCCGTAGCCGCGCAGGCGCGCCTCCGGAGTCGCGGCGAACAGCTTGCGGATGGCGTCCCAGAACCCGACGTAGGTGGCGGGACAGGAGCGTGGCGTCTTGCCGATCGGTGTCTGGTCGACTTCCAGCACGCGCGCGAGCGGTTCGATGCCGCGAATCGCTTCACAGCCTCTGGGTTTCGCGGACCGGTCGCGCGCGGCGAGCAGCGCGCGCACGCTGTCGTGCAGCACCTCGCGCACCAGCGTGCTCTTGCCCGAGCCCGATACGCCGGTGACGCAGGTCAGGCGCCCGAGCGGGAAACTGACGTTGATCCGTTTGAGATTGTGTAGCGCGGCGCCGCGGATTTCGATGCCGGGCGTGGTGCGCGTCACGGCGCGACGTGGCACGAGCGGGTGGCGCAGGGGCTGGGCGAGAAACCGCCCGGTGAGCGAGGCGGCGCTGCGGCTGAGCTCCGCCACCGTGCCCTGCGCGACGAGCGCACCGCCGTTGACGCCGGGGCCGGGGCCGAGATCGATCACGTGCTCGGCGGCGCGGATCGTTTCCTCGTCGTGCTCGACGACGACCACTGTATTGCCTTTGGTCTTGAGCTTCTTGAGCGTGGCGAGCAGCATGCGGTTGTCGCGCGCGTGCAGGCCGATGGTCGGCTCGTCCAGGATGTAGCACACCCCGCGCAGGTTGGAGCCGAGCTGCGCGGCGAGACGAATCCGCTGCGCCTCGCCGCCCGAGAGCGTGGGCGCCGCGCGGTCGAGCGCGAGATAGGCGAGGCCGACCTCCTTGAGAAAGCGCAGGCGCGCCAGAATCTCCGGCAGGATGTCGCGCGCGATCGCCGCTTCGCGGCCGCGCAGTTTGAGCGTGCGCAAAAACGCCTCGGCCTTCGCCACCGAGAGCGCGGAAACGTCGGCGATCGAGCGGTTGCGCAGCCGCACCGCGAGCGCCACCGGGTTGAGGCGCCGCCCCGCGCAGGCCGGGCAGGGGCGCGCCTCGCCTTCCCACCACTCGTTCCACCAGATTTCCTCCCCGGTCTGATCGGCGTCGAAGCCCTTGAGCGCAAGCCCGGTGCCGTAGCAGGACTCGCACCAGCCGTGCTTGGAGTTGTATGAGAACAGGCGCGGATCGAGCTCGGCGAAGCTGCGGCCGCAACCGGGGCAGGCGCGTTTGGTGGAGAATGTGACGGGCGTGGCGCCACGCCGCTCGGTGCGCTCGAGCGGCAGCACCTGCACGACGCCCTTGCCGAAGGCGAGCGCCTCATCGAGGTGGCGGCGCAGGACGCGTTCGGTCTTGGCGCTCACCGTGAGTGTTGCCACCGGCAACTCGATGTCGTGCTCCTTGAAGCGCGACAGGCGCGGCCAGTCATCGGTCGGCGTGAGCACGCCGTCGACGCGCAGCTCGCCAAAACCCTTGTTGCGCGCCCAGCGCGCTAGCTCCGTGTACAGGCCCTTGCGCGCGACCACCAGCGGGGCGAGCAGGCGGACACGCCGCCCGCGGTAATCGCGCAGGCAGCGCGCGGCGATCGCCTCCGGCGTCTGCGGCTCGATCGGCCGGTCGCACGTCGGGCAATACTGGGTGCCGAGCTTAAGATAGAGCAGACGCAGGAAGTGGTAGATTTCGGTGAGTGTGGCCACCGTGCTCTTGCGCCCACCGCGACTGGTGCGCTGCTCGATCGCCACGGTCGGCGGGATTCCGGAGATCGCATCGAGGTCGGGGCGCGCCGCCGGTTGCACGAACTGGCGTGCGTAGGCGTTGAGCGACTCGAGATAGCGGCGCTGCCCTTCGGCGAACAGGATGTCGAAGGCGAGCGTGCTCTTGCCGGAGCCGGACACGCCGGTGATGACCGTAAATCGATCGCGCGGGATGGTAACGTCGATGTTCTTGAGGTTGTGCTCGCGCGCGTGATGGATGTGGATGGCGTTGTCGCGCCGCCGTTGCGGCGCGGCCGGCCGCTCGAGGCGCGGCGTCTTCAGACCCTGCGACAAGGCCGCGGCATAGTCGCGCAGGGCACGGCCGGTGTGGCTGCTCGGGTGGCGCGCCACCTCCGGCGGCGTGCCGGCACACACGACCTCACCGCCCGCATCACCCCCTTCGGGACCGAGGTCGATGATCCAGTCGGCCGAGCGGATCACGTCGAGATTGTGCTCGATGACGATGAGCGAGTGGCCGTCGGCAATGAGCGCGCGAAACGCGCCGAGCAGCTTCGCGATGTCGGCGAAGTGCAGGCCCGTGGTCGGCTCGTCAAACAGGAACAGCGTGCCACCTTCCCCGTTGCGCTTGACCGGTGCATGGCGCGATCCGGGCCTTCGCGCAGCTCGCCGGCTGTCTTGCGCCCGCGCTAGAAAGCCGGCCAGCTTCAGGCGTTGCGCCTCCCCGCCCGACAGCGTCGGCACCGGCTGGCCGAGCTTCAGGTACTCAAGCCCCACGGCCGCGAGCGGCGCGAGCGCGCGCTGCACGTCCGGGTAGTCGGCAAAGTAGTCGAGCGCTTCCGACACCGTCAGCTCCAGGACGTCGCTGATCGACTTGCCGGCGCGATAGCGGGCGCCACGCGTCTTGCCCCTGGCCGAGGGCCAGAGCTTGATTTCGCGCACCTCGGGCCGGTAGCGCGTGCCGTCGCAGTCCGGGCAGCGCAGGTAGACGTCCGACAGGAACTGCATCTCGACGTGCTCGAAGCCGCAGCCAGAGCAGGTCGGGCAGCGGCCGGTGCCGGTGTTGAAGCTGAAGGTCGCCGCCGTGTAACCGCGGGCGCGCGCCTCGGGCTCGGCGGCGAACAGCGCGCGGATGGCATCGAAGGCGCCCACATAGCTCGCGGGGTTGGAGCGCGTGGTGCGACCGATTGGCGACTGGTCGACCAGCACGACCGCCTCGATCGGGTCGTGGCCGCGCAGGCCGCGGTGGCGCCCGGGCGCCTCGGCGGCCTTGCCCTTGAGCTTGGCGAGCGCCGGGTAGAGCACGTCCTGGACGAGCGTGCTCTTGCCGGAGCCGGAAACGCCGGTGACGCAGACCAGGCGGTTGAGCGGAATGCGCACGTCGATGTTCTTCAGGTTGTGCTCGGCGGCGCCAAGCAGCTCAAGATGGCGGGTCCTGGCATCGGGTGGCCGCGCGATGGTCGCGCCGCCGACCGTGCGGCGTCCGGCGAGATAGTCGGCGGTGAGTGAGCCGCGCGCGCGTGTGAGCTGCGCGGGTGCGCCAAAGCACACGATGCGGCCGCCGCGCTCGCCCGGCCCCGGTCCGAGGTCGAGGATGCGGTCGGCGGCCAGCATCACCTGCGGGTCGTGCTCGACCACGAGCAGCGAGTTGCCGTTGTCGCGCAGACGTTTGAGCACGCCAATCACGCGCCCCATGTCGCGCGGATGCAGGCCGATCGACGGCTCATCCAGCACGAACAGGGTGTTGGTGAGCGAGGTGCCGAGCGCCGTGGCGAGGTTGATGCGCTGCACTTCGCCGCCCGACAGCGTGCGCGACTGGCGGTCGAGCGTGAGATAGCCGAGGCCCACCTCAGTGAGGTAATTCAGGCGCGCGCCGATCTCCTCGAGCAGCAGCTCCGCGGCCTGATCGAGCGGCGGCGGCAGCGCCAGCGTGCGCAGGAACGCGGCCGTGCGCTCGATCGGCAGGCACATCAGCTCGTGAATATTGAAGCCTGGCACACCGGCATCACCCGAGGCGACATTGGCGCCGCCGATCCGCCACAGCAGGGCATCGGGCTTCAGGCGCGCGCCGTGGCAGGCCGGGCACTCGGTGTAGGCCCGGTACTTCGACAGCAGCACGCGGATGTGCATCTTGTAGCTCTTGGTCTCGAGCCACTTGAAGAAGCGCGCCACCCCGTACCAGACGCCATCATCCCAGTCACCTTCGCCTTCGAGCACCCAGCGCTTGTGCTCCTCGCGCAGTGCGGCCCACGGTACGTTGGTCGGCACCCCGCGCTTGCGGGCGAAGCGCATCAGGTCGCCCTGGCATTCGATATAAGAGGCGGTCTGCCATGGCTTTACCGCGCCCTCGGCCAGCGTCTTGCGCTCATCCGGAATCACCAGCGCATAGTCGACGCCGATCACGCGCCCGAACCCGCGGCAGGTGGGACAGGCGCCGATCGGCGAGTTGAACGAGAACAGGCCAGGCGTCGGATCGGCATAGTGAATATCGCAATCCGGGCAGTGCAGATCCGCGGAGTAGCGCCAGGGGGCGAGCGGCGCGCGCGCCTCGTTGAGCGGATAGACCGCCACGCGCCCGCGCCCGTGGCGGAACGCCGCCTCGATGTCGTCGCTGAGCCGGCTGCGGTTTTCCGCGCTTAAGCGTATCCGGTCCTGGATCACTTCGATCAGGCCCGGGCGCGTCGCGTGGATGCGCGTGTAGCCCTGTTGCGTGAGGTAGTCCGTGATCTCCGTCGCGGTGAAGTTCTCGGGCACCATGACCGGAAACGTCACGAGCGCCGCGGTGTCACGGCCGGCGGTCCGGGCGATGAGATCGTCAACCACGGTTTGCGGGGAATCGCGCCGGACCGGGCGTTGGCAGCCGCGGCAGTAGAGCGTGGCGGCGCGCGCGAACAGCAGCTTGAGGTGGTCGTTGAGCTCGGTCATGGTGCCGACCGTGGAGCGCGAGGTCCGCACCGGGTTGGTCTGGTCGATGGCGATCGCCGGTGGAATGCCGCGGATGCTGTCGGCCGCCGGTTTGTCCATGCGCTCGAGGAACTGGCGCGCGTACGGCGAGAAGGTCTCGACGTAGCGGCGCTGACCCTCGGCGTAGACGGTGTCGAATGCGAGCGAGCTCTTGCCGGAGCCGGACACCCCGGTCACGACGATCAGCTCGCCGAGCGGCAGGTCCACGTCGAGCGCCTTGAGGTTGTTCTGCCGGGCGCCGCGGATGCGCACGAGATCGTGGGGCATGCGAGGGTGTTTCGCGGAAATGCGCGTCAAAAACTGCAACTCTAACATGCGCCGCAGCGATGCATGCCGAGCGCGCAGTGTGGTCGCCACTCACCGGCCTGCGAAGCGGGTGGCGGCGGGCGGCGCCGCCAGGGCGGGATCGGGTAGAATAGGCGCGCACGACAGAACGATCTCCACTCAAACCGCATGGAGAACCCGTGATTAGCTCGCCGGAAAAACTCCTCCCTGAGGCGGCGACCGCCGCGACTCGCCGGCACGCCTGGCGGCTTGGCTCCGCCGGTCTCGCGCTGACCGCACTGTTGTTAGCGAGCGCGCCGGCGCGCGCTGCGGAGGTGACCGTCTACAAGACGGCGACCTGCGGCTGCTGCAACGCCTGGATCAAGCATCTCGAGGCCAACGGCTTTGCCGTGCGGGCGCATAACGTCGGCGATCTCGACGCCTACAAGCGCCGCTACGGGGTCAGCCCGCAACTCGCGGCCTGCCACACCGCGGTGGTGGACGGTTATGTCGTCGAGGGCCACGTTCCGGCCGCCGACATCAAGCGGCTGCTCGCCGAGCGCCCCAAGGTGAAGGGCATCGCCGTGCCGGGTATGCCGATGGGCTCGCCCGGGATGGAAGGGCCCCTCAAGGAACCCTACAGCACCGTTACCTTCGACGACACCGGGCGCATCAAGGTCTACGCGCGGCACTGAGCGCAGATCGGCTGGCGCGCGCCGGACGGCATGTGGCCCATGTGGCGCAGGGAAGCGCCGCCGTCAAGCGCGTGCCGAACCGCCGGTGTTGGACGACTTGCCGGCGCGCCCGAAGCGGCGCGTGGCCGGCGCGGCGCGCAGGAAGCGCACGAATTCCTCGGTCGGTAACGGTTCGCTCACGTAGTAGCCCTGGATGCAGAAGCAGCGCCGCTCCTCCAGGAACTCGATCTGCGCTTGCGTTTCCACGCCCTCGGCAATGACATCGCGCCGCAGCGCCCGGGCCATGGCGATGATCGTCTCCACCAGGGTTCCGGCATCGTCGCTCGCCGGCACATCGCGGAGGAAGCCGCGGTCGATCTTCACGGCGTGAATCGGGAAACGCTTGAGGTACGCGAGCGAGGAGTAGCCGGTCCCGAAGTCGTCGATCACCAGCCGCACACCCATCGCCTGCAGGCGCGCGAAATTTGCCACCACCTCATCGGCATCCTGCAGCAGCAGGCTCTCGGTGATCTCCAGCTCCAGGCGCTGTGGGGCGATGCCGGCCGCCTCGATCGCGCGCCGTACCGTGTCGGCAAAGTTGCTTTGGCGAAACTGCCGGCTCGAGACGTTAACGGCGAGCCGCTCCGGGGCCATGCCCTGTCCAATCCACGCGCCAAACTCGCGGCACGCCATTTGCAGCAAGCGCTCGCCCATCGGCTCGATCAGCCCCGCGTTCTCCGCGATCGCGATGAACTGAGCCGGCGGTATCAATCCGCGCTGCGGGTGCTGCCAGCGGACCAGGAGCTCCGCGCCGACGACCTGACCGGTGCGCACGTCCACTTGCGGCTGGAAGTACATGCGCAACTCGTCGCGCCCCAGGGCACGGTGCAGGTCCTGTTCGAGCGTCATGCGCTCGAGCGCCTCGTTGTTCATCCGCTCCTCGAAGAACACGTAGCGCCGGCGCCCGCTTTGCTTCGCGCGGTACATCGCGGTATCGGCCTTGCGCAGCAGCTCGTCCGCGGTGCGCGCGTCCTCCGGATAGAGCGCGACGCCGATGCTGCAGCTTACGAACGTCTCGCGACCGTCAAGCGGGATCGGTTCGGAAAGGATGCGCAGGATGTTTTCGGCGACGATCTGCGCGTCGCGCGGCGACGCCACATTCCCGAGTATCACCGTGAACTCGTCGCCGCCGAGGCGCGCAACCAGGTCGGTCTCGCGCACGCAGCCGCGCATGCGCGCGGCGACCATCTGCAACAGGCGGTCACCCGCTGCGTGACCGAAGCTGTCGTTGATGTCCTTGAAACGATCGAGATCGATGAACAGCAGTCCCGTGCGGCGGTTCAGACGCTGCGCCTGGGCGAGCTCGAGCGTCAGCTGGTCGCGCAGGTACAGGCGATTGGGAAGCTCGGTGAGCGCGTCATAGTGCGCCTGCCGGTAGAGCTGTTCCTCGTGCGCGGCGGCCGACAGCGTGACCGCCAGGCGATCGACCAGCTCGCGCACGTGCGTGTCGGCCTCGGCGCGCAGGTCGGCGGCGCGTGCATATCCGAGCATGACGATGCCGGCCAGGCGCTGCTTGGAGATGATCGGCACGACCCGGGCCGCCGCGAGCCCATGCTCGCGCAGGGGCGCAAGGTAGGCGCTCGTCCACTCGTGCGGCGCGACGACGAAACCGTCGCGGCGCGCGAGCAGCGCCTGTGCCTCCTGCGGCGGGAGGCGCAGGCGCACGGCCAGCGCCTGCTGGCCATGCGCGGGCGTGCGCACGTAGGTGCGGGCGAGGTCGGGGGCGTCACGCTCTAGGACCGTCAGCGCGATGACATCGGCCGACACGATCTGCGGGAGCTGCTTCAGCACGACATCGATGATCCGGTCGATATTGAGCTCGGTGAGGATCAGGCGATCGATCTCGGACCAGGTCGTGAGGGCGGAAAACTGGCGACCGAGCTGAGACGCCATCTGGCGCAGCGCCGCCGCGAGCTCACCGAACTCATCGTCGCTGTTGACGTCAATGCGCGTCGCAAAGTCCTGGTTGCCGATGCGGCGTGTGGCGTCGACCAGCTGTTCGAGGGGAATCAGTCGGCGCCGCACCTGCACGACCGTGAGCAGGGTGACGATCAGCAGGGCGAGCCCGACCACGGCCAAAAACGTCACACGGAAGCTCTTGATGCGATCGAGCACGGCGGATTCCGGCTGGCTGGCCACGATCAGAAAGCTCCCGGCGTTGAAGCGCGCTTCGAGAAACAGTGACCAGCTGGCGGCGCGGAAGCGCTCCTCACCGCTGGTCCAGGCCAGACGTTGGATGCCGCTGCCGTCGTTGCGCTGGATGGCTTGAATCGCGGTGGCCGGAAGCGCGCGCGTGCAAAACAACGGTCGGGTCCGCTCGCTCAGCACGCACAGGTCGGTAAGGTAGGGCAGGGTCTCCGGGTCACCCCACAGGTGCTCGAGGCGCGGCTCGGCGATCAGGAAGGCCGGGCCATCGCGGTCGGGCAGTTGGCGAACCAGCCAGAGCTGTGCCGGCGCGGCAGGGCCTGCGTTGCCTACGAGCAGCCGAGCGGCGGTCGTCGGCTTGTCGGTCAGCAGTGCCGACCGCTCGGGAAGGTGCCTGGCCGCGCCGAGCAGCAGCGTGACGGCGCCATCGCTGCGGATCAATGCGGCGGTCGCGAGGTGGTCTTCGAGCGTCCGTGCCAGCGCCGGGGTTGCCCGACCTGCATGGCCAGCGGTCTTCTGTAGCGACTGCAAAGCATCATCCACCACGCGCAGCCGCTCGTACAGAGCCATGCCATAAGTCTTGGCGGTACCGCTCAGCTCGCGCTGACTCATTTCGCCCAATACGGTCTGCACATGGCCGACCGACAACAGGGCAAGGACGGCGAGGGGCAGCAGCGCGGATGCCACGAACAGCAAAAACACGCGGCGCCCGACCTTGCTGCGCAGGAAGGTGCTGTCGATCGTGGGCAGGCGCACTGTCAACTAATAATCCGAGGCCAGTCCGACGAACGCGCCATCGTTGGCGCGGATCACGTCGTCACGGCTCGGCTTGGCAGTGAGCGGCGGCTTGCTGAGGCCATCCCTGCCCATGCTGTAGAGGTCGTAGTCGGAGTTGATGGGTACGAGGTTGCGGTCCTTGCGCACCTGACCGCGATTCTTGGCGGTGGTGATGTTGAGGTACTGATACGGCCGCCGCCAGGGGTCGAGCCTGTCCGCCAGCCCGGCCTCGGCCAGCGTTTCCGGAAGGCGCGAGTTGCCAGCCCGGTAGCGTTCGAGAGACGCCTCGATGGCGCGAATGTCCACTTTGGCCTGGGCGATCCGGGCCTTCTCGATGTACTGCTGGTAGCCGGCGTAGGCGAGCGTGCTGATCAGGCCGAGAATCGCGATGGCGAGCAGTAGCTCAACCAGGGTGAGCGCGCGCTGGTGCGTGCGATCGCGCAGCTCGCCACGGCAAGCGACCGCCACGAACGCGTGGCTCGCACTGACAAGCACCGATGCCGGCGCGCGGCAGCGGTCGTTGGCCGAAGCGGATTCGACTTCGCTCATACTCTCTATTAGAGGTGTCCCACGGAGTGCGTGGCGGTAATGCCTTCGATCCAACCGGCGCCACCCGATCTCGACGACGGCGCAAGACATGCGAAACCATGAACGCTGCGCAACCCCGGTTGCGCGCCCAGTGAGAAGACCGTCAAGCCAGAGGGCCTTGTCCTTGTTGTTGGCGGGTCAACGGTACGCGTGGCGCATCTGGACATTCTGGGGCCGCCACCACCGTCGGCGTTTTACCGCTGTTTGAACTCTTGGGCTTAAAGTCTAGGGGAACATCTGCATTGCTCAACTCTTGAGCACGTGGCGCCAAAATCCTGACGCCACCGCAACGGCGGCACGAACGATTGGCAACGGCGGAGGAGCCGTCAACCCAGCGGAGTTCCGCCGGTGGGGCCCGGCGGCGGGCGAATGCTAGCCGGTGTTGCGCATGCCGGCGGCGATGGCGTTGATGGTGCGCAGCAGCGGATCGAGCCAGGGCGAGGGCGCCTCCTCGCTGCCCGGGGCGGCCCGGTAGCGCTTGAGCATCGCGATCTGGATGTGGTTGAGCGGATCGAGATACGGATTGCGCCGCGCCAGCGACAGCGCCAGCACGGGATTCTCCTCGATCAGGTGCCTGGCGGCGGCGGTGGCGAGCACCTCGCGCACCGTGCGATCGAATTCGGCGTGAATCATGCCGAACACCCGGTCGCGCACGGCCGGGTCGCTCACGAGCGCCGCGTATTCGCGCGCGATGTCCATGTCGGCCTTGAACAGCGTCATCTGCACGTTCGACAACAGCGAGCGGAAGAACGGCCAGTCGCGGTACATGGCCTGCAACTGCGCAAGCCGCGATGCGTCCGCGTTGTGCCAGGCGCTCAGGGCCGCCCCCATGCCGTACCAGGCCGGCAGGGTGTGGCGCGACTGCGCCCAGCCGAATACCCACGGGATCGCGCGCACCGACTGCTTGGAGCGGTCGGCCCTGGCGCGGTGCGTGGGGCGCGATCCGATGTTGAGCAGCGCGATCTCGTTGACCGGCGTGGCCTCGTAGAAGTAGTCCATGAAACCCGGCGTGCGATCCGTGAGCGCACGGTAGCTGTTCTCGGAGACGCGCGCGAGCTCCTCGGCGATCGCCACATACGCCGGGTTGTCGCGCGCGACCGGCCGGATCAGCCCGAGGCTTGCCTTCATCAGGCCGGTGGCGCCCATGCCCAGCTCATAGGCCGCGGTCTCCGCGTTGCTGTACTTGTACGACAGGACCTCGCCCTGCTCGGTGAACTTGATCTCGCCGTGCACGGTGCCGGGCGGCTGCGCCAGGATCGCCTCGTGCGTCGGTCCGCCGCCGCGGCCGATGGTGCCGCCGCGGCCGTGGAACAGGCGGCACCCGACGCCGCGCGCCTCGGTGAGCGCGATGACGCGCTTCTGCGCCTGATAAAGGCTCCAGCTCGAGGCGAGCACGCCGCCATCCTTGGCCGAGTCCGAATAGCCGAGCATGACCTCCTGCACGTTGCCGGAGGCGCGCAGCAACGTCATGTAGATTGGCTCCTCGAGCAGCCGGCCGAGCACCGCCTCGATGCGCGCCAGATCGTCGATGGTCTCGAACAAGGGGCTTGCGCGCAGCGCGCAGCGCCAGCCGTCGGCCTCGGGCGCCGCCAGGCCGGCGAGGCGCGCGAGCAGCATGACCTCGAGCACGTGCGAGGCGTGGTGGGTCATGGAGATGACGTACGCGCCGAAGGCCTCCGTGCCCACCTCGCGGCTCAGGCGCGCCATCAGCTGGAACAGCGCGACGGTCTCGCGGGCGCGCGGTGTGAGCCGCGCCAGGTGAAAGCCGAGCGGCCCGGTGGTCGAGATCAGGGCGGCAAGGCGCTTGAGCCGCGCCTCCTCGTCGAGCGCGCCGTAGTCCTCGCCCCATTGCGCGAGAATCTCGGCCACGGTCGCTGTGTGCACCGACGCCTCCTGGCGCACGTCGAGGCTCACCAGGTGGAAACCGAAGGTTTCGGCCAGGCGGATCAGGTCCTTGAGCTCGCGATCGGCGATGCGTCCGTCGCCGTGGCCAATGAGCGAGTCACGGATGAGATAGAGATCGTCGAGGAAGTCCCGGGCCGAGGCATACGCCGCCTCCCGAACCTCGGGGGCCACGACCGTGCGTCCGCGCTGGATCGCCTCGAGGGTCTGCTCGAGGCGATAGCGCATGATGAGGAGCTTGCGGCGGTACGGTTCAAAGCTGAACTGGCCGGGCCGGTCGGCGGAGAGCTTGGTCGCCAGCCGCTCGTCAGCGCGCAGCGCGTTGAGGAACGCATCGGACGGCCGCGCCATGCCGACCGCGTAGGTGAGGATGCGCCCGAGCTCGCGGACGCGCTCGATGTAGGCGGCGAGCGCCTCGGCGGCGTACAGCCGCACCGCCTGCTCAGTGGTGTCGGGCGTGACGAACGGATTGCCGTCACGGTCGCCGCCGATCCAGGACCCGAAGCGGATGAAGCTCGGCACCTGCAGGCGCGTCTCACCGCGCATGTCGGTGCCGTAGATGCGGCGTGCCGCCTTTTCGAGAAACCGGTAGGTTGTGGGCACGGCCTGGAACAGGCTCTCGCGGAAGTAGTAGAGGCCGTTGCGGATCTCGGTGCGCACATCGGGCCGGCTCGGGCGCATCTCCTCGGTTTTCCACAGGATCTGGATCTCACCCTCGAGCTGTCCGAGCAGCTCGCTGCGCTCCTCGTCGTTGAGGCGGGTATCCTCCAGGCGGTCGCCGAGCACGAAGATGCGGCGCATGTTCTGCATGATCGTGCGCCGCTTGGCTTCGGTCGGGTGCGCGGTGAGCACCGGCATGTAACGCAGGCGGTCGAGCAGGGCTTGCAGCTCGGCGGCCGTGACGCCCTGATCCTTGAACCAGCGCAGCGTCTCGTCGAACGACCCGCGCCACAGCGATCCGCCGCAGCGCACCAGGCGGCGGCGCTCGCGGTGGTGGTGCACTTCCTCGGCGAGGTTCATCAGGCTGAAGAAGATGCTGAACGCGCGCACCACGTGGGTCAGCATTTCCGGGTCGAGCTTGCCGATCGTGCGCATGAGCCGCGCATGGCGTTTCGGGTCTTCCTTGCCGTGCAGCGCGAGGAATCCCTTGCGCAAGGTTTCAACCGCCCGGTAGACGCGGCCGCCGGCCTGCGCGTGCAGCACGGTGCCGAGCAGCCGGCCGTACAGCCGCACGCGGCGACGCAGCTCGCGGTCATCGGGCACGGTTTGCGGCGCGGCTTGGGGTTTGAGGAGGCGAACGGCTTTCTGCATGGCGCGGGTGTCGGCGGGACAGCAGATTATTATGCCACGACTCGTGCGCCGATCGCGCGGCTGGCTCAGTGGTGCAGGATTTTGGAGAGGAACTGTTGGGCGCGCTCGCTGCGCGGGCTGCCGAAGAACTCGTCCTTCGCCCGGTCCTCGACGATGCGGCCCTCGTCCATGAAGATCACCCGGTCGGCCACCTGGCGGGCAAAGCCCATCTCGTGGGTGACCACCATCATGGTCATGCCCTCGTCGGCGAGCGCGACCATCACGTCGAGCACCTCGTTGATCATCTCCGGGTCGAGCGCCGAGGTCGGCTCGTCGAACAGCATGGCGATCGGGTCCATGGCGAGCGCCCGGGCGATGGCAACGCGTTGCTGCTGGCCGCCTGAGAGCTGTCCCGGGTGCTTCGGCGCCTGGGCCTCGAGGCCGACACGTTTGAGCAGCGCCGCCGAGCGCTCGCTCGCCTGCGCCTTGTCGCGCCCGAGAACCTTCATCTGCGCCAGGTTCAGGTTGTCGAGCACCGTCATGTGCGAAAACAGCTCGAAGTTCTGAAACACCATGCCGATGCGCGCGCGCAGCTTCGGCAGATCGGTCTTGGGGTCGCCGACCGACACGCCGTTGACCAGAATCTCGCCCTGCTGGAACGGCTCGAGCGCATTGACGCACTTGATGAGGGTGCTCTTGCCGGAGCCGGACGGACCGCACACCACCACGACCTCGCCCTGGGCGACGCGCGTGCTGCAGTCCTTGAGCACTTGAAAATCGCCGTACCACTTGCTGACGTTGCGGATCTCGATCATACGGCGAGCCGGCGCTGCAGGCGGCGCACGAGCCGCGAGGCCGCCAGGCACATGACAAAGTAGACCGCCGCCACGAACAGGTAGAGCTCCACCAGCCGGCCGTCGCGCTGGCCGATCTTGGCGGCCACACCGAGGAAGTCGCTCAGGCCGATGACGTAGACGAGCGAGATGTCCTGGAACAGGATGATGCTCTGGGTGAGCAGCAGCGGCGCCATGTTGCGAAACGCCTGCGGCAGGATCACGTGGCGCATCGCCTGGGCATAGCTCATGCCGAGCGCGTAGGCCGCAGCGGCCTGGCCGCGCGGGATGCCCTGGATGCCGGCGCGGATGATCTCGCAGTAAAACGCAGCCTCGAACAGGGTAAAGGCGATCAGGGCGGAGTACAACGGCCCGACCACCGGACTGTCGGTGATGCCGTGCAGCATGAGCGGCACCAGGAAGTAGAACCAGAAGATCACCAGCACCAGGGGCACGGAGCGGAAGAAGTTCACGTAGGCGCCGGCCACGGCCGACAGCAGCCGCAGCCGCGACAGGCGCATGAGCGCGAGCAGCGTGCCGAACACGATGCCGCCGGCCAGCGCCGTTACCAGCAACCGCAGCGACACCAGCATGCCGCTCGCCAGCAACGGCAGGCCCTTGGCGACCGCGCTCCAGTCGAAGTCGTACATCAGCGCTCGCTCCCGAGGTAGCCTGGCACGCGCACCTTGCGCTCCAGCCAGCGCATGAGGGTCACGACGGTGAGCGTGATCGTGAGGTACAGGACGGTGACCGCCGTGAACGCCTCGAAGGTCTGGGCGGTGTACTCGGAGATCTGTTGGCCGGTCTTGGTGAGCTCGAACAGCCCGATGGTGAGAGCCACCGAGGAGTTCTTGAACACGTTCAGGAACTCGGAGGTGAGCGGCGGCAGGACGATGCGCAACGCCATCGGCAGCAGCACGTGCCGGTAGGTCTGCGGCAGCGTCAGCCCGAGCGCGAGCCCCGCCGCACCCTGGCCGCGTGCGAGCGACTGGATGCCGGCGCGCACCTGCTCGGTGATGCGCGCGCTCGTAAAGAAGCCGAGACAGATGAATGCCGTGAGGAACTGTCCGAGCGTGGGGTCGAGCCGCTTGATCCACAGCCCGGCGGCGCGGGGCAGCAGCTCGGGGAGTACGTAGAACCACAGGAACAGCTGCACCAGCAGCGGAATGTTGCGGAAGAACTCGACATAGGCGGAGGCGAGCCGCGCCAGCGGTGTGCTCGGCACCGTGCGCAACACGCCCATGACGACGCCGAGCGCGAGCGCCATAGTCCAGGCTGACAGCGACACGAGCGCCGTCCACAACAGCCCCGACAACAGCCAGTCGAGATAGGTGGCGTCCCGGGTCGGGACGTCCTGCAAGAAGATCAGCCAGTTCCAGTGGTAGCCCTGCATCGCGCGGGTGACAGAGCAAAGGGGTCTTGCGACCCCTCTCGTCATGCGGCCGTGCTATTCGGCCGGCCTGTCGTTCGGATTCTTGAAGACCGCGGCGAGCTCTGCGCTCATCGGGAAGTTCATATTGACGCCGCGGGGCGGGATCGGCTTCATGAACCACTTGTCGTAGATTCTGTTGATCTCGCCGCTTTTCATGATGCCGGCCAGCGTGTCGTCCACCAGCTTCTTGAACGGCGGGTCGTTCTTGCGCAGCATGCAGCCATAGGCCTCGAAGGACTGCGGTTTGCCGACCACCACGTAATCATCCGGCTTCTTCGACTTGGCGATCTCGCCGTACAGCAGCACGTCATCCATCATGAATGCGATGGCGCGGTCGCTCTCCACCATCAGGAACGATTCGCCGTGATCCTTGGCGCTCACGATCTTCATGCCGAGTTTCTGCTCGATATTGATCTTGTTGATGAGGCGTTCGGAGGTCGTGCCCTGCGTGGTCACCACCGTCTTGCCCTTGAGGTCGGAGAAGTCCTTGACGCCGGACGTCTTCTTGGTCAGCAGCCGCGTGCCGATGAGGAAGATGGTGTTGGAGAATGCCACCTGCTGCTGGCGCTCGTAGTTGTTGGTGGTCGACCCGCACTCGAGATCGACGGTGCCGTTGACCACCAGCGGGATGCGCGTGCCCGAGGTGACCGGGTTGAGGCTGACCTTCAGATTGGGCGCGTTGATCTCCTTCTTGACGGCCTCGACGATCCTTAGCGCGAGCTCGTGCGAGTAGCCGACCACCTGTTGCTTGTCGTCATAATAGGAAAACGGCACCGAGGACTCGCGGTGGCCGAGCGCGATGGTGTTGCGGTCCTTGATCTTTTTGAGCGTGCCGGTGAGCTCGGCGGCGTGGGCCGAGCCGGCGGCGAGCGTCGCGATGAGCGCGCCCGCGATGACGAAAAGTAGCTTGTGTATGTTGTTCTCCATGTGGTGGTTCATGGGTGTACCGGCGAATGGCGACGGCACGACAATCGTCCGGCAGCGGCGCGCGCGAGTCAACACGGGAAATCCCCGGCGGTGCACTGTTGCAGTGCCGCCCGACTAATCGCAGGAATAACCGAGCTGCGCCAGGCCCTCTTCGAGGTAGTCGGCCACGAGTGGCGTGGCGATGAGGTACTCGGCGGTGTGCGGGGTCCACGAATCGCGTGCCTGGGCGAGGGCCTCCTGCCACTCGCCGGCGTCGTAGTCGCCGCGCCCGAGCCACATGAGCGCCACCAGGCTCACCTGCTGGTCGGGCTCGAGATCGTCGATCGCGGCCTTGAGCTCGGCGAAGCTCGGGTCATCGGCGTGGTCGGCCAGCACGGCGAGCGCCGAGCTGTCGCCCGGACCGGTCGGCTCCTCCGGGATCACGACCTCCTCCTTGGCGTGGAACTGCGCGGCCTTGCGGATGATCCAGCACACGGTTTCGGGGTTGAGGTCAAGCATGGCATCCTCGCTTTGCCGATAGGTTAGGCACGCGGACCGGCCGCAATCCTTGACATCCATCAAGGCCGTCGCGTGAATTGCCGGTTGGCTATGCTTCGAGCAGACGCCGGCGCATGGCGCAAGCGCTGCGGCGCGGCAGGGCTTGCTAACGACAGTGAGGCAGGCATGCACAAGGATGCGGTAGCCACAATCGCGCTGCACGGGCGGCGCACCAAGATCATTGCCACGCTCGGTCCGGCCAGCGGTTCGCCGGCCATGGTTCGGCGGCTGCTCGCGGCCGGCGTCGATGCCGTGCGGCTCAATATGTCGCACGGCGACCATGCCGCGCATCGCCAGGCCGTGGCCCGGGTACGGGCGGCGGCGCGCGCCGACCGGCATGTGCCGATCATCATGGACCTGAGTGGTCCGAAGATCCGCGTCGGGCGCTTCGCCAACGGGGCCGTGACGCTGCAACGCGGCGCGACCGTCACGGTCACGACGCGCGCCGTGGTCGGCAGCCCCGAGGTCATCGCCTCGCAGTACCCGCGCCTCGCGCACGACGTCCGCAAGGGCCAGCGCATCCTGCTCGACGACGGCAACCTGGAGCTGCGGGTCGAGGCGGTGCGCGGCCACGACGTGCGCTGTCGCGTGATCGAGGGCGGCGTGCTGCGCGACCACAAGGGCATGAACCTGCCGGATTCGCGCCTGTCGATGCCGGCGCTGACCGCCAAGGACCGGCGCGACGCGCGGCTCGCGGCCGAGCTCGGGGTGGATTATGTGGCGCTGTCGTTCGTGCGCAGCCCTGCCGATGTGCGTGCGCTCAAGCGCCATCTGGCGCGCCTCGGCGCGTCGATTCCGGTCGTGAGCAAGATCGAGCGGCCGGAGGCGGTCGACAACATCGAGGCGATCCTCGAGGTGTCCGACGCGATCATGATCGCGCGCGGCGATCTCGGCGTGGAGCTTCCGGCCGAGCGCGTGCCGCTCATCCAGCGCGACCTGATCGTGCGCGCCCGGCGCCACTTCGTGCCGGTGATCGTCGCCACCCAGATGCTCGAATCGATGGTGAGCCATGCGCGCCCGACGCGCGCCGAGGTCACGGACGTGGCCGGCGCCGCGTTCCTGAGCGCGGACGCCGTCATGCTGTCGGCCGAGACCGCGAGCGGCAAGCACCCGCTCGCCGCCGTGCGCACCATGGACCGGATACTGCGCGAGGTCGAGCGCGCGCAGTGGCGCAGCGGGCAGTTTGCCGATGCCGCCACGGTCGCGCGTGACGGCAGGCGGCTGCGCGATGCCGTGGCGCGCGCCGCGGTCGACCTCGTGTGCGACCTCGGGCTTGAGGCGGTGGTGGTGCCGACCCGCACCGGCACCACCATGCGCATTGTCGCGGCGCACCGGCTCATCGCCCCAACCGTCGGTGTCTGTGCCGATGCCGCTGTGGCGCGGCGCATGGCGCTTTGCTGGGGCGTGGTGCCGGTGCAGATTGAGGCCTCCGGCACGCGCAACTGGCGGCTGCTTTGCAGCCTGGTCGCGCGCCGCTGCGGCCTGGCACGCCGGGGCCAGCGCGTGCTGGTGATCTCCGGTTTTCACGACGATGAGGCGTCGAGCGAGCCGGTGCTCAAGGTGTTGAGCCTCTGACCGCACACGCCATTCAAGACGCCGGCGCGCGCGTGATGCGAAAGCAACGGTGAATCTTCGGGTTGCGCTTGAAGTCCTCGGGGATGGTGCGGCGCGTGATGTCCTCGATCACGAGATCGGCGAGCCGTTCGCGGTCGAGGCGAAAACGCTGGAAGTTGGTGGAAAAGATCAGCACGCCATCGCGCGCGAGCAGCGCGGCGGCGCCGTGAATGAGCTCGACGTGGTCGCGCTGCACGTCGAGCGTGTCGGCCATGCGCTTGGAGCGCGAGAAGGTCGGCGGGTCGAGGAAGATCAGTTCGTAGCGCCGGCCGCGATTGGCCTTGAGCCATTCGAGCACGTCGGCCTGGACGAGCTCGTGCGCGCGGTCGGTGAGGCCGTTGAGCTCGAGATTGCGCCGCGCCCAATCGAGATAGGTGTTCGACAGATCGACGCTGGTGGTGCTCGCGGCGCCGCCCAATGCGGCATGCACGGTGGCGCTCGCGGTGTAGCAGAACAGATTGAGGAAACGTCTGCCTTTGGCAAGTTCCCCGAGCATCGCGCGGGTGTTGCGGTGATCGAGGAACAGGCCCGTGTCGAGGTAGTCGGTGAAGTTCACCAGCAGCCGGCACGGACCTTCGCGCACCGCGTGGAACTCGCCGGTTTGCGCGAGCTTGTCGTACTGCGCGCCGCCTTTCTGGCGGCGGCGCAGCTTGAAGAACATCTGCGCGCGCGGAATCTCCAGCACCTGCGGGATGACGGCGAGCGCCTCGGCCAGCCGCTCGCGCGCCTTCTTCGGGTCGATGCGCTCAGGCGCCTCGTACTCCTGCACGTGCACGTAGCGCCGGTCGCTGTCGTAGACGTCGATGGCGAGGTTGTACTCGTGCAGGTCGGCGTCATACAGCCGGTAGCAGCAGATTCCCTGGCGGCGTGCCCAGCGGCCGAAGTGCTTGAGGTCCTTGCGCAGGCGATTGGCGAACATCTCCGCGCCGGCGGAGAGCTTTGCGGGTGCTGCTAGCTCGCGGCGCTCTCGCATGAACCATTGCTCGCTCACCTCGAAGTGCAGCAGCTTGCACTCGATCGCCCCGTTCCACAGCGTGTGCATGCGGTAGGCGCGCATACCGATCGCCTTGCCGAGCTCCGGGTTGGCGGTGAACACGGCGGCGCGCCAGCCGCGGAAATGTTTCTTGAGCTGCGCGCCCAGCTCGTGATAGAGCGCCGGCAGCTCGGGCGCCTCGCCCAGCCGCTCGCCGTAGGGCGGATTGACGATGACCAGACCCGCGGCGACTGGTTCCGGCGTGCAGGCATCCAGGCGGCGTTGCGCAACGGTGACGTAGCGCTCCAACCCGGCGCGCGCGATGTTGTCGCGCGCGATGCGAATCGCGCGCGCGTCGGCGTCGTAGCCGCGAATCGGCGGCAGCCGCGGCAGTCCGGCCTCACGTCGGGCGCGCGCGTCGTTGAGCAGGGCCTGCCAGGCGGCGCCGTCGTGCTGCTGCCAGCGCAGAAAACCGAAGTACGGACGCAACAGCCCCGGGGCAATGTCGGCGGCGATCATGGCCGCCTCGATCAGGAAGGTCCCCGAACCGCACATCAGGTCGACCAGCGCGCCGTTTTCGGCCGCCACCTTCGGCCAGCCGGCGCGCAGCAGGATGGCGGCGGCGAGGTTTTCCTTGACCGGCGCCTCGCCGGCCTCGGTGCGGTAGCCGCGCCGGTGCAGGCTCTCGCCCGCGAGGTCGAGGCTCAAGGTCGCCACGTTGCGTTCGAGGTGCAGGTTGATGCGCACGTCCGGGCGCGCCGTGTCGACCGACGGGCGCCGGCCGCGCGCCTCGCGGAACTGATCGACGATGGCGTCCTTGATCTTGAGCGCGGCGTAGCGCGAGTGCGTGATCGCCGAGTCCCACACGTTGGCATCGACCGCGAGCGTCCCGTCGGCATCGAGGTGCCGGGCCCAGTTGAGCTTGCGCACGCCGGCGTAGAGTGCCTCGGGCGAGGGCGCCTCGAAGGTCGCGAGCGCGAGCAGGATGCGGCTCGCCAGCCGCGACCACAGGCAGGCCGCATAGCCGACGGCGAGCTCGCCGGTGAAGGCGACCCCGGCGCGCGTCTCTTGGACGGTGGTGGCCGCCAGCGATCGCAATTCCTCGGCCAGTAATGCCTCGAGCCCGAGCGGGCAGGTCGCGAAGAACTTGTAAGTCGAGGGCATGACGCCTTGTAGCGTGCGCGGCGCGGCAGCGCAACGGGCCCGGCGGCGCATGTTAAGGTAAGCGCCCATGACGACGAGCCGCAAGATCAGCATCGAGGCCGCCCTCACCTGGTCGAGCGCGCACGCCCTGCACACGGACCGCCAGCTATTCGAGGGCGTCAATCTGTGGCGCGATTTCTTTCCCGGCGACCTCGGCGAGCAATTGCAGCGTGCCACGGTCGGCGAGACCGTGCGCGCGCGCTTTCGCGCCGGCGAGCTTGTGGCCGAGCCGTACGACCGCGCGCGGGTGCGCCGCCTGCGTACCACGCAGTTCGTGGGCCGCCTCCCGGACGGCGCGCCGCTCGCGGCCCACGTCGGGCGCTTCTACCCGCGTACCTTCCTGAGGGACGTGCCGGATTTCTTCGCCGGCGACCGGCGGCCGTTCCGCTGCCTGGCGCTTGATGGACAGACCATCACCGTCGACCTCAATCATCCGTTCGCCGCCTTCGACGCCACGGTCGAGGCGACGGTGGTGGAGGACCTGGGGTTGGACGGCGAGCGCGGCGGGCGCGCCAACGACCTCGCCCAGTTGCTCATTGACTGGGGGCCCGGCATGCCGGCGGCGTTGCCCGACCGTGACACCGACTTTTTCTACCCGGAGGCGTTCGCGCGCCGGGACCCGCGCCCGGATACCCAGTTCTACCGCGAGCCGCGTTTTGTGCAGCACCTCGACACGCAGGCGATTACGCGCATCCAGGCAATCTACGCGCGCTTCCTCGCGCCGGGCATGCGCGTGCTCGATCTCATGAGCAGCTGGGTGTCGCACCTGCCCGAGGGCGTCGAGGGGCTCACGGTCACCGGGCTTGGCCTCAACGCCGCGGAGCTCGAACGCAATGCGCGCCTCAACGCGCGCCTCGTGCACGATCTCAATGCCGACGCGCGCCTGCCGTTCGCGGCCGAAACCTTCGATGCCGCCGTGTGCACGGCCTCGGTCGAATACCTGATCGACCCGCTCGCTGTGTTGCGCGAGCTCGCGCGCGTGCTCAAGCCAGGCGCGCCGCTCGTCGTGACATTCTCCGACCGCTGGTTTCCGACCAAGGCGATCGCGCTGTGGGGCGAGCTGCACGCCTTCGAGCGCATGGCGCTGGTGATCGACTACTTTCGCAAAAGCGGTGGGTTCGCCAAGCTCGCCACGGAGTCGATCCGCGGGCTGCCGCGCCCGGCCGACGACAAGTACGCCGGGCAGCTGGCGCACGCCGATCCGGTGTTCGCCGTGTGGGGCAGGCGCGTGCCGTGAGCATCGGTGCGCGGCCACGCGGGCTTGTTGGCGGGCGTGCACGCGGCACATAATGCCGCGATGAAGGGCATCTATATCGATCCCGACGCGAAGCTCGTCGACGAACGTTACGCGCTCGTCTACGCGCCTGGCGCGCGCGCCGGGCGCGGGCGCTTCCCCGAGGACTGCGTGACCGTCGTGGGCTCGGAGGCGGCTGCGCGCCAAGGCGCCGATCCCGTCCGGCATCTGCGCGCCGCGCGGGTCGTGGGCCCGGCACGCTCCTCCGAGGGGGTGCGGCTCTACTATTTGGTCCGCTGGCTCGACTAGCCGCGAGCAAGGCGCATGGCCAAGGAGCGGGAGATCTACGTGAGCACCGACATCGAGGCGGACGGTCCGATCCCGGGGCCGCACTCGATGCTGTCGTTCGCCTCGGTGGCCTATGCGGCCGACAAGCAGATACTCGACCGTTACACCGCCAACCTCGACACGCTGCCCGCGGCCGCACCGCACCCGAAGACCATGGAATGGTGGCAGCAGTTTCCCGAGGCCTGGGCGGCGTGCCGCACCGACACCCGCCCGCCCGAGGTCGTGATGCGCGAGTACCTCGCCTGGCTCGCGCGCCTTCCGGGACGGCCGGTTTTCGTCGGCTGGCCGGCGAGCTGGGACTTCATGTGGATCTACTGGTACCTGGTGCGCTTCACGGGCGAGCGGCCGTTTCGCGAGAGCGCGCTCGATATCCGCTCCTACGCGATGGGCATGCGCAAATCCGAGTTCCGGCTGACCACCCGCACCTACCTGCCCAAGCGCTGGTTCGATGAGGGCCTGCCCCACACGCACCGTGCGCTCGACGACGCCCTGGAGCAGGGCGCGCTGTTCTGCAACATGCTGGCGGAGAATTCCGCACCCGAATCGTCCAAGTCCTAGGCGCGCGGCGCAGCGCCGTGCCGGTGTTCGGCGCGCGCGCCCGGCGGTAGAATGGCCGGTGCGGGAGCGATTGGCACGGATGGTCGGGCATATCGATCAACTGCACGAGATCGACAAGCACATCGGGCTCAGCAGCAAGCTCGAAATTATCCATGCGGCCGTGCGCGCACGTTTTCCGTTCATCGTGCGAATCGCGTGCGCCGTCTACGACCCGAAGACCGAGCAGCTCACCACCTTTTTGCACAGCAGCAGCGGCGACGACCCGCTTGCCCATTATGCCGCCCGACTGAGCGAGGCGCCCTCGCTGCGCGCGGTCGTCGAGTCCGGCCGGCCGCGGGTCATCAACGATCTGGCGCTGTTCGACGACGGAATGCACGCGCACACGCTGCGCATCGGCCACCAGGGTTATCGCGCCAGCTACACCATGCCGATGTACCACCAAGGCACGCTCATCGGCGTCCTGTTCTTCAATGCCTACCAGACGGGTTGCTTCTCCGAGGACGTGCTGGATCAGCTCGACCCGTTCGGGCACCTGATCGCGCTCGCCATCGGCAGCGAGCTGAGCGCCCTGCAGACGCTGGTCGCGACGGTGCGCACGGCCCGCGAGATGATGCACGCGCGCGACGACGAGACCGGGTCGCACCTCGATCGCATGGCGCGCTACGCGCGGCTGATCGCGCTCGCGATCGCCGACAAGCACGGTCTGTCCGATGAGTTCATCGAGCGGCTGTTCATCTTCGCGCCGCTGCACGATATCGGGAAGATCGGCATTCCCGACCGCATCCTGCTCAAGCCCGGCAAGCTCGACGACGCCGAGCGCGCGCTGATGATGACGCACGCGCGGCGCGGGCGCGAGCTCATCGACCAGATGCTCGGCAATTTCGACCTCGCGGACACGCCGCACATCGACATTCTGCGCAACATCGCGGAGTCGCACCATGAGACCGTGGACGGCGCGGGTTACCCGCATGGGTTCCGCGGCACGGACATCCCGATCGAGGCGCGTGTCGTCGCGGTGGCCGACGTGTTCGACGCCCTGGTGAGCCGCCGTCCCTACAAGCCGGCCTGGAGCATCGACAAGGCCTTCACCACGTTGCAGCGCCTGGCCGGCATCAAGCTCGACGCGGACTGCGTGGCAGCGCTGATCGCCAACCGCGACAAGGTCGAGGAGATCCACGCCCGGTTCCGGGAGGATGCCGCCTGACGGCGGAGCGCGGCCCATGACGTTTGCGCCCGACGATCTCGCGCTCGTGCTGAAGGCGCTGCACTTCGCCGCCGACAAGCATCGGGCGCAGCGGCGCAAGGACGCCGAGGCCTCGCCCTACATCAATCACCCGATCGCCGTGGCGGAAACGCTGGCGAGCGTCGGCGGCGTGCGCGACGCGGTCACGATCGCCGCGGCGATCCTGCACGACACGATCGAGGACACGGAGACCACGGGCGAGGAGCTGCAGGCCGTGTTCGGACCGGAGATCCGCGCTGTCGTCGAGGAGGTCACCGATGACACCAGTCTGCCGGTCGAGGTGCGCAAGCGTCTGCAGGTGGAGCGTGCGCGCCACAAGTCGCCGCGGGCACGCCTGGTGAAGCTCGCCGACAAGATCTGCAACGTGCGCGACCTGGTGGAGGCGCCACCGGCAGGCTGGACGGCCGAGCGCAAGCGTCGCTATGTCGAGTGGGCGCGCGCCGTGATCGATGAAGTGCGTGGCAGCAACGCCGCGCTCGAGGCGCGGTTCGATGAGCTGTGCGAGCGGGCGCGCTCGCATCTCGAGGCCGCGCCCGTAACGGGGCCGTAACGGTCGCGGGGCGCCGCGCGCCCCCGTACAATGGCGCGGTTCACTATTCCTTCAGCCGGTACCATGAGCGCGAGCCAGCCCGGGTCCGATTCCACCGCGCCGACCGCCGTGAGCGGCGCAACGCCGGCGCGCCTGTCGTTTCCATTCGAAGAGGCGAGGTTTCCGTGGCTGTCGATGCTGCTCGAGGCGTATCACACGACCGATCGGGGAGTGGTCGAGGGCATCCGCCGCGCGCAGGCGCAAGGGCGGCGGCTCGCCTGCGGGCGCGGTTGGGCGGCGTGTTGCCGCTCGCACACGACCATTCCGGTCTACCCGCTCGAGCTGATCGGCATGACCTGGTACGCAGCCGAGCAAGTGCGGGGGCCGGTGCGCGAGCGCCTCAAGCAGCAGTTGCGTGAGTACCGCGCCCGGCCGGCCTGCCCGTTCCTCATCGACGAGACCTGCGCCATCCATCCGATGCGGCCGATGGCCTGCCGGCAATTCAACGTCTTCGACCGCGTCTGCGCCGAGGGCGAGGATGCGTACTACACGCGCCGTGGCGACGTCATGACGCCGATCAAGCGGTTTGCCGATGACGCCTTCTATACCGTGCTGCCGTTCTATGGCGTGCGCAAGCGCAGCGGGCGGCGCCGTGCGGTCAAGGAGGGGCGCATCCACGCCCTCGCGCGGGTACTGCGCGAGCTCTACTGGGCAAGCGTCGCCGGCAAGATGGACGAATTCGATCGCCATCGATCGGGCGAATAATCCCAGCGTGTTCGGCGCGCCGCCGGCGCACACAGGAACGAGGACTGTCCCGTGGGCTACGTAACGCTGCCGCTGTGGCTGTTCGTGGTGATGCTCGGGCTCGCCGCCTGGGCCGCGCTCGAGCGCTTGCTGATCCCGAGCGTGCGCTGGTTTCTGCGCGGGCGCATCAACCGCGTGATCGACGAGGTCAACACCCGCCTCAACATCAGCATCCGCCCGTTTCAGCTCACCAAGCGCCAGGTGCTCATTGACCGGCTCACCTATGACCCGAAAGTGATCGAGGCGATGCAGGCCCACGCCCAGGCCCGCGGCATGCCGCGCGAGGTGGCGCAGGCCGAGGTGATCCGCTACGCGCACGAGATCGTGCCGGCGTTCAACGCCTACCTGTACTTTCGCATCGGCTACTGGCTCGCCAGCCGCCTGGCGCGCCTGCTCTACCGGGTGCGCGTCGGCTTCGCCGACAGTGACCGCCTGGGCGGCATCGATCCGCAGGCGACCGTGGTGTTCGTGATGAATCACCGCTCCAACATGGACTACGTGCTCGCCGCGTTCCTGGCCGCGGAGCAGACCGCGCTCTCCTACGCCGTGGGCGAGTGGGCGCGCATCTGGCCGCTCACGCAGCTGATCCGCGCCATGGGTGCGTTCTTCGTGCGCCGCGAGTCGAACAACCCGCTCTATCGGCGCGTGCTCGAGCGCTACGTGCACATGGCGACCCAGGAGGGCGTGTGCCAGGCGGTATTCCCGGAGGGCGGATTGAGCCGCGACGGCCGGCTGCGCGATCCCAAGCTCGGCATGCTCGACTACATGCTGCGCGGCTTCGATCCCGAAGGCCCGCGCGACATCGTCTTCGTGCCGGTCGGCATCAACTACGACCGGGTGCTCGAGGATCGCAGCCTGGTGCGCCGCCTCGACCCGCAGGCGCCGCGCCGCTCGCGCTGGTTCGTGATCCGCACCACCCTCGGCTTCATCGGCCGCAACCTCGGGCTCATGCTGCGCTCACGCTGGCATCGCTTCGGCTACGCCTGCGTGAACTTCGGCCACCCGGTCTCGGCGCGCGCCTACTGCGCCGCGCACTCGGTGAGCTTCGCACGGCTGCCGGCCGACAAACGCTTCGTGGAAGTCGAGCGGCTCGCCAGGCGGCTGATGGCCAAGGTCGCGCAAGCCATTCCGGTCCTGCCGATCCCGGTGCTGGCGGCGGTTGTGCTCGATGCGCCGGCGCCGGGACTGAGCTGGGCCGAGCTCCGGACCCGCGCCGAGGAGGTGGTTGGCCGCCTCGAGGGCCGCGGCCGGCTGGCGGTGCCCGCTCGCGCCCGCGAGCACGCGCTCGCGGCGGCGCTCAACATGCTCGTGCTACGGCACCTGGTGCTGGAGGACGATGGCGCCTACCGGGCGGCGCCGGACGCGCTCGATGTGCTGCGCTACTACGCGAACTCGCTGACCGATGCGGCGCCGGTCGGCGCACCGCCAGGCTGAGCGGCCCGGCGGCAGCGCCTAAAAGGCACGCGCCGCGTCCAGGTTGCGCACCGGCGCGGGCAAGGTCGTCAGCTAACGCTTGAGAGCCCGTTCAATACGCGCCAGCGGCACGACCGGGCCGCGCCCGATTCCCTCGCAGCGACGCCGCTCGAGGCGCCAGGCATACCCATGCCCCACCAGCTCCGGCCAGAACGGGTAGGTACGGCACTGGCGCGGGCGCGCCGCATAGATGCGGCAGCGGTTGGCGCCGTCCAGGAATACGCACCGGCCCCCGGGCATCTTGAGGCTCTCGGTCTCATCGTCGTAGCGAAACACGTAGCGGCGGCGAAACCATGGCCAGGACACGCCCAGATGCCGCTGGATGCGGCGCTGCTCGGGGCGCGTGACCTCGACGACATAGTTGCCGCCCGGGCCGGTGCAGCAGTGGCCGCAGCCGGTGCAGGCGAAGCGCAGCGGATGACGCCGGAAGTACATGCGGCCGGCATTATAGGCGCGGGCCGCCGGTCGCAGAAAACGCCGGCGCCGTACCGGTGGTGACCGCCCCGGCGACCAGGGCGGCTGACGGCCGCGGGGCCGGCTACTGCACGGTCTGCTGCGGCATCGCGATCTGTTCGCCGACCATGCGCAGCAGCTTGGCGACCGTGAGATCCTCAGGAATCTGCTGAATGTTCGAGAACCAGACGTCCTCGATACGGTAGCCCTTCTTCGCGCGTTCCTCGGTCAACAGGGGCACCCCGATGAATACGCCACGCTGGCCGTTTTCCAGATCAACCGCAATCAGTTGCAGTGACACGTTTTTCATGTTCGTCCTCGGGCCCGCCGGGTTGGGGGCGGGCTCGTGCCCGCCGCTATTCGGTTTATCGGCAGCCGGTGCGCGGAAGTGAAGGGCAGCGGCCGCTCGCCAAACCCCTGTTAACGAGCGTGGAATTCCGGCGAAAAACCAGGGCTGTGGTAGATTTGCGCCATGTCGGCGCCCCTGACCCTTTATGCCATCGGCCACAGTGACCGCCCGCTCCACGAGCTCATTGCCATCCTGCGCGCCGCCGATGTGGCAACCCTCATCGATGTGCGCGCCCAGCCCCGCTCGCCGCGGCATCCGCAGTTCAACGACACGAGCCTGCGCGCGGCCTGCGAGGCGGTCGGGATGAGCTACCACTGGGCGGGGCGACAACTGGGCGGACATCGTCCGGGGCGCAGCGATTCGCGGCACGTGGCACTGAAGGATGCGGGGCTGCGCAGTTATGCCGACTACATCGACACGCCCGAGTTCCAGAAGGGCGCCGCGGCGTTAGTGAAGCTCGCGAGTCGCGCGCCGGCGGCGATCCTGTGCGCCGAACGCGACCCCGCACATTGCCACCGTTCGCTGATTGCCGACTACCTGACGCTGCAGGGGGTGCGCGTCGTGCATCTGCTTGCCCCGGGCGTCAGCTGCGAGCACCTGCTGAGCCCGCACGCCCGGCGCGAGTCGGCCGACCTCGTCTATGACCGTAGCGCCACGGCGCCGTTGCCGCTGGGGTGAGCCATGCCCCAATTGAACGCGATCCTTCGCTACGCCGGGTCCGCTGGCCTGCTGGCCGCCATCGCGCTGCTGGCGTGCGGCAGTGCCGCGGCCGAAACATCCGTCGCACCCGGCATCAACCGCCATTACGAGAACGCCGACTACCAGCAGTGGGTCGGCACCTTCGAGCGCGCCGGCCGCGAGGTCTATGACAAGCGCGCCGAGATCGTGGCCGCCGCGCAGGTGAGGCCGGGGATGGTCGTGGCCGACGTCGGAGCCGGCACCGGGCTGTTCACGCGCTTGTTCGCGCGCGAGGTCGGGCCGACCGGGCGCGTCTACGCAGTGGACATCTCGCCCGAGTTCGTCACGAACACGGTGCGCACGGCGCGCGCCGAGCAGTTGAGCAATGTCGAGGGCGTGATCAATACCCCGACCGACGTGAAGCTCGCGCCGCAGTCGATTGACCTCGCCTTTGTCTGCGATACCTACCATCATTTCGAGTTCCCGCAGTCGATGCTCGCCTCGCTGCACCGCGCGTTGCGCCCCGGGGGCCGGCTGGTCGTGATCGACTATGAGAAGGCGGCCGGCCGCAGCTCCTCCTGGGTGATGGACCACGTGCGTGCCGACAAGGCCACCGTAATACGCGAGATCGAGGCGGCCGGCTTTCGGTTCCTCGGTGAAGAGCGGCTGCTCCAGGTCAACTATTTCCTGCGTTTCGTTCGTATCTGAGAGGCCCTTCGCGCCACGGAGTTTGGGTATCCATGTTTCGCAAGAGCGCACAGATGCCGAGGCCCGAGGAGGCCCTGCCCGGTCGCAGCACCGCCATGCCCGTGCCGGATCGGCATTTGGTCAACGGCAACCGCATGACCCCGCCGTTCCCGGACGGCATGGCGCTCGCCATGTTCGGCATGGGCTGTTTCTGGGGCGCGG
Organism: uncultured Acidiferrobacteraceae bacterium; assembly: GCA_964482055.1. Lineage (GTDB taxonomy): Bacteria > Pseudomonadota > Gammaproteobacteria > Acidiferrobacterales > Sulfurifustaceae. Next base: position 34,485 of record CAYZVX010000016.1, read on the forward strand.
AGCGAAAGTTCTGGGAGCTGCCGGGCGTCTACTCGACGCAGGTCGGCTACGCCGGCGGCTTTACGCCCAACCCGACCTACCGCGAGGTGTGCAGCGGCATGACCGGGCACAACGAGGTGGTGCGCGTCGTGTTCGACCCGAAGCACATCACCTACGCGCAATTGCTCAAGGTGTTCTGGGAGGCCCATGACCCGACCCAGGGCATGCGCCAGGGCAACGATGTCGGAACCCAGTATCGCTCGGCTATCTACTACTATGATGCGGCGCAGCAGGCCGCCGCCGAGGCATCACGCGCCGCCTACCAGGCGGCGCTGGCGGCAGCGGGCTACGGGCCGATCACGACCGAGATACAGGCTGTACCGCAGTTCTACTACGCCGAGGATTATCACCAACAGTATCTCGCCAAGAATCCGGGCGGCTACTGTGGTCTGGGCGGCACCGGGGTGAGCTGTCCCGGATAGGCGGGCACAGCGCGGCGCCGGACGGGAGTTCCGCGCCGCGATCCTTCCTGCCCACTCAGAATCTTCTACTATGCTAAAGGATACCGTTGACCGGCACCGCCGGGCGCCGGCCGGCGGTTGTGTGGTGCCGGCCACCACCGGCGGCGGCGGCCGACGCATGCAATCGTCGGAGTGAACTCGGAAAAAACAGGGTCTGGATCACGGGCCGCGCCCCAGGCCGGCTCAAGGAAGCAGCGCGCGTGATGGCTTCATGGCGGCGAACTTGGCGGCTGGCAATTGAGCCGCTCCCCGCGGTAACGGATGTCGAGCAGCGCCGGCAGTCGCGCCTGCTCGCGGCGCTGCTGCTCGTGCTGATGGGCGGCGGTACGCTGTCGCTCATCGCACAGCTCGCTATCGTTCCGCGCAATGCCTTGAGCATCGCATTGCACGTCAGCGCCCTGATTCTGCTGCTGCCGGCCTACTGGCTGGCCCGTCAGGGCCGCTACCCGGCGGGCGCGGGCGTTACCGCGGCCACCACCACAGCGGCCTGCCTCGGCGTCATCGTGGTCAACCCGGCGGACCCGGTCGTGTATTCCTATCTGCTCGTGCCGGTCATCCTCGCGAGCGTGTTCTTTGCCTGGCGCCAGGCAGTGGTGGCGGTCGGCGTGATCGTCGCGCTTACGCTACTGCTCACGCTCGCGCGCGCCAGTGCGGATCCCGGGGGCGTCGTGGCGGGCGCCGAGCTGCTCGCGCTGGTGATGCTTGCCGCGCTCACGTTGCTGGCCGCCTGGCAGCGCGACCGCGTGGAAGACGCCCGGCAGGCACGCCTGCGCCAGAACGAGGAGAACCTGCGTTCCCTGGCCGCCAATGCCAACGACGGTATTGTCGTGATCGTCGGTGATCGCACGGTGTTCGCCAATCAGCGCGCCGCCGAGCTGCTGGGCTACGGCGTGCAAGAGCTGCTCAGCCGGCCGGTGCAGGAGCTTGTCCCGGCCGGCGAGCGCGCGCGGATCAGCGCCTGGCTACAGGAATGCCTGGCCGGCCGCGACGCCGGCGTGGGTGAGGCGAACCTGCTGGCGCGCGACGGTCAGCCGGTAGCCGTCGAGCTCACCGCCGCCCGCACCGTGTGGCAGGACCAGGTGGCGGCGTTGCTGTCGGTGCGCGACGTGCGCCAGCGCCGGCGCGCCGAGCAGCAGATGCGCAAGCTCTCCCATGCCATCGAGCAGGCCGCCGACGCGGTCATGATCACCGATCGGCAGGGCATCATCGAGTACGTCAACCCCGCCTTCGAGGAGGTGACCGGCTTCAGCGCCGCGGAGGCGCTCGGCAAGAAGCCGAGCATCCTCAATTCCGGCCGCCAAGATGCGGAGTTCTACCAGGACCTGTGGCGCACGATACTCGCCGGCGGCGTATTTACCGACGTGTTCATCAACAAGCGCAAGGACGGCGCCCTGTACTACGAGGAAAAGACCATCGCGCCCTTGAAGGACGACAGCGGGCGCGTCACGCACTTCGTCTCGACCGGGCGCGACATCTCCGAGCGCATGGCCGCGCAGGAACGCCTGCAATACCTGGCGCAGCACGATGTGCTCACCGGCCTGCCGAACCGTGCGCTGTTCCTCGACCGCCTGCAACAGGCGCTCGCCCGGGCACGCTGGCACGACCGGTGCGTGGCCGTGATGTTCATCGATCTCGACCGCTTCAAGCACATCAACGACAGCCTCGGCCATCACATCGGCGACCGCCTGCTGATCGAGTTGGGCGGGCGCCTTGAGTACAACCTGCGCGACGGCGACACGGTGGCGCACTTCGGCGGTGATGAATTCGTCATCCTGCTCGCCGACCTTGCCTCCGAGCACGACGTGCCGCCGATCGCCCGCAAGACGCTCGGCACGCTCGAGCAGCCGTTCGTCATCGACAGCCGCGAGCTCTACGTCACCGGCAGCATCGGCGTGAGCCTCTACCCGAACGATGGCGCCGATCCGATCACGCTGCTCAAGAACGCCGACGCTGCCATGTACCGCGCCAAGGACCGCGGCAAGAACAATTTCCAGTTCTACTCCGCGGAGCTGTCGGCCAAGGCCTTCGAGCGTCTCGATGTCGAAACGCGCCTGCGCCGGGCGCTCGACCGCGGCGAGTTTCTATTGCACTACCAGCCGATCGTGGATCTCGAGCGCGGCCGCATCTGTGGTGTCGAGGCGCTGCTGCGCTGGCAGCATCCGGACCTCGGTCTGGTCGCCCCCGCCGATTTCATTCCGGTGCTGGAGGAGACCGGCCTGATCGTGCCGGTCGGCGAGTGGGTGCTGCACACCGCCTGCAGTCAGGCGCGCCGCTGGCAGGGGGCGGGGCTTGAATGGCCGCTGCGCATGGCGGTCAACCTGTCAGGACGCCAGTTCCGCGATGGCAGCCTGGTGCGTTCGGTCGATCAGATTCTCAAGGACACCGGCATGAATCCGAAGAGCCTCGAGCTCGAGATCACCGAGAGCGTGCTGATGCACAGCCACGACGGCTCCGAGGAGGTGCTCGATCTGCTGCACGCGCGCGGTGTGCGGCTCGCGATCGACGATTTCGGCACCGGGTATTCGTCGCTCAGTTACCTCAAACGCTTTCCCCTGCACGCGCTCAAGATCGACCGCTCGTTCGTGCGCGACGTGGCCACCGATGCGGAAGACGCCTCCATCGTGCGCGCGACCATCGCCATGGCGCGCAGCCTCAGGCTCGATGTCGTGGCCGAAGGTCTGGAGAGCCCGGAGCAGCTCAAGGTGGTGCGCGACGCCGGTTGCCAGGAGGCGCAGGGATTCTACTTTGCCCACCCGCTGCCGGCCGACAAGGTGGTCTGGGATCGCGCGGTTACGAACTGACCTGTCCTGGGCTTGCGCGGTGCGTGCCGCTCCTCCTGGCCGCGCGCCGCGGCTATCATAGCCGCATCTCGTTGCGAGGAACGTTCGTGCCGCCGCTGCTGCAAGGCATCCTCGGTGTCGTGGCGCTGCTGGCGCTCGCCTGGGCGATGAGCGAGGACCGGCAGCGCTTCCCGTGGCGCCTCGTTGCGGCGGGGCTCGCGCTGGCGTTCATCCTCGCCGCGGCCCTCCTCAAGCTGCCGGCGTTCAAGGCGGTCTTCGCACTGCTCAATGATGTGCTCGGCGCCCTGGAACGCGCGACCCAGGCCGGGACATCGTTTGTCTTCGGCTTTCTCGGGGGCGGGCCGCTGCCGTTCGCCGAGACCGCACCGGGCTCGAGCTTCGTGCTCGCGTTTCGGGCCCTGCCGCTGGTGCTGGTGGTGAGCGCGCTGTCCTCGCTGCTGTTCTACTGGCGGGTCTTGCCGCTCGTGGTGAGGGGCGTGTCGCGCGTTCTGCAGAAAACGCTCGGCATCGGCGGCGCGCTCGGGGTGAGCGCCGCCGCCGACATCTTCGTCGGCATGGTGGAAGCGCCGCTTTTCGTGCGCCCCTACCTCAAGCACATGACGCGCTCGGAGCTCTTCTCGGTCATGACCTGCGGCATGGCGACGATCGCCGGCACCGTGATGGTGCTGTACGCGAGCCTGTTGAGCCCGGTGATCCCGGACGCCATGGGCCACATCCTGTCGGCGTCGCTGATCGGCGTGGTGGCCGGTCTGGTGCTGGCGGGCGTGATGATTCCGCCACAGCCGGCGGCCACGGCCGGCGCGATTACCCCGCCGCAGGAGGCGCGCGGCGCCATGGACGCGGTCACGCAGGGCGCGCTCGCCGGCGTGCAGCTGCTCGCCAACATCATCGCCATGCTGATCGTGCTGGTGGCGCTCGTGAGCCTCGCCAATATGGTGCTCGGGCTGCTGCCGGAGTGGGGCGGGCGGCCGATCACGCTGCAGCGTTTGCTCGGATTGGTGATGGCGCCGGTGGTGTGGCTGGCCGGCATTCCGTGGAGCGAGGCCCAGGCGGCGGGCGCGCTGATGGGCACGAAGACGGTGCTGAACGAGCTGGTCGCCTATGTCGAGCTCGCGGGGCTTGCGCCCGGCACGCTCTCGGAGCGTTCGCGCGTCATCATGCTTTACGCGCTGTGCGGCTTCGCCAACCTCGGCAGTCTCGGCATCTTGATTGGCGGTCTCGGGACCATGGTGCCGGAGCGTCGATCCGAGATCGTGGCGCTCGGCATGAAGTCGATCGTGAGCGGCACGCTCGCCACGCTGGTCAGCGCCGCGCTCGTGGGGCTGTGGTTGTAGCCGGCGGCAGCTCGCACTCGACGATTTCGCAGTTGCCAAAGGCGAGTCTTTCCATTTCCTCGTCCCGCAGGCCGCGCAGGTGCGCCGCGATGACGCGCAGCGTCTCCTCGTGCGCGACTACCAGCACGACCGATTCCGGGCGCCGCCGCAGCCGCTCGAGAAACGGCAACACCCGGGCCTTGTAGTCGAGCAGCGATTCCCCGCCGTTGACACGCCGGTGCAGCCGGTCCTGACCGGTGGCAGCGAAATACTCGGCCACCGGCCGATTGTTGAAGCCGGAGCGAATGTCGTTGAGCTCGGCGCATGCCGTGATCGGCGCCGCATGGTTGCGGTTGATGATCTCGGCGGTCTGGCGGGTGCGCGGCAGCTGCGACACGAAGATGTGCTCGATTCGCGCCGCGCGCAGCGCTACGGCCGCCGCCTGCGCCTGCCGCCGGCCGAGATCGGTGAGGTATACCGCATCGCGCGGATCGTCGTTGCACAGCCCGAGCAGGTTGTAATTGGTCTGCCCGTGGCGCATGAGGAAAAGCTTCACGGTCGGTCCCCGCAAGGCAGTCGTGTGTTGAGCGCTCGCCCCGTTATTATATCGAGGTGCTGCACACGCCGGCGGTCGAAACGGCCTTCATCACCGGGGGCTCGCGCGGGAAAGAGTGTA
>CAYZVX010000017.1:0-38628 GCA_964482055.1 uncultured Acidiferrobacteraceae bacterium
AAGGCCGCGCCGAGCGCCGGCCCGCGGGGTACGCAACCATGAGCGGCGCCGACTTCTGGGATGCTCGCTACAGCGAACCCGGCTATGCCTACGGGACCGTGCCGAACGCGTTTCTCGTCGGGCAGCGCGCGCACCTGCGGTCCGGCATGCGGGCGCTCGCGGTGGCCGACGGTGAGGGGCGTAACGGCGTGTGGTTGGCGGAGCAGGGTCTTGAGGTACTGTCGGTCGACGCCTCCGCGGTCGGGCTGCGCAAGGCGCGCGAGCTCGCCGCCCGTCGCGCGGTGGCGTTGCGCACCGAGTGCGCGGATCTGGCGAGCTGGACCTGGCCGGTGGCGGCGTTCGACGTGGTGGTGTCGATCTTCGCGCACTTTCCGCCCGCCGTGCGCGCGCAATTGCATGACGCCATGTACCGGGCGCTGAAGCCGGGCGGGCTGCTGATTCTCGAGGCGTTCACGCCGGCGCAGCTTAGTTACCAGAGTGGCGGGCCGCGCAGCGCCGAAATGCTCTACAGCGCCGAGCTGTTGCGCCGCGACCTGCCGCAAGGCGAGCAGCTGTTGCTCGAGGAAACGCAGACCCAACTCGACGAGGGGCCCTACCACAGCGGCTGGGCCGCTGTCGTCCACCTGCTGTTACGCCGCACCGCCTAGGGATCGGCGTGCGCGCCGCAAGCAGCCTCTTGTGGCGTGCGTGACTTGTTCAGTAGTAGCCCCCTCGCCCTGCAGTAACTGCGTGACATCGGCATATTCCCGTTTAGAGGCGATGGCGAGGCGGTCGCCGGTCTTGAACGCGGCGCGTCACTTCGCCGTTGGCGCCGCGGTCTCCGGCGCGAATTGAGGTTCTCGTAGATGCCGGACGGCAGCGCCGCGCTGAGGCAGCGTGGGTTGCTGACGCTTGCTTCGATCCGCTCTCAGCACGGCGTGGCGAGCAGGCGCAACTGGTCGCGACGTCCGTTGTCGGCTTGCACGGCACCGGTCGGCAGGCAGATGCTGGCGACCAGCGCGATGAGCGGCTTGCGACACCTGAAACGCCCCTGTCCATTGGTTATGTCCTGCGCCGACCCGCGCGCCGCGCGGCGGCCGATCGGCTTCAGTAGTAGTAAATGCTGTCCTTGAGCAGGTCGCCGAGACCCGCATACTCTTCGCGCGCGGCCAGCACGAAGTCCTTGCCGGCATAGGCGGCGCGCAACTTGGCGGTCGCGATCTTGCCGCGCTCCGACAGCAGGGCCTGTGCGATGCGCGCATGCAGCGTTGGAGAAACGCGCGGCCCCACGGACAGCGCCTGGTTCGGCAGCGGCCGGTGCGTATAGAGCGTCTTGCTCATACGCTGCGGGCCGTTGTCCATCTTCTGCAGATTCCTGATCGGCAGAACCGTGGCCACGCACTTGCCCTCAAGCATCGCCTTGTAGCTGTTGTCCCAGCCCTTGGTCTCTACGATGCGCGGCTGACGCGCCGGGTTGTCGAAGCGCGACAGCAGGGTGAGGGTGCCGAGATTGGGCGGGGCATGCGCGCACACCAGGCGGCCGGCGAGGTCCTTGACGTCGTTGATGCTCTTGTCAGCGGCGCGCGCGGTGATGACGAACACGAAGTCCTCCGGCAGCTTGACCAGGGGCACGTGGTTCAGGCGCTCGGCGCGCCAGCCGTTGAACGCCGGGCCGTCGAACACGAGGTCGTACTTGCCCATCGTCATGTCCTTGCTGTACGTCAGCCAGTTGTCCGAATACTGGTAGACAACCTTCTTGCCGATCACCTCGGACAGCAGCTCCACGATGGGCTGGTAGGTCGCGACCTCCTCGGCGTACGTGCCGCGCGGCGGCGCGCTGAATACCAGCGGGTTGGATTCGCTGCCGGCTTGCGGGTAGTAACGCTCATCCGGTGCGATCGAACCGCGGTTGGTGGTGCTGGCCGGCGGTGCGAACGCCGCCTTGGTCGTGCCGCGCGCAGCCACATCGGCGGCGTCCGCCAGTGCGGGCAGTGCCGCGATCAGCGCCGCGCAGGCGAGGGAAACCGAGAGTCGTCCAGTCTTCTTCATAGTGGCCTCCGTTCCGAAGAAAGATGGTGTCGAGATTCGAGAGCTTGACTGCGGATGCGGCCCGCCACAGAAGCGCGCCGCCATGCTGTCCGCCTGCCGACACCGTGAATCTAGCCAGCCGGACGAGAACCGGCCACAACCGCCAAGCCCCCACCGATGGGAGCGGGGAATCGGGTGACGAGCGCGCACCGCGGACAGCGGAAAGCCCGGCCGAGCCCCGACCCGACCCCGCGGCGCGCGGCAAACCGTCAGGAAAGCGGCGCGTCGCCTTCTTACTTGAAGGTGATGAAAAGCGCCGAGGTCCAGACCTTGGCGTCGTCCACCTGGCGGGCGAAAAAATACACCGGCCGATGCCCGTGCGGCCCGTTGTGCGGGTCGATGTTGAGCGTGCCCGTGACCTCGCGCGGTGCAGGAGCGTCGGACATGCGCTCGAAGCCGAGAAACATGTCGACACCGGGCAGGTCCTTCTTCAGGCGCGTGGCCGCGAGCAACTCGGCACCGGTAATTTCCCATTCGAACGTCGGGCAGTGCACGAACGGGTTGCCCTTGAGCGGATCGCCGACCTTCACGTAGCCATCGATCGTGCCCTCGACCCGGATCTTCGCGGCCCTCAGGTGCGAGACGTCGATCTCGATGGCGTCGACGTCACCATAGGTGTCGCTCTTGAAGCCGATGGTGGTGGCCGACTCGCGCCAGCAGGTCTCCTCGATGTGCTCGAAGCCGAGGCCCTGGAATTCGTTGATCACGGCGTTGGTGATCGTGATCCTGCCTTTCCACGCCGCCCAGCGGTAGCGATCCTTGACGCGCGCCCCGCCCCAGCGGAAGCGGATCTTGCGCTCCGAGAGCCCCAGCTCCTTTTGCAGGTCGCGCCGCCAGAGCTCACCGGTGTGATCGAAGGCCACGATCTCGTCCCAGCCGGCATCGCCCAGAAAACGGTACTCGAGCGTGGCGGCGCCCTTGTGCTCGAACTCATCACCCATGATGTAGCGGCCGCAGCGCAGCAGTCCAAAGGTGCGCTCGCCGCTGGAGGCGAAGGTGTGGCGGGCGCGCAGGGCCTCGGCGATGGCTTTGCGGGTCAGTGCCGGGGCGATCACGCCGCTGATGCCGCCCTTGGTGCCGAATACCGCGGTGCCGGGCACGCCGCCGCCGCAGCGGCCGCGATGCTCGTCGCCGGCCATCGAGGCGCCGATCTTGTAACCGCGCTCGATTGCCTCCTGATACAGCCAGCCGAAGTGTCCCCAGGAGGAGCCGATCTCGATCAGGCGCTCGAGCTTCGGATAGTGCCAGTCAAGGATGCAGCGCCGCCCGCCCACGTGCGGGATCAGCAGGTGCCCTTCGGGATCCTTGGCATAGGCTACCCACAGCTCTTCCAGCGGCCAGGCCCCGGGCTCCACCTGGCTGCCCTTGGTCTCCTCGTTCCAGTCGACCGAACGCACATGCTCGCCGGTCTTGAGGAACGGAAACTCCGGCTCGCCGTCGTGCAGGAACACCACATTGTGATCGCCGCCGGCACAGCTCGATCCGCACCACTCGGTACCGGGATAGGCGATGAACTCGCCGTCCTTGGTGATCTTGCGAATCAGCTCGACGGTCTTCTGCCAGCGCTCGGTAGTAATGTTGAAGTCGTTGTGCGCGAAGGCGAGCACGTCGAGACCGGTCACGTCGCGCCCGTAGGTGAGGTTGTAAACGGTGGAGTTGGTGCCGATGGTGTCTTCCGAGTGCACGTGCAGATCGGTGTAGTAGATGCGCGGCGCCTCGAAGCTCTTGTCGACCGTGGCGTAGAAAGTGGCCGGTTTGACCCAGGGGTGCTTGGGCAGGCGCGCGGTGATGGCGAGCTCACCCGGCTTGTCGGTTGGCACGTCTTCGAGCAGCCGCACGGCCCAGCCCTGGTCGGCGAGCGTGGTTCTCTTTTCGTACACGCTCTTGCCGTCCCGGGTGGCGACGATCTCGACCTCCTCGGGGCGATCCCAGCAGGTATTGCCCCATTCGTCCTCGGCGCGGATGCGCAGCGGCAGCTTCTCGCCCGTGCGCACGATGCGTGAGCCGGCCCAAGCGAGCTGGGCGGGCACGCCCGGCACGATCTGGATGACGAGGTCCGGGTGCACGGCGGCGAAGCGCGAGGTGCCGAGCGGATCGACGTAGCAGCGGAAGCGGAAGTTCTGCTCGACGAAGGTCTGCACGCGCGTGCCGGGACCCCCGAAGCGCCGGTCGCCCAGGCGGATCACGATGTGGTCGCCGGCCTTCAAGTAGCCATCGAAGGTGTCGACGATCACCGCCTTCTGAAACGGCCGTTCGTGGCCCTTTTGGTCGAAGCGCACCTTGAGGTATTGCACGGTCGCGGGACTCTGCCCGGGAAGCGTGGGCGCGGCGTGGTACTCGGCCGAGACGTAGTTGGCGCCCGCCGGATCGGTGGTCTGGAAGAGCGCCCAGTCGGAGTAGAAGCGGAAAGTGGCCTTGAACCACGAGCCGTCGGCCATGCCGGAGGCGCCAAGTTCGTAGTCGATCACGATCTCCTGCCACGAGCCGGCGACGATGCTTTCCACGTTGCAGCTCACCTTGCCGAGGAAAGGCATGTCCTTGGTCTTGTCGTACAGGCCCGGCGGGGCGATGTACTCGCCGAGTGCCAGCTTCAGTTCTTGATCGGTCATTTTTTTCATGTTCACTCTTCTCCAGCCTGGATGCGAAAGGGGGGTAGTGCCGAAAAAATGCGCCCACCCCCCAACCCGACGGGGCGGGCGCCGGCAGTTAACGGTTACTTGGCGAACGGCCAGGGCGCGCTGGGGTCCCACACCGGGATGCCCATGAAGGCGTACCACGGCGCCATGACCACGATGCCGTAGGCGATCGCGATCAGTACCGACACCCACCCGACCTTGGCGTAATCGGTCATGGTGAAGGTGCCACTGGCATAGGCGATCACCGCCGCCGTGATCTGGGTGGGCAGGATGTAGGCAAAGGTGTCGGTATCGGACACCAGCATGGTGAAGGCGACCGGGTGCAGGCCGAGCTTGGGCGCGAGCGCGATCAGGATCGGCGCGAGCATCGTGATGGCGGCGATGTTGGACAGCATGCCCAAGCGGATGATGTGGGTGCCGACCATCAGGATCAGCAGGATCATCCACCAGGGATGGCCGTGCGCGATCGGATGAATCACGTCCGACAGGTACTGTGCCAGACCCGAGCTGCCCATGGCCGCCGACATGGACAGCGCGCCGGCAAGCAGCAGCCACGTGCCCCAGATGGTGCGGTCCTGTAACGCCTTCCATTTGAACGCGAACAGCCCGGGCGTGAACATGATCGCAATGCCGATGAGGGCGGCGTTGTGCGACTTGATCTTGTGCCACTCCTCGGTGACCCACATGAGGCCGACGAACGCGAACACCGCGAGGATCAGCCATTCGGCCTGGGTGGTCTTGGGTTGCTCCTTGTGCAGGGCCTCGACCTTGGCGAGCCCGCCTGGAATGCCGACACCTTTGGTCTTGAAGTAGTAGCGCACCCACCATTGCGTGAGGACGAACATGCCGAGGTACGGCCACTGCAGCAGGAACCAGTTGATGTAGGAGAGGTTGTAGCCCTGTTTCTCGAACAGCCCCACGAGCACCAGGTTCGGCAGGTGCGCAGTCAAGATGCACATGCCGCTGATCATGGAGCCGTACACCAGGGACTGGATGACAATCGCCTTCTTGGCGGCGCGCTCCTGCGGGGTGTCGCCGAACAGCTGCACGATGCCGTTGATCACGGGCAGGAGCGTTGCGGCACGCGCGTTGGCCGCCGGGATGATGAGCGACAGGATTAGGTTGGCGCCGAACATGCTCCAGATCACGCCGCCCGCCTCTTTCACCTTCATCTTCTTGAGCAGCCCGATGGCGATGCGGCGGTCGATGCCGGCGGCCTGCATGATGGCGGCGAACAGGAAGGCCGCCAGGCACAACGCCGCCACCGGCGTGGTGAAGCCGCTCGCCGCCGCCGGGAAGTTCTTCACCGCGCCGGTCAGGACCAGCAGCATCGGGATCAGGAGGCCAGTGATGCCGACCGGCATCGCCTCGGTGATCCAGATGATGCAGGCCCACACCACCACCGCGAGCGCCGCCTTGCCCGCCGGCGAAAGCTTGGTAACCGTGCCGTCGACCCCGGTTACGTCGGGCAGCGGGATCACATAGAGGATCAGAAAGAACGCCAGCCACGCGGCGATGAAGCCGCCAAAGGTGCGGCCCGGCGAACCGCCGGCCAGACGGATGTTCTGCGCAAAATTGCCAAAGAAACCGTTACCGCCGGCCGAGACTACCGCTTCCGCGCCAGTCCCGGCTGTTGCGTTTTGTGCCATGGTGGTTCTCCGTGGGGTCAAGAGATTGTCAAACGGATGATCGCCAACAAATCGCGCGGTGCCGCCCGCTGTACGCGACCGCGCCTCGTACCGCACATGACACGCCCGCCGGGGTGCTGACCCGGTTGAGCGAACGATGTGCGCGGCAAAGCGTGCGGGGAGTGGTTCGGGCGAGTACCGGCACCGATGGCACCCCTGCGCATGCGCAGGGGCGCGGTCCAAGCCGGCGGGTGCGGAAATCCTGCGACGTCAACTCGCTCCTCCCTGAGCGTGCGTCATGCCGTTGCGGCGGCTCGGCTGATGCTACCGAGTTGCTGCTGGCCTCTTCAACCGTGCGCGCCGCCGGGCTTCGATCCATACATCGGCAAGCACTGTCGCACGGATCAGTAACGGGGCAGCGCCGTTTGAGCGGCAAATCCCTGGCCTGCCCCTGACCTGCACAACGGCGGGTTGTTAAGGTGCCGACCAGGCCGCGGCTGTGGCGCATACGATGCCCCGTGGTGGTTGAGTGTAGCCAGTGCCGACTAGGCCGGTCTGGCCTTTGACACTTACACGTCACGGTCCAGGGACGCGAGGACGTGGTCACCCGACCAGCGGCGTCGCGACCACCCGGGCTTTGACGCAAAGTGCGTTTTCGGGGAGATTAGTGTCTCGGCTGTAACCGTTCTGTCGCCTGGCCGACAGATCGTCTGGCAAGGCATGGACGCACCGGGCTGAGTACCCATAGCGACTGGAGGCCTAAGCGGTATGGAGACGCCGTGGTTCGTGCCGCCCTCGGACTTCTGGGGAAGGCTACCGGCAGCTGCGCGCGCGGCGCTGCTTGCCTGCGGCCAGCGCCGTACCTATGCAAAGGGCGCGACCGTCTTCCACGCTGGTTCTCCTGGTGAGCATATCTACATACTGACCGAGGGACGGGTGAAGATCTTCGCCCTCTCCCCGGTCGGCCGCACGGTGGTGCTGTGGTTCTGCCTTCCGGGAGAGGTGTTCGGGCTCGCCGAGATGCCCCGTGCCGGCCGGCGGGCCGTCTACGCCCAGGCCTGCGCCGACTCCGAGGTCCTGGCCGTTCCGCATGCACGTTTCAAGCGCTACCTCGAGAGCGACGGGCATGCGGCGCTGTTGGTGGTCGAGTTGCTGGCCTGCCGGCTGCGTAGCCTTGGCGACATGATGCTCAACCTCACCAGTGACGACGTGGCCACGCGCGTGGTCAAGCTGCTGGTGCGCTTGGGGGCGCGCTACGGCAAACCGGTCGGCGCGGACGGGATGCTGCTCGACATCCGTCTCACCCACCAGGAGATAGCCGACATGGTCGGGACCACGCGTCAGTCGGTGAGCGAGACGCTGAGCGCGCTGCGCCAGCGCGGCGTGCTGTGCGTCAGCAATCGCCGCATCCAGATCCGCAGCGGCAAGGTCCTCGAGAGCCTGGCCCGGGACGCCGCCGGCGCGAGCGCGGCAGGAACCGTTTCCGCCGCGCGCCGGCGCTCGACGACCTTGGCTGCCAGCCGCCGGCATGACTGACTGGCTCGATTGGCCGCGCGAATGGGCTGGCGCGCACCCTGGCGCCGCGCTCTGGTTTCACCCGGGCTCCAACCTGTGCCTCGATTTCCACGGCGACCTGCGCGCGGCCGCGACGGTGGTGTTTTCCGACGGCAACCACCACATGGCGCTGGGCGAGGCGCTCGCCCGCTTCTGCACCCTGCATCCCGATGGGGGCGACATTTTTTACGCCACGACCCCGCCCGCGGTTTTGCTGCGCATGCTCGAGCGCGGCGGCTTGGGGCTTGGCAACCTGTTTATCGGCGTGCGCCCGCACGTGTTCATCAGCCCGGCGCCAATCCTCGATCAACTGGTGGGGCGGGGAGTCATGGCGCGGCACGCGCCGTTCGCACGCTCGCGCGGCAACGTGCTGCTCGTACGCGCCGGCAATCCCCGTGCCATTCGCAGCGTGCGCGACCTGGCGCGCGAGGACGTGCGCGTGTTCCTCTCCAACCCGAAGACCGAAGCCGCGAGTTACGCGGTGTACCGGGAGACGCTCGCGCGATTCGCGCAACGGCACGCCATCGATCTCGGCCCGGTGCTGCGCGCGGAGGCGGCCGCGCGTGTGATCTTTGGCGAAAGCATTCACCACCGCGAGGCGCCGCAGGCCCTCGCCGACGAGCGCGCCGACGTGGCGGTGGTCTACTACCACCTCGCCTTGCGCTACACGCGGATCTTTCCCGGCCGCTTCGAGATTGTTGCGTTGGACGGCGGCGACACGCCACCTGCCCCGTCGCCGGACAACGTCACCACGCAGTATCACGTGGGCGTTGTGGGCGACGGCGGCCCCTGGGGCGGGGCGCTGGCCGATTTCTTGCGGGGCGACACTGTGGCCGCCATCTATGAACAGCATGGCCTGATGCGGGTCGCCGCGTAGCGGCCACGCCGCGTGGGCGAACGGCTCAGCCCGACATGCCGTATTCCTGGAGCTTGCGCGTGAGCGTGTTGCGTCCCCAGCCGAGCCGTTTGGCGGCGTCCTGCTTGCGCCCGCCGGTGGCCTTGAGCGCCGCCTCCATCAGGATGCGCTCGAAGCGTGCGTTGATGTCGTGGAAGATCTCCGACTGGCCGCCGGCCAGCTGCTGCTCGACGAGGCTGCGCAGACTCTGCTCCCAGTCGCGATCCTGGGCGCCACCGGCCCCCGTCGCGCGCAGCTCCGGCGGCAGGTCATCGACGCGCACCGTCTGGCCCGGCGCCATCACCGTGAGCCAGCGGCAGGTGTTCTCGAGCTGACGCACGTTGCCGGGCCACGGCAGGCGCGCCAGGAAATTCTGCGTATCGGCGGCGAGGCGTTTGGGTTCAACGCCGAGCTCCTGGGCGGACTTCTTGAGGAAGTGGCGCGCCAGCGCGGCGATGTCCTCGGCGCGCTCGCGCAGCGGGGGAAGGTGGATGCGTATCACGTTGAGGCGGTGGAACAGGTCTTCGCGAAACCGCCCGTCGCGCACGCGCTCCTCGAGATTCTGGTTGGTGGCGGCGATGATGCGCACGTCGGTGCGGATCTGTTCATGCCCCCCGACCCGGTAGAAGCAACCGTCGGCCAGCACGCGCAGCAGGCGGGTCTGCAGCTCCGCCGGCATGTCGCCGATCTCGTCGAGGAACAGCGTGCCGCCGTGGGCCTGCTCGAACCAGCCCTTGCGCTGGGCGCTGGCCCCGGTAAACGCACCCTTCTCGTGCCCGAACAGCTCCGATTCGAGCAGCTCGCTCGGGATCGCCGCGATATTGATGGCAATGAACGGCCTGTCGGCGCGCGGGCTGTGATTGTGCAGGGCGCGCGCCACCAGCTCTTTGCCGGTGCCGGACTCGCCGTTGATCAGCACGCTCAGGTTCGAACCCGACAATCGGCCGATGGCGCGAAATACCTCCTGCATCGACGGGGCCGAACCGATGATTTCAGGTGCGCGCTCTACGCTGGTGGACTCGGCGTGCTGCCGGCGGCGATGCTCGATGGCGCGCCGCACCAGCCGCACCGCCTCGTCGACATCGAAAGGCTTTGGCAGGTACTCGAACGCCCCGCCGCGATAGGAGGCCACCGCGCTGTCGAGATCGGTGTGCGCGGTCATGATGATCACCGGAATTTCCGGCGCCTTGTCGTGGATCGCTGCGAGCAGCTCCAGACCGCTGATGCCCGGCATGCGGATGTCCGTGAGGATCGCGTCCGGCCGTACCCGGTCCAGCATATCGGCGATTCCATGGGCCGAGTCGAAGCTCTTGGCGTTGAGACCGGCCTGGTCGAGTGCCTTCTCGAGCACCCAGCGGATGGAGCGGTCGTCGTCAATGACCCAAACAATGCCTTGTTTAGTCATGGTTAGGCTCCAGCGGAAGATAAATGGTGAAGACGGTGTGCTGCGGCCGGCTGGCGCATTCGATCAGGCCGCCGTGGCGGTTGACGATCTCCTGGGCGATCGACAGCCCGAGGCCCGTGCCATCGGCGCGGCCTGTGACCATGGGGTAAAAGATCCGCTCTTGCAGGCTCTCCGGAATGCCCGGACCGTCGTCTTCAATTTCGGTGCGCACCGCCAGCCGGTAACGCTTCTCGCCGATGGTCAGGCCGCGCTCCACGCGCGTGCGCAGCCGGATGGTGCCGCGACCCTGCATGGCCTGTACGGCGTTGCGCGTGATATTGAGCACCGCCTGGATCAGCTGCTCCGGGTCGCCCCGGATCTCGGGCAGGCTCGGGTCGTACTCGCTGATGATCGTCAGCCCGACCGGCACCTCCACCAGGATCAGCTTGCGTACGTGCTCGAGCACCTCGTGGATGTTGAGCGCGCGTGTGGCGAATGGCTGGTGCGAGCCGATCATGCGGTCGACGAGATTGCGCAGCCGATCCGCTTCGTGAATGATGATCTGCGTATATTCGCGCAGCGCCCGGTCCGGCAGCTCGCGTTCGAGCAGCTGGGCGGCGCCGCGCAGGCCACCGAGCGGGTTCTTGATCTCGTGGGCGAGCCCGCGCAGCACGGCGCGGTTCGCGGCCTGCTGTTCGAGCAGGCTCTCCTCGCGTGCGAACCTGAGCAGTCGATCGATCTGCGTGAGCTCCACGAGCAGCTCGGTGCGCTGGCCGGCATCGGACAGCGTCGAGACCGTGCAATCGACAGTGAGGTTACGCCCCGCCGGTGTCACCAGCCGCACCCCGTGCGCCGTCAGCGGGTGGCACGTGCGCAGCGTGTTTTGCAGGGTCTTCACGAATCGTTGACTGTGCGGGAGCAGCGCCGTGATGTGCTGCCCGAGCGCCTTGCGCGCGCTCATCTCGAACAGCATCTCGCCGGCGGGGTTGATCGAGGTCAGCCGCAGCTCGGCGTTAATCGTGAGCACGGTCGTGGTCAGGTTTTCGAGCAGGCGGGCCATGGTGGTGGCGGGCGACGTGACGGGTTCTGCCGGCACTGCCACAGCGCCAGGCGTCCGTGACCCGGATGATTTGTCCCTGCTAATTACCAACTTACCTCTTGCCATCGGATTCTATCTCACTTCCCTGGCGCGTGCACCAATATGGTGCAACCAGTAGCGATCTCATATCCCTAAAAACAGACGCCCCCTTGCGGGGGCGTCCGACAGCCTGCAAGGACTGACACAGCGCCTAGACGCTGTAGTACATGTCGAACTCGATGGGGTGTGTCGTCATGCGCAACCGCGTCACGTCGGCCATCTTGAGTGAGATGTAAGCATCGATCAGATCGTTGCTGAACACACCACCCCGGGTCAGGAACTCGCGATCCTTGTCGAGCGCCTCGAGCGCCATGTCGAGGGAGTGGCACACGGTCGGGATCTTCTTCTCCTCTTCCGGCGGCAGGTCGTAGAGGTCCTTGTCCATGGCCTCGCCCGGATGGATCTTGTTCTGGATGCCGTCGAGGCCGGCCATCATCATCGCGGCGAATGCGAAGTACGGATTGGAGCCGGCATCCGGGAAACGCACTTCGATGCGCCGCGCCTTCGGGTTGCTCACGTACGGGATGCGGATCGAGGCCGACCGGTTGCGCGCCGAGTAGGCGAGCATGACCGGCGCCTCAAAGCCCGGCACCAGGCGCTTGTAGGAGTTCGTGAGCGAATTGGTGAAGGCGTTGAGCGCGCGCGCATGCTTGATGATGCCGCCGATGTAGTAGAGCGCGAGCTGCGACAGCCCACCGTACTCATTGCCCGAGAACAGGTTCACGCCGCCCTTGGCGAGCGACTGGTGCACGTGCATGCCCGAGCCGTTGTCACCGACGATCGGCTTCGGCATGAAGGTCGCAGTCTTGCCGTAGCTGTGCGCGACGTTGTGCACGCAGTACTTGTAGATCTGCAGCTCGTCGGCCTTCTTGACCAGGGTATTGAACATCATGCCGATCTCGTTCTGGCCGGCGGTCGCCACCTCGTGATGGTGAGTCTCGATCTTGAGGCCCATCTCCTCCATGGCAAGGCACATGGCCGAGCGGATGTCCTGCTGCGAGTCGACCGGCGGCACCGGGAAGTACCCGCCCTTCACCGACGGACGATGGCCGAGGTTCCCGCCCTCGTAAACCTTTTCGGTGTTCCACTGCGCCTCTTCGGAGTCGATCTTGACGAACGACCCGCTCATGTCCGCGCCCCAGCGCACATCATCGAGGATGAAGAACTCCGCTTCCGGCCCGAAGTAGGCGGTGTCGGCGATGCCGGTGCTCTTCAGGTAGGCCTCGGCGCGCTTGGCGAGCGAGCGCGGATCGCGCTCGTAGCCCTGCATCGTGGCCGGCTCGATCACGTCGCAGCGCAGGATGAGGGTTGGTTCCTCCATGAACGGGTCCATGACCGCGGTATCGGGCTCCGGCATCAGGATCATGTCCGACTCCTGGATGCCCTTCCAGCCGGCGATCGAGGAGCCGTCAAACATCTTGCCGCTCTCGAAGGTCTCCGGCTCGATCGTGTGGGCGGGCACGGACACGTGCTGTTCCTTGCCCTTCGTATCCGTGAAGCGGAAATCGACAAACTTCACGTTCTTGTCCTTAATCATCTTGATTACATCGGCGCCACCGGCCATTGGTCTTTCCTCCTCAAAAAAGCACGGGTTTAGTAATGTCTGCCCCGACATAGAGCAGCAAACATGCCAGATTAAATACTATGTGTCATCAATATGTTATGAATACAGACGAGCAAATCTCAACAACGTAAGCACCATGGTGGTGCATACTAGAGCCTAGTGTGCACCAACATCGTGCTTAGCACCTTGTGCCCGCTTTGGCCGCGCGCGCATTTAGTTAGGCAGTGCTGGGGCGTGAAGCGCCGGTTCATCCGCCGCCCACCTTCAGCGTTATGGAAATGCGGTTGCCGTCGCGCTGCGTTGCAAGGACTTCGTGTCCATGGACGCGACACCAGGCCGGGATGTCATAAAGCGCACCAGGATCGCTCGCCAGCACGACCAGGGTATCGCCGGGCGCGAGCTGCTCAACGGCGTCCTGCGTGCGGATGACGGGCAGCGGGCAGAGCAGCCCGCGCGTGTCGAGGGTGCGCTCGCTCATCAAAGGTACCACTCCGCCGGCAGCTCTTCGGGCGGCAGCGGTGCCACCTTCAAGCGCCGCG
Organism: uncultured Acidiferrobacteraceae bacterium; assembly: GCA_964482055.1. Taxonomy (GTDB): domain Bacteria; phylum Pseudomonadota; class Gammaproteobacteria; order Acidiferrobacterales; family Sulfurifustaceae. The sequence continues at coordinate 13,406 of CAYZVX010000017.1, forward strand.
TGTTGCCCGCCGGGTCGGTCACCGCGACCTCGACTTCCCGCGCATCGCGGCCCTTGCCAAAGCGTGCGGTCAGGCGCGCCGCCAGCTCGAGATCGGCCGCGTCGGCCACGCCGTCGATCAGCACCAGCGGTCCGACGTGGCTCACCGCCTGCAGGTGCGTATAGCGCCGCCGATAGCCGCTGAGGTAATTGTTCTCGCCCTCGTCCCTGCCCACGATCAGCTTGAAATGCGGGCGCGGGCGTACATGCCGGCCGACCTTGAGCAGCATGATGTCGTCGAGCTCGTAGCTCTTGCGGCCGCGCGCGCGCCACATGTCGGCGAGCTTGCGAGAATACTGCTCGTTGGTCAGAAAGCAGCAACCGCCCGCGGGCTGTGCGTAGTCGGTGAAGCCGTAACGCGCGGCCAGCGCCATCTGCGGTTTGCGCGATCTCCCGCTGAAATCCTTGAGCTGTTGCCGGTCGATCCAGCCCTCGCGCTCCGGCAGCGTCGGCGGCAGCAGCTTGGCGCACAGCGGACGCAACAGCCGATCATTGGCGCCGGACTCGCGCGCCACCACCGGCATGGTATCGCGGCGCTGGCTCATGGGGCGCTGGCCGAGCACTTCCCCGGTCACGATGAAGTCAAAGCCGTGGGACTCCATCCATTCGCGCGCCTTGCGTACCATGAAGCCCTTGCAGTCGAGGCACGGGTTGAGGTTGGCGCCGTATCCGTGCTTAGGATTGATGACGATGTCCTTGTACTCCTCGATGACATCGACGATGTGCAGCTTGATGCCGAGCTGTTCGGCCACCCATAGCGCGTTGTTGCGCTTGGGCTTCATCCGGTGCTCACGCCGTATCGCGTGGGTGTGACCCTCGACGCAGAAGCCGGTGTAAAAATTGATGCCTTCGACGTGCAGGCCCTGCTCAAGCACGAGCTTGGCGGCGAGCATGGAATCGAGGCCGCCCGAGATCAGCGCCACGGCCTTGCGCGGCTGCGGGCGGGGATCGGGAAGGGCGGTCGAGCTCAACGGCGACATGCGGCAGCCCCGGTGGCACCTGAGGTTCGTCGATACCCGAGGAGCAATGCACCCCGGCAGCTCTTTAAACAAAGGCAACGGGCCCGTTTCCGGGCCCGTCGATTCTTCTCGGTTTTCTCTTATTTTTCCGGCCGCTGGTGCCGGGCTCCTCCGCGGTGATCCAGGCGCAGGCCCAAACCGCGGGCCACCATAGCCGAAACGCCGGCGCTTGCCAATAGGCGAGCGGGCTAGACGGACAATCGGCCGGCCGGGCCCCGCCGCGTCGGTTACAATCGCCGGCCAGCCTGTCCCATCTCCGGTCTTGTGCGCAGTCATCCCCCTTTTCGCTGGTTGACCCCCCTGGCCCGCGGCGCCCGCCTCGTGCGCTGGCTGATCCGCATCGCGCTCGTTCTCCTGATTGCGGACCTGTTCTACTTGTATGCGACCTGGCCGGACTGGCAGCGCTATGCACGAGGTCCGATCCCCAAGTCGAGCTTTATGCTCGAGTACGAACGCCAGCGCGCCGAGCAGCCGGGTCTGCCGGCGCCGCGCTGGCAGCCAGTGCCCTACGCGCAGTTGCCCCGCCACCTGACGCGCGCCGTCGTGGTCGCCGAAGACAGCCGATTCTGGGAGCACAGCGGCTTCGATCTGGTCGCCTTCAAGGAGGCGATGAGCTACAACTGGTCCGAGGGGCGTTTCGCGCTCGGGGCGAGCACGATCTCGCAGCAGACCGTGAAGAACCTGTTCCTCAGCGCGGCCAAGAATCCGCTGCGCAAGTGGCACGAGCTCGTGCTCACCTGGGGCATGGAGCGCCAGCTCAGCAAGACGCGCATCCTTGAGCTTTACCTGAACATCGCCGAGTTCGGCCAGGGGATCTACGGGGTACAGGCCGCCGCGCAGGCCTATTGGGGGGTGTCGGCCCGCGACCTCAGCCTGCGCCAAGCCGTCGAACTGGCCGCCGCGCTGCCGAGTCCGGTGCGGAACAACCCGGCCACGCGCACCGATGTCTTCGAGCGGCGCGTGGCCAAGATTCTCGGGCTCCTCACACGCTTCCCGGGTGACGTGAAGCTCGAAGAGCTCCTGCCCGCGCCGGTCGAGCAGCCGCAGGCGCCGCCACCGGGCGACACTGTGTGAGCGCGTGCCTCGCCCGCGGCGGGACCGGCACGCTATAATCCGCGTCCATTCCGCGGGCCACCCACGCGACGTGAATTTCCAAGACCTGATTCTCAGGCTTCAGACCTACTGGGCGCGGCAGGGCTGTGTCCTGCTGCAACCTTACGACATCGAGGTCGGCGCCGGCACCTTCCATACCGCGACGTTCCTGCGCGCGCTCGGGCCGGAGCCGTGGAGCGCCGCCTACGTGCAGCCCTCACGCCGCCCCAAGGACGGTCGTTACGGCGAGAATCCCAATCGCCTGCAGCACTACTACCAGTTCCAGGTCGTGCTGAAACCATCGCCAACCGACATTCAGGATCTGTACCTTGATTCGCTGCGCGACCTTGGCATCGACACGCGCCAGCACGATATCCGGTTCGTCGAGGACGACTGGGAGTCGCCCACCCTCGGCGCCTGGGGCCTGGGCTGGGAGGTGTGGCTCGACGGCATGGAGGTGACGCAGTTCACCTACTTCCAGGAGATCGGCTCGCTGCCCTGCAAGCCGGTGCTGGGCGAAATCACCTACGGGCTCGAGCGCCTGGCCATGTACCTGCAAAGCGTGGAAAACGTCTTCGACCTCGCCTGGACGCGTGATGTCAGCTATGGCGATGTCTATCACCAGAACGAGGTCGAGCAGTCGCGCTACAACTTCGAGGTCTCGAACGTGCAGTGGCTGTTCGAGCAGTTCAACGGCTTCGAGGCCGAGGCCAAGCGCCTGATGGCGGCCGAGCTGCCGCTGCCGGCGTTCGAGATGGTGATGAAGTGCTCGCACGCTTTCAACCTGCTCGATGCGCGCGGCGCCATCTCCACGACCGAGCGCGCCGCCTACATCGCGCGCGTGCGCCACCTCGCGCGCGAGGTGGCACAGGCCTACTATGCCTCGCGCGAGCGCCTCGGGTTCCCGATTCTCAAGGCGGCGGGCAGGCCGAAGAAGTAGTCCATGGCCCGCGCCGGCACGCATTCCCCTCTGTTGGTGGAGCTGCTCACCGAGGAGCTGCCACCGCGTTCGCTGGCGCGCCTGTCGGAGGCGTTCAGCAAGGGCCTGTTCCAGGGCCTGCAGGCGCGCGGCTTTCTCACCGCCCGCAGCGCCCCGCAGCCTTTCGCCACGCCACGCCGCCTGGCGGTGCGCATCTCCGAGGTCCTGGCGCGCCAGCCCGATCGGGTCGTGGAGCGCAAGGGCCCGTCGCTCGCGGCGGGTCTCGACGCCGACGGCAAGCCGACGCCGGCGCTCGCCGGCTTCGCGCGCGCCTGCGGGGTCGCGATCGAGGCGCTCGACAAGCACGCGGGCGAGAAGGGCGAGTACTTCGTGTACCGCAGCAAGCAGAAGGGCGAGCCGCTCGCGCGCCAGCTGGCCGAGGTCGTCGAGACGGCGCTCAAACGACTGCCGGTCGCGCGCCTGATGCGCTGGGGCGATCTCGAAGCGCAGTTCGTCCGGCCGGTGCACGGGCTGGTGATGCTGCACGGCCGCAAGGTGGTGCCGGGCGTGGTCCTGGGGCTGAAAAGCGCCAACAAGACCCGCGGCCACCGGTTCCTGAGCCGTGGCGTGCTGGCGCTGACGGACGCCGGCGCCTACGAGAAGCTGCTGGCACGCCGCGGCGCTGTCATCGCAAGCTTCGAGGAACGCACCAAGCTCATCGAAAAGCAGCTCGACACCGCCGCCCGTCGCTGCGGGCCGGGCACGCGCTGGAGCGTGGGGCGCGGCGCCGAGCTCGTCGAGGAGGTCGCAAGCCTGGTCGAGTATCCGGCCGTGTACGTCGGCAGCTTCAGCCAGGACTTCCTCGCCGTGCCGCCCGAGTGTCTGATCACCAGCATGCAACAGCACCAGAAGTACTTTCCGCTCGCCGACCGGCAGAACCGGCTACTGCCTCATTTCCTGTTCGTAAGCAACATCAAGACGCCGCGCCCCGAGCGCATCATCCACGGCAATGAACGTGTGCTGCGCGCGCGCCTGTCCGACGCCAAGTTCTTCTTCGACCAGGACCGCAAGGCGACGCTCGCCTCGCGTCTGCCGCGCCTCTCGAGCGTCGTCTACCACAACCGGCTCGGCAGCCAGGGTGAGCGCGTTGAGCGCCTGGTGAAGCTCGCCGTCGAGATCGCGAACCGCCTGGTGCAGGCGGGACAGCTCGCCGCCGCCGACGTGGCGAAAGTCGAGCGCGCGGCGCGCCTGGCCAAGGCCGATTTACTGACCGACATGGTGGGCGAGTTTCCCGAGTTGCAGGGCACCATGGGCAAGTACTACGCGCGCCACGACGGGGAGGACCCGGCGGTCGCCGAGGCCATCGAGCAGCACTACTGGCCGCGTACCGCGGCCGACAACCTCCCGGCCAACCCGGTTGCCGTGCCGGTGGCGCTCGCCGAGCGCATCGATGCCCTGACGGGCTTTTTCGGCATCGGCCTCGCGCCGACCGGGGAGAAGGACCCCTTTGGCCTGCGCCGCCAGGCGCTCGGCCTGGTGCGGCTGCTGGCGGAAAGGGCGTTGCCGCTCGACCTGGTGGCGCTCATCGAGCTCGCGCGCGACTTCTATCCGCGCGAGGTGCTGGGCGATGGCGTGGCCGCCGCGGTGCACGGCTTCGTGCTCGAGCGCCTGAGGCCCTACCTGCGCGAGCGCGACTTCCTGCCCGATGAGATCGAGGCCGTGTTGTCGCAGAAGCCCACGCGCCTGGACCAGGTGTTGCCGCGCCTGACGGCGCTGCAGAAATTCCGCGAGCTGCCCGAGGCCGAAGCGCTGGCAGCCGCCAACAAGCGCATTCGGAACATCCTGCGCCAAGTCGAGGCGAGCGCGATCCCTTCGAGCGTCAATGAGGCGCTGCTCCGCGAGGAGGCGGAGCGCGAGCTCGCCACGGCCGTGCGGCGCAAGCGCGGGGAGGTCGCGCCGCTGCTGGCGGCCGGGGACTATAGCGGGGCGCTCAGCGGTCTCGCCTCGCTGCGCCCGACGGTCGATGATTTCTTCGACCGGGTCATGGTTATGACCGATGATGCGGCATTGCGGGCCAACCGCCTGGCGCTGCTCAAGGACCTTAGCGACCTGTTCCTGCAGGTCGCCGACATCTCGAAGCTCCAGGGTTAAGGCGCATGAACCCGGATTCCTACCAGGCAATGCTCGCGGCAGTACAGGCCTTCCATGACAAGCACCGCTTCCGCGAGACCGGCGGCGAGGACATGACCTATCGCGTGGCGCTCATGAGCGAGGAGCTCGGCGAGATCGCCGAGTGCGTGACCAAGGGTCGGCCGAAGGAACAGCTCGCCGAGGAGGTCGCGGACCTCTTGATCCTGCTGATCGGCACCGCGATCGCGCAGGATTTCGACCTCAAGCAGGCGTTCTGGGACAAGATGCAAAAGATCCAGTCGCGCGAAGGCAAGACGATCAATGGCCGCATCCGCGTGTCGGAGTTCAAGGACTAGCTGCGAGCGGCAAGCTTCGGGCCGCAAGCAGACGAGATACCCGGTTTGGACATGGAGCTTGTAGCTTGAGGCCTGTGGCATCGTCATGAAACTCGTCATCCTCGACCGCGACGGCGTCATCAATCAGGATTCGGACGACTACATCAAGTCGCCGCAGGAGTGGGTGCCGATTCCGGGCAGCCTCGAGGCCATCGCGCGCCTGCACCGCGAGGGTTACCGGATCGTGGTCGCGACCAACCAGTCGGGCGTGGCGCGCGGCCTGTTCGACCTGGACATGCTGGGACGCATCCACGCCAAGATGCTCGAGCTGGTGCGCGCCAAGGGTGGCGAGATCGACGCGATCTTTTTTTGCCCGCACGGCCCGGACGATGGCTGCCGCTGCCGCAAGCCGCTGCCTGGCCTGTACGAGGAGATCATCGAGCGCCTGAAGATCAACCTGCACCGGGTGTACGTGGTGGGCGACTCCGAGCGCGATGTGGTGGCGGCGCGCGCTGCCCAGGGGCTGCCGGTGCTGGTGCGCACCGGCAAGGGCGAACGCACCTTGAAGAAAAGCGGGGAGCTCGCCGGCGTGCCGGTGTTCGATGATCTCTCCGCTTTCACCGACGCGCTGCTTTCCGGTGAGCTCAAAGCGTCCTGACGGGGCGGACCACCCGCTCCCGCGTTATTCGCGCTTCCAACGTCCGTGGCGGTCGCAGGCCCTGCGCTCGGCCCTGTTCAACGCCATCATGTGGTTGTCGGTGCCGCTGTTCGTGCCGCCGGCGCTGTTGATCGCCGCGCTCCTGCCGTTTCGCCCGCGCTACCGGCTGCTGAGCAGCTGGGGCCGCTTCCACACCTGGCTCGCGTGGCGGCTGTGCGGGCTCAAGTATCGGGTCACCGGACGCGAGCACCTGCCGAAGAAGGGTGCGGCCATCATCCTCGCCAAGCACCAGTCAGCCTGGGAGACGATCGCCTTTCAACAGATCTTTCCGCCGCATACCTGGGTGCTCAAGCGCGAGCTCATGTGGATTCCGCTATTCGGCTGGGGGCTGCGGCTCCTCAAGCCGATCGCGATCGATCGCGGCGCCGGGCGCAAGGCGGTCGAGCAGATCGTCGCCCAGGGGCGTGAGCGGCTGGACGCCGGCATCTGGGTGACGATCTTTCCGGAGGGCACGCGCGTGGCGCCAGGCCACAAGCGGCGCTACGGCATCGGCGGGGCCGTGCTCGCGGCCGAGACCGGCTATCCGGTGGTGCCGGTGGCCCATAACGCCGGATCATTCTGGCCGCGACGCGGGTTTCTCAAGAAGCCCGGCACGATCGAGGTGGTGATCGGGCCGCTGGTGCATACGCGCGGCAAGACGCCCGAACAGATCAACCAGCACGTCGAGGCGTGGATCGAGCAGCAGATGACGCGCCTCGAGCCGCGTGCCCCCGGCGGCTGACCGCGCTCAGCGGTCGGGCACGACCTCGATCTTGAGGACCTTGGTGCCGCGAAAGGTCAGGTCATAGAACCCGTCGCCGCCGCGGTACGTCCACACCTCGAGCGTCTCGCCGACCTTGCCGTCGACGCTCACACCCTCGGATACCCTGGTGCGGCGCATGGGCTCGCCGGCATCGCGCAGCACCTCGGTCATCGACATGCCGGGTGTGATGAGCTTGCCGCTGGCGGTGCGAAACGCTGAGGTTTCCCAGGCCGCCGCCAGGAGGCCGACCGAGGCGAACGCCAGGACGACCGCCGCCCATCGCCATCGGTTCATGGCGGGTACCTCCTCGTTGCGACCTGGCCGGATCATGTCGGGTGCCGGGTCAGCCGGTCAAGGGGCAGGCTCAGGTTGCGCTGACGGCGGGCAGCGCGCCAGTCGCGCGAGCTCTTCCAGTGTCAGCGTCTGCGCGCGTCGGTTCGGGTCGATGCCGATGCGTTGCATCTCGGCAGCGGCGACCATGCCCTTGAGATTGTTGCGCAAGGTCTTGCGCCGCTGCGCAAAAGCGCCCTGCACGATGCGGCGGAAACGGTCCGGGTCAGGGACGTCGATCGGCGCTGTGGCGTGCGGGACGAGGTGCACGACCGCGGAATCGACACGCGGCGGGGGGAAGAACGCGCCGGGACCGACCTCGAACAGTTTTTCGACCCGCAGCCGCCACTGGATCATGACGCTGAGCCGGCCATAGTCCGCGCTGCCCGGTTGGGCGGCGAGGCGATCGACGACCTCCTTCTGCAGCATGAACAGCATGTCCTGCACGGCGTCGATCTGTCCGAGCAGGTGAAACAGCAGCGGGGTCGAGATGTTGTACGGCAGGTTGCCAATGACACGCAGCCTCGTCCCTGGCGGCGCGAGCGTGCCGAAATCGAAGCCCAAGGCGTCCACGCCGTGCAGCGTCAGGACCTCGGGCGGGAACCTCTGGCGCAGGCGCGCGAGGAGATCGCGGTCGAGCTCGATCGCGTGCAGCCGGCCGACCCGCCCGATCAGCTCCTGAGTCAGCACGCCCTCGCCGGGGCCGATCTCGACCACCGTGTCGGCGGGCTGAGGGTCAAAGGCGCGAATGATGCGCTCGACGACGCGCCGCTCGCGCAGGAAGTGCTGGCCGAAGCGCTTTCTGGCCCGATGGCCGCTCACGGATGAACCGTGGGTCGCGTATCTGCGGCAGCAGCGGTGGAGCGGTTGACGAGCGTGAGCGCCGTCTCCAGCGCTGCCCGCAGGCTCGAAACATCCGCGCGGCCGCTGCCCGCGAGCTCGAGCGCCGTACCATGATCGACCGAGGTACGCACGAACGGCAATCCGAGCGTGATGTTGACGGCGTGCGCGAAATCGCGTGCCTTCAATACCGGCAGCCCCTGGTCGTGATACATGGCGAGGACCACATCGGTCCTGGTGAGCTGCGCTGGGAGAAAGGCGGTGTCGGCCGGCACCGGTCCACGCAGGTTCATGCCCTCGGCCTGAAGCCGACGGATGACCGGCTCGATCACTTCGATCTCCTCGCGCCCGAGATGCCCGGACTCACCGGCGTGCGGGTTGAGCCCGCAGACCAGAATGCTTGGGCGTGCGATCTGGAACTTCGAGCGCATCTCGCCGTCCAGCACGCGCAGCAGCGCTGTGAGCGACTCGCCCGTGATGGCGTCTGGCACCTCGGCGAGCGGCACATGCGTCGTGGCGAGCGCCACGCGCAGACCCGGGCAGGCGAGCATCATGACCACCTGCTTGGCGCCGCTCTGCGCGGCGAGAAACTCGGTATGGCCGCTGAAGGCAAAGCCGGCGTCATTGAGAACGCCCTTGTGTACCGGACCGGTGACGAGCGCCGCGAACTCGCCGGCAAGGCAGCCGGCCACCGCGCGCTCGAGCGTGGCCAGCACGTAGCGGGCATTGGCGGCGTCGAGCCGACCCGGCACTGCCGATCGGGTGAGCGCCACGGGCAGGACGTAGACGCCGGGCGCCTCCTGCCTCGCGTCCCAGGGGGTGGCGGCAAACGGCAGCCCGAGCAGCCGGGCACGCGCGGCCAGCAATTGCGGATCGGCAATGAGCACCAGGCGCGCGGCTAGCGGCGTCCGGGCGAGCGCCACGCACAGGTCCGGTCCGATCCCGGCCGGTTCCCCGGGGGTCACGGCAATCGCGGGCAGGAGCCTCATCGGTCAACGCACAGGCGGCGCCGCGCTCGTCAATCCGCGGCGTCGAGCATCTCAACGTAGGCCTCGTCGCGCAGGCGCCGGGCCCACTGCTCGTAGGCCTCTTCGGCCTTGCGCGCGAAGATCTGGTTGCGCGCAGCGTTACGCAGCCGCTCGCCGCTCACGTCGTGCGCACGGCGCCCGAGCACCTGGATCAGGTGCAGCCCGAATCCGCTTTGCACGGGCTCGCTCAGCTCGTTGACGGCGAGCGCGTTCATCACGCGCTCGAACTCGGGGACGAGCTGGCGCGGGTTGACCCAGCCGAGATCCCCGCCGTTGGCCGCCGAGATGCCGTCCTCAGAGTGCGCGCGCGCGAGCGCGGCGAAATCCTCACCATTGATGACCCGCTCGCGCAGCTGTGCGAGCTTGGCGCGCGCCTCCTCGACCGACAGAATCTCGCTCGGCTTGATCAGGATGTGACGGACGTGGGTCTGGGTGATCGATTCGCCGGTGTCGCCGCCGCGCTTGTCGTTCAAGCGCAGCACGTGAAATCCGCTCGGGCTGCGCAGCGGCGCGGACACCTCCCCGATCTGCATGGCCCGGAGCGCCGTCAGGAACAGATCCGGCAGCTGCCCGGCACGCCGCCAGCCGAGCTGCCCGCCCTTGAGCGCCTCGGCAGCGCGCGAGTAGGCGTGGGCGAGCTGCTCGAAGTCCGCGCCTTGGCGCAGCTGCGCCACGATCTGCTCGGCGCGCGTCCGTGCCGCCTGCACGGTATCCGGTGACGCGCCGTCCGGTACCGGGATCAGGATGTGCGACAGGTTGTATTCGATGCTGACGTTGCGCCGCCCCTCCTCGCGGGCGAGAACGCTCTCGATCTCGCTGTCGGTCACGACAATGCGGTTGTGCACCTCGCGGTCGATGAGCTGTTGCACGATCACCTGATTGCGCACCTGCGCGCGGTGGACCTCGGCCGGGATGCCGGCCTCGCGCAGGTGGGCGCCCATCTGCTCGACGGTCATGTTGTTCTGGCGTGCGATGCGCTCGATGGCGCGCTGCACGTCATTGTCGGTGACCCGTACGCCGGACTGGGCGGCGAGCTGCAGCTGGATGCGCTCGAGCACCAGGCGATCGAGCACCTGGCGGCGCAACGCGTCCTCCGCCGGCAGGCGCATGCTTTCCCCGGCGAGCTGGCCGCGGGTCTGCTCGATACGCTCGGCGAGCTCCGTGGCCGTGATGACGTCGTCATTGACGATCGCCAGGATGCGGTCGATCTCCACCGGGTCGGCGGCGCGCGCCCAGGCAGCGGGCACAATCAGCATGGCGAGCCAGGCCGCACGCAACAGCGCGCCGCGGTGCCACGACAGACGGCAGGATGTTCGACGGGGGGTGTGAGACATGCGGCAAGCGGTTGTTTCGGCGCCGGTAGATGCGACGGCGCCGCTAGGATAACACGCAGCCGCCGGTGGCGCAGGGCGCTGAGGTCCCGGTGCCGGAGCCTAGCGCGCGGCCGAACCCACGGGCTCGCGCGTCCCCGGGGTGAAGAACAGACCCTGCGTGAGCGGGCTCTGGGGCACATTGCCAATCCGCGACAGGCCGGCGAGCTCAAGCTGCAATTGGATCGAGCTCACCTGGCGGTCGCCGACCGCGTCGTAGCGCTGCGTGGCGAAGGCGCGCAGCGCCCAGCAGCAGGCGCTGTATTCGAGCCCCAGGTAGCTGTCGACGTTGCGGTGGTCGTATTGCGAGTAGATCGAGCGGCCAAGCGCCGTCCACTGCGTGCCGAGCGGCCACTGGAACGCGACGTCGGTCTGCTTGAGCTCGTTGCGCGTGTAGCGCTCGCCGAGGATGAGGATACGGTTGCGCGCCGGCTGGTATTGCAGGTACGCCCCGTGACGCCGCACATTGTCGTCCTGCTCGTTCACCTCGACGGTCGCCTGGCCGTACCAGTTGCCGATCAGCCGCGCGGCAAGCTCACCGACCAGGTTCGAGCGCGGGGCCTCGCCCACCCCCACCACCGACGGCCCGGGTTGGGAACCGCTCGCCGGCAGCCCGACGCGCCGGTCGGCGAAGTGCAGCGTCTGGCCGAGGCTGGCGCGCAGCCGTTCGATGCCGTCGAGATCGTCGAACAGTCGCGTGCTCAACGCGACCGTGAGCTGGTTGGCGTCACCGATGCGATCGCCGCCGATGAAGCGGTTGTCGCGAAACAGGTTGAGAAAGCTCAGGTCCGGAATGCTGGTGTCGAAGTTGGGCTGCTGGTCCTGGTTCCGGTAGGGGACGTACAGGTAGTAGAGGCGCGGTTCCAGGGTCTGCACGTAACCGCGCTCGCCCAGGTGCACGTCGCGCTCGAAAAAGAGGCCGCTGTCCAGGCTGAGCACGCCGGTGGCGACGTTGGGGGTGCTGGTGTCGCCCGTCGTATCGTCGAGGCTGTAAGCAATGGCGCGCGCGCTCACGCGCGGGGCGAGGAACGCATAGCTGTTGGACAGGGGCAGGCCGGCGCCGGCCGTCACGCCCAGGCGCGCGCCGGTGACGCTGTCGCGGCGCTCGAAGTTGACCCATTCGGCGTCGAACGACAGCTGGGGGCGATTGGTAACCAACGGATCACTCGCGCTGACCGCCAGCTGCGGCAGGCGCATATAGGGCCGGTTGCTCGGCGCAAGGGCCGGGTCGATGGTCTGGAAACCCGAGGCGCGGGCCGTGAAGTTCCAGCGTTCCCCGTGGTAGAACGCCTCGGCGATCCGCGGCAGGTGGGTCTGGCTGGTGAGGTTGAGGTTGTCGCTGAAGTCACTGAGGTAATCGTCGTCCGATACCCCGCGCAGGTCGATGTTCGCGGACCAGCCAGGGGAGAGCTGGTTGCGGTGTTGCAGCAGGCCGGCGTAGCGCTCGGCGCCGTAGACCCGATCGTGGTACAGGTACTCGGCGTTGAACAGGGTCGTGGAGCCGCGCCCGAGATGGCGGAACTCGTTCTGCAGCTGCAGCCCACGGTCGGTTAGCAGCCGCGGTATCAGCGTATCGTCGTAGTTGGGCGCCAGGTTGAGGTAGTAAGGCGCGCCCAGCTCGAAGCCGCGCTTGTCGGAGTAGCCGACCTGCGGCGGCAAAAAGCCGGACTTGCGCCGGTCGGAGATCGGGAAGCTGAAATACGGAAAATAGAAGACCGGCACGCCCTGGAACTCGAGCCAGGCGTGATAGGCGGTGCCGATGTCCTCGGCGGTGTCGAGCTCGAGCTCGCCAGCGTGCAGATACCAGCTGTCCTGTCCGGGAGCGCAGGTCGTGTAGCGAACCCCGGTGAGCCGCGTCTGGGTCAACCCCTCGAAGTCAACGCGCTCCGCGTCGCCGCGGGCGTGCGCGCGCGCCAATGCAAACGTGCCCGGCCCGGCGTAACCGGTTCGCGCGGGCAGCCGCAGGTGCACCTCCTCGGTCTGATAGTGGTCGTCGAGCGTGCTGCTGAGCGCCACCCCACCCCAGGCGTCGATCTGCCCGCTTTCGCGTGCATAGCGCACCCGGTCGGCGCGCAGCCGCCCGTCCCCGCGGCTGAGCTCGACGTTGCCCGTGAACTCGCTGACGCCGGGGCCCAACGCCTCGAGCTGGTCGGCACTCACGTACACCGGTCCTTCGAAGGAGGGGGGACGTTGGGGGGGTGGCGGAACTGACAGGACCTGGTCGAAGGGGCACGCGCGTTCCCCGGTGGCCCAGACCGATTGGCCCGAGGCGAGCGTCAGGCCAAGCACCACGATGAGCCGACGAAAGACCGCTGTGCGAACGGAGGGGATGCTGGAGCGGGCATGGCGCGGACGCATAAAATTGCTGCATAGTAACCTCGTGCCTTTGACGCGCCTACATGCCGATCGGATCCGCACGAAGCCTTGCACGTGATGACGTCACCTACCCGTCACCAGCTCCACTCGGAGGTCGCGACCGCAGCACCCAGAGACGCGGTGATGGATGCGGTGCGCTGGCCGCCAAGGTGGTGAGGCCCGCAGTGGGAGCGCCCAGGGCGACGCCGCTGCTGGCCGCGCGCGCCGCGCTGATGGTCAACTTTGGCGGCCAATCCCTGTCTGTCGAGCGTATCGATGTCGGCCACAGCTGATACCGTTCCGGTAGCCGCAATGATCCTTGCCGCCGGGCGCGGCGAGCGGATGCGGCCTTTGACCGACGCGACCCCCAAGCCGCTTCTGGTAGCCGGAGACAGGCCGCTGATTGCGCATCTCATCAGCCGCCTCGTGCAGGCGGGTTACCGGGGGATCGTCATCAACCACTCCCATCTCGGTCAGCAGATCGAGGACGTTCTACAGGATGGACGTCGGTATGGGGCACGCATTGTCTATTCACGCGAACCCGAGGAGCGGCTCGAGACCGGCGGTGGCATCTTTCGCGCATTGCCGATGATCGAAACCGACCCTTTTTTGGTCGTTAACGGGGACATCTGGACGGACTTTCCGTTCGAGCAGCTCCCGCGCACGCTGAGCGGGCTCGCGCACCTGGTGCTGGTCGACAACCCGGCGCACCATCCGGCCGGCGACTTTGTGCTTGCGGGGCGCCGGGTCGTGACAGAAGGCGGACCGCGCCTCACCTTCAGTGGCATCGGCGTCTACGCACGCGCACTTTTTGCCGATTGTCGGCCCGGCCGATTTCCGCTGGCGCCAATCCTGCGGGCGGCCATGGCGCGTGGTTTAGTAAGTGGTGAGCACTACCGCGGAAGATGGCTGGATATTGGCACCCCCGCGCGCCTGGCCGATCTCGATCGCGAGCTCCGTGCGTGATCCACGTCGCAGTGCCTATGGGCGCCTATCCGCAACGGGCTGCTGGCCGGCCGTTTGTTGTGAAAACGCCACGAAATTTTCCTTTACATTCAGCCTGTTCAGCTCAGGCTAGGCATGCGGGCCAGTAGCGGGGGAAAATACTAGCTGACGGGGCCGCCGCTTCTCGGTTGTACGTGGGGGTGACTGCCTGAGGGTGAGAAAAAACCGGTAACACCGCGCCGAGCTTTGGGTATGACGGGTGTTACCGGCCTGTCTGGTGCAAGGCGGGGTTAAATCATCCGATTCGGCGTCTAGCCTCTCGGCATCCGGTGGGGCGGTGGCTTCCCGTTTGGATCCGGTCAGCGCACCCGCCCCCGAAACTCCCCCGCATCGCGCCTTACTTTTTCTTCTTAGCTGCTTTCTTCTTGGCCTTTTTCTTGGCTGCCATGATGAGCTCCTTACAGGTTGTGGTTGAGGGAGTTAAAACGAAGAGGCGCAGTGCCTCTCCGGTACTGCCCGTGGCACACAAGCGCCGGCCGGAAGCGGCTGGCGCTGAAAATTCATTCGGACGAAGGGGGATAGTGGGGCGGCGAGGGGTGACGAACAAAGAACGGCAGGCACTGACCGCCGCTGGTCTATGTGGAAGCAGCTCCCACGTGTTGCGCTTCGCAATCGATACAAGCTGACTCTTGCCCCGTCTTGGTATCGCTTCCGTCGCTGCGCTGAGGGTTCGCTACTTCCACCGCCGATCTCGCGCGTCGTAACGGTCAACATCCCTGTTCATCGCTACTTCAGGTCTAGCATATGACCTTGATGAGTCAAGACATTAGTCCAATCGAGAAAAAATTGCAATCGACTCGTCATCACTTTTCGGCGATCGCGTGACACGTCCATCGACGCGCGGCGCCGCTCACCCGCACTTCGAGTCACCGCAGTTGAGGCAGGTCATGCATCCATCCATCTTGATGACCGCCTTGGTGCTGCACTTCGCGCACAGCTGCGCATCGGCGGGAAACTCCCCGTTGTCCTGCGGCGTGGTTTGCGTGCTGGCCTGGCGCGCCGCGAGCTCGGCGCGCTTCTCGGCGATGAATTTCTTGCGATGCGCGTCTTCTTCCTCCAACGGAATGAGGCCGATCATCTTCATGTGGCACTCGATCACATCGCCGAGCTCGGCCACGAGCGACGGCGTGTACTTGCCCTTCTTGAAGTAGCCGCCGCGCGGGTCGAAAACGCTGCGCAGCTCCTCCACCAGGAACGTTACATCACCGCCCTTGCGGAACACCGCGGAGATGACGCGCGTCAGCGCCACCACCCACTGAAAGTTCTCCATGCTCTTCGAGTTGATGAAGATCTCGAACGGCCGGCGCTTCTCGTGCGCGGTGCCGGGATTGAGCACGATGTCGTTGATCGTGACGTACAGCGCGTGCTCGGACAGCGGTGTCTTGATCTTGTAGGTCGACCCGAGCAGCATCTCCGGACGCTCAAGCTTCTCGTGCATGTGCACGACATTGCTCTCAACGCGCTTGGTCTGCTCTGCCTCGTCCTTCCGTACCACCTCATAGCCGACAATCTTGTGGTCGACTTTGATCGTCATGCTTCGTTCCTCGCAGTCCATGTTTTCGCTGTGCTCATCCGGCTGATGCTCGCCGGAGACTACCCCCGCGCCGTTGCCGTTACGCCCGATGGCATCGTGCCTAGAAACGCCCGTAGTAGCCTTCCTTCAGGGCATCGTAGAGATTGGCGGCGGTGTGTCGCTCGCCGTCATACTCGATTTCCTGGTTGCCTTTGACCTCGATCACCTCGCCGTTCTCGAGCTGAAAGCGGTAGATGGTGTTCTCAAGGTCCTTTTCCTTCACCAGCACGCCCTGAAAGGCTGCCGGATTGAAGCGGAAGGTGGTGCAGCCTTTGAGGCCCTTTTCGTAGGCATACAGGTAGATGTCCTTGAAATTGTCGTAGGCGTAGTCGGTCGGCACATTGGCGGTCTTGGAAATCGAGGAATCGACCCATTTCTGCGCGGCGGCCTGCACGTCGACGTGCTGCCTCGGCGTGATGTCGTCGGCCGCGACGAAATAGTCCGGCAGGCGGGCCTGCGGGTCGTCCGAATCCGGGTTGGCCTTGGGGTTTACGATGGTGCGATAGGCCAGCAGCTCGTAGGAGTAGACGTCCACCTTCTCCTTGGTCTTCTTGCCCTCACGGATGACGTTGCGGCTGTACTTGTGCGCGAACGACGGCTCGATGCCATTGCTCGCGTTGTTGCCGAGCGACAGCGAGATCGTGCCGGTCGGCGCGATCGAGGTGTGGTGGGTGAAGCGACAGCCGTGCTCGGCGATGCGATCGGTCAGCGTCGCCGGGAACTGCTGCATGTAGCGGCTGTACTTGGCGAGCAACACCCTGCCCGGCACCTTGTCACCCGGCTTGTAGCCGTCGCGGCGCATCTCCGGGCGCTTGGCTAGCATCTCCTCGGTGACGGTGAACTCATCCACCATGATCGGGGCCGGGCCCTTCTCCAGGGCGAGCTCAACGCCGACCTCCCAGCCGACCTCCGCCATCTCGCGTGCCACGCGCTCGGTGAATTCGAGCGATTCGCTCGAGCCGTACTTCATCTTGAGCATGGTCATGGCGGAGCCAAGACCGAGGAAGCCCATGCCGTGGCGGCGCTTGTAGTGAATCTCGTGACGCTGCTGTTCGAGCGGCAGCCCGTTGATCTCGACCACGTTGTCCAGCATGCGCGTGAATACTGCTACAACCTTGCGGTACTTCTCCCAGTTGAAGCGGGCGTTGGCGCCGAACGGCTCTTCGACGAACTTGGTCAGGTTCACCGACCCGAGCAGGCAGGAGCCATAGGGCGGCAGGGGCTGCTCGCCGCACGGGTTGGTGGCGCGAATGTTCTCGCACCACCAGTTGTTGTTCATCTCGTTGATCTTGTCGATCAGGATGAAGCCCGGTTCGGCGTAGTCATAGGTCGAGGCCATGATCAGGTCCCACAGCCGCCGTGCCGGGATGGTCCGGTAGACCTTGCAGGCCACCTGACCCAGGTTGTTGGTGATGTAGTTGGTCTGGATCGGCCAGTAGCGCCACACGATCTTGGTGTCCGGGTCCTCGTACTCGGTCCGGTTGGCCGGAAACACCAGGTCCCAGGGGCCGTTGTTCCTGACCGCCTGCATGAACTCATCGGTGATGAGGCAGGAGAGGTTGAACTGGCGCAGCCGGCCGTCCTCGCGCTTGGCACGGATGAAGTCCATGATGTCCGGGTGGGCGATGTCGAAAGTGCCCATCTGCGCACCGCGCCGCCCGCCCGCCGAGGACACGGTGAAGCACATGGCATCGAAGATATCCATAAAAGAGAGGGGGCCGGAGGTATAAGCCCCGGCCCCGCTCACAAACGCCCCTTTGGGGCGGAGGGTAGAGAACTCATAGCCGATGCCGCAGCCCGCCTTGAGCGTGAGACCAGCCTCGTGCACGGAAGAAAGGATGCCGTCCATCGAATCCGGTACGGTGCGCGACACCGTGCAGTTGATGGTCGAGGTCGCCGGCTTGTGCTCCTGGGCGCCGGCGTTGGACACGATGCGCCCAGCGGGGATGGCCCCATTATTTAGTGCCCATACGAACTGTCCGAACCATTGCTCGCGCTTCTCGGCCGTGGGTTCGACATCGGCCAGCGCCCGGGCGATCCGTATATAGGTATCCTGGATGGTCTGGTCGATGGCTTCGCCGGACTTGGTCTTGAGGCGGTATTTCTTGTCCCAGATGTCATGGGACGCAGCTTGTAGGGGGATTTCGTTGTTTACAGCTTCTTGTGCTTGGAGCTGAACCGCCTTCATTCCTTGTGGTCCTCCGTCGTCGGTTGGGCACCGTCTGCCCGGACTCTATTTTTTCAGCTGAAATCGGCCGTGGAAACGACCGACACACAATATCTTGTGGTGGCACCGAACTCTAGACCCATCAGTTTGTGGCTGTCAAGATTTTTGTTGATATCGACATAAGCGTGCGTCAAGCAGGCGAAACGCTCCGCAGCGGACGCGAGCGGCAAGCGCCCGGATCTAGCGAAGATGACTAAGTAAGAGCTTGTGCAGCTGTTGCGCCGCAGGGACCGGCTCGGTTTCGATGTGCACGCTGTGCCGTTGCTCTTCCGCGGCGAGCGGTTCGCGCGTGGCAAGCTGGCGTTCCAGCACCGCAGCCGTGGCTTCCGACACGTCATGGCCCAAATCGCGCCGCACGCGCACCCGCGCCCGCAACACGTCCTCGGGTGCCGCCGTGTCGAGGATTACGAACGGTACGCCGAGCGATGCGGCCAGCGTGCGCATGGCGTCGCGCTGCGCCCGTTTGAGGAACGTGGCATCAACGATCACGGGCAGGCCGGCGCCGATGATGATGCGTGCCAGCTCGCCCAGGCGCGCGTAGGTGCGGCGGCCCAGCTCGGCGGTGTAGAGCCCCGCATCAAGGCCGGAGTCGCTGCGCGCCATCGGCGGCAGGCCGGCGAGGCGCTTGCGTTCGACGTCGCTGCGCACGCGCACGGCGCCGTAGGTTTCAACGAGCATCTGCGCCACGGTGCTCTTGCCGGAGCCGGACACGCCGTGCGTGATCATGAGCGGTGTGGCGCGCGGCTGCGTGTACCGTTCGGCCAGGTCGACGTAACTCTGATACGCGCCGACCGCGCGGGCGCGTTCATCGGGGCCAAGCCCCGGCTGCGAGCAGCGGATGGCCGCAACCTTGGCGCGCACCAAGGCCCGGTACACCTGGTAGAAGCGCAACAACCGCAATCCTGCGTAGTCGCCGGTCTGTTCCAGGTAACGGTTGAGCAGCCGCCAGCCGAAATCGGGCCGCCCGCGGTCATCGAGGTCCATGACTGCGAAGGCGAGCTCGCTTATCACATCGATCCAGCGCAAGTTGTCGTTGAACTCCAGGCAGTCGAACAGCAGCACCTGCGAATCGATGAGCGCCATGTTCGCGAGGTGCGCATCGCCGTGGCACTCGCGGATGAAGCCCTCGCGCTTGCGCGCGGCGAGCACTGGCGCCAGACGTTCGCGCGCGGCCTGCGTCCATTGCGCGAGGCGCGCGAGCGGCGCGCGCATAGCGGCGTCTACGCGCGAGCCGATCTGCTCGAAGTTCTCGTGCATCGGCGCGTAAACCGCATCTGGCTCGCCGAACGGCGTGCCGGGGCCGGCTACCGCGATTTCCGCGTGAAAGCGCGCCAGCTCATCGGCGAGCGCGTCGATGTGCGCGGGTGCGAGCGCGCCGCGCGCCAGCACCCGGTCGAGTTGTGCCTCCTGCGCGAAGCGCCGCATCTTGACGGCGTACTCGATCGCCTCGCCGGCGCCGCCCAGGCGCGGGTCCTCGGCGGTGCCGGTGATCGCGACGACCGCAAGATAGATCTGCGGCGCCAGCCTGCGGTTGAGCCGCAGCTCCTCCTCGCAAAAGTGCTTGCGCTTAGGTAGCGTGGAAAAATCCAGAAACCCAAGATCGACCGGCTTTTTGATCTTGTAGGCGTACTCGCCCGCGAGCAGCACCCAGGAGATGTGCGTCTCGACCAGCTCCACGCCCTCGACCGGATGGTCGTAGCGGCGCGGATCGAGCAGGGCGCGGATCAGTGGTGCTTGCGGCGTGACCACAGGTCGAATCCTTGGGGCGATTCAAAAAAATGTTCGCATGTCCGGCGCCGCGTCACTTTGCGCTTGCGCAAGAAACGACGCCAATGCCGCGGCGACAGGGCGCAACCGTCTATCCGGATGTCCGAACCTGATGCACCGACTTCGGCAGGCAGGGCCGTAGACGGGCGGTTATCGGGCGAGTTAGAGATCGCGTCCGAAAGCCTCGCGATAGCGCGCCTCGAACTCGGCCTTGGTGAAGCGGTGATTCTGGGTACCGTGGCTCTCGATCTTGATGCTGCCCATGAGCGAGGCGATGCGGCCGGTGGTTTCCCAATCGAACTCGTTAAGCAGCCCGTAGAGCAGCCCCGCGCGGTAGGCATCACCGCAGCCGGTCGGGTCATTGACCGCCTTCGGCTTGGCGGCGGGGATGTCGACGGTGCGGCCGTCGGTGTAGATGCGCGAGCCCTGGGCGCCCAGCGTGACGATGAGGGCCTTCACCTTCTTCGCCAGCTCCTCGAGCTTCTTGCCGGTGCGCTCCTGCAGGAGCTGCGCCTCGTAGTCGTTGACCGTGACCCAGGTGGCCTGATCGATGAAGCGCGTAAGCTCCTCACCATTGAACAGGATCAGGCCCTGGCCCGGGTCGAACACGAACGGCACGCCGGTGTCGGCAAAATCGCGCGCGTGCGCGAGCATGCCTTCGCGCCCGTCGGGCGCAACCATCCCGACCTTCACGTTCTTCACATCCCTGACGCTCGCCTCGTGCGAGCGATTCATGGCGCCCGGATGAAACGCCGTGATCTGGTTGTCGGCCATGTCGGTGGTGATGAAGGCCTGCGCGGTATAGGTGTCCGCGCACACCTTGATGTGCGCGCGTGTGATGCCGAGCTTGTCCATCCACTCGGCGTAGGGTCCGAAGTCCTTGCCGACGGTGCCGAGCGGCAGCGGTTGGCCGCCCAGCAGCTTCAGGTTGTAGGCGATGTTGCCGGCGCAGCCGCCGAACTCGCGGCGCATGGTCGGCACTTGGAACGACACGTTCAGGATGTGCACCTTGTCGGGCAGGATGTGGTTCTTGAAGTGGTCCTGAAACACCATGATGGTGTCGTAGGCGAATGAGCCGCAGATGAGAGCCGACATGGGAGATCCTGTTGGTGGTTACGACGTCGTGCGATGGCGCCCGCCGCGCGGACGGGCCGTTTTTCGGCCGGCATTCTGGCACAAAAACGATAGCGGCCGAACAATCCCGCGCCGCGTCGGTGGTCGCGCCCCTAGCGCATCGCGGCCTGGCTCCAGGGCGATGCCCGCAGCCACTGACCGAATTCGCCGGCCGGCAGCGGCCGGCTGATGTGAAAGCCCTGCGCGCCGTCGCAGCCGAGCACGCACAGCAGATCCCAGGTCTCCCGGCTCTCGACGCCTTCGGCGACCACCTGGCGCCCGAGGTTGTGCGCCAGATCGATGGTGGAACGCACGATGACGGCGTCGTTGTCGTCGTTGTGCATGTCCATGATGAAGGACTTGTCGATCTTGAGCGTGTGCAGCGGCAGTTGCTTAAGGTAGGCGAGCGAGGAGTAGCCGGTGCCGAAATCGTCGATGGCGATGGTAATACCGAGCTCCGTGAGCTCGTGCAGCACCCGCGAGACAAGCTCGGTGTCGGACATGAGCACGTTCTCGGTGATCTCGATCTCGAGACACTCGGGGGCGGCGCTCAGGCCGAGCAGCGTGTTGGCGACCTTGCTCACGAGCGCCGGGTCCTGGAAGGCGCGCCCCGGCACGTTCACCGCCACGCGCAGGCGGTGGCCCGCGTCGTGCCAGTGGCGACATTCCTTGATGGCGGTTTGCATCACCCAGTCGGTGATCGGCTTGATGAGACCGGCGCGCTCGGCGAGCGGCACGAACATCTCCGGCAGCAGCACCCCGAGCTGCGGATGGCGCCAGCGCAGCAGCGCCTCGGCGCCGACTACGCAGCCGGCGCGCAGATCGACCTTGGGCTGGTAGTAGAGCATGAGCTCGTCACGCGCCAGCGCATGGCGCAGGTCGGCGGACAGCTGCAGGTGGCGCTGGGCGTGCGGGTCGAGCACCGGGGTGTAGAAGAGATAACCCGGGTCCTTGTTCTTAGTGCTGTACATGGCGACATCGGCGCGCGACAGCAGCGTGTCGATGTCGTTGCCATGTTCGGGGTAGATCGCGATGCCGATTGAGGTGCCAAGGAACAGCTCGTTGTCGGCGGTGCGAAACGGGGCGTTGAAGCACTGCAGCACCTTGCGCGCCACCCGTTCGGCGGTGCTGCGCGCGTTCGTCACGCCGGGCAGCACCAGCGCGAATTCATCCCCGCCGAGGCGCGCCAGCGTGTCGGTGTCGCGCAGGATGCCGCTCAAGCGCTGCGCCACCAGGGTGAGCACCGCGTCGCCGGCGCTGTGGCCGAGCGTGTCGTTGATCTCCTTGAAATGATTGAGGTCCATGAGCATCAGCACCACCTGTTTCTGCCCGTCGCGCGCCGCCGCGGCGATCGCCTGGTTGAGCCGATCGTTGAGCAGCGTGCGGTTCGGCAATCCGGTGAGCGCGTCGGTGGTCGCGAGCGTGTGCAGGCGCTGGATCATGGTCTTGGCGTTGGTGGTGTCCTCCATCAGCCCGTCTACCCGCGCGACCCGGCCGTGCGCGTCGCTGTAGGGGTAGAACACCCGGCGGAACCAGCGCAACTCCCCATTCGGTCGGCGTACGCGCGTCTCGATCTCGACCTGATTGCCGGCGAGCGCCTGCTGCCAGGCCGAGCGCACGGTCTCCTGGTCCTCGGGCAGGGTCCAGTTGAGGCAGGGGATCGGCAGGCTGATGTCCATGTTGCAGATCTCGTAGGCCACCGGGCTCACGTAGAGCGGGCGGTTGTTGACGACGTCGACCGACCACAGCACCTGCGGGATGTTGGCCAGCAACCCGGTGATCTGGTCCTGCAGCTCGGTGACCTTCGCGCTTTGGGTGGTGAGCGCACCGCGCGCGGCCGTCCAGTAACCCTCGAGCATCAGGCCCATGTCGCGGAACAGCAGCTTCAGGACCACGTCCTCGAGCGTTGTGCGATCGGTGTCCTTGATGCGGGGGCTCCTGCGCAGCAGCGTCTGTAGGTGATTCTGGTAGAGCCGGTAGGCGCCCATGATCCACACCGGCTCGATGCGGTGCTGGTAGTGCAGCATGCCGACGCGCTCCATGTGGACCACCGACTCCTCGCCGGTGTGGCCGGCGAGGAAGCCGAACAGGTGCTGGGTCTGCTTGCGGACCAGTTCCTCGATCGTGCCGCCGCGCGCGCGGTAGTCCTCGAGCACCTGGGCGGTGGCCGGAAACGCCATGAGGTAGTCGTAGAAGACCTTGACGAACTCCCCCGCCCCGTCCATCAGCGCGTCATGGTAGGCGCGCAACAGCCGGGTCTCGGCGCTCGTGATCTGAAGGAAATCGTTGAAGGCTACGTTGAGGTCTTGTCTCGAATAGCGCTGCGGCGGCGCGTTCTTGTTGTTCTCTTTGATGGTGCCCCCCATCCAGTTCTCCCCCGATCGGACCAGATAGTGTGACTGCAAATAGTACTTACCATAGCCGACGGTATCGCTGTCTGCGTGGCTCGACCCGCACGACGCGGGAGCAATATACATTAGTCAACGCTAATCCGGTCGGGGCTCGTGTCCAGGCTCGGCTTGTGGGCCAGGCGCGGGTCGGGCCGAGCGGAAGCCCGCGATCCGGCGGATCGGGCCACCCACGGCATCGACGCGCTGCCCGCCGCCGAAGCCAAGAAAAACGCGCATGGCCGTCGTGCCGGCGTGTGCTTGGCGCCGCAACCCGCCACGCCGTGCGGTTGGCCTGATTGCGGCCGCACGGATCGACCCACCCGGCCGCCCCACCAGCGCCAGCGGCGGCGAAAGCCACCAAAAAAACGCGCCGGCGCCGCCAATCTGCAGGGGTTGCGGGCAGCCCCGGCAGCGATTCGCACTTGCCGAGTGCTAGTGCGTCAGACGCCGGTAGATGTCAGATACCTTGAGCGGCAGCTTCCGGACGTCATCGATCAGCGCCCAGTTGACCGCGCCGTACATGTGCGGCAAGTAATCGCGCGCCCGCTCGTCGATGGTGATGCAGTAGGGATGGATGCCGGCGCGCTTGGCCTCGATCAGGCTCATGCGCGTGTCCTCGATGCCGTACTCGCCGCGGTAGCCGTCGTAGTCGTCCGGGCGGCCGTCGGACAGCGTGATCAGCAGCTTGGCGCGCGCCTCGACCGCGCGCAGCCGCTGCGTCAGGTGGCGGATGCTCGCGCCCATGCGCGTGTAGTCGCGGGGCGCGACGGCGGCGATGCGTCCGCGCACCGCCGCGTCGTACGGTTCATCGAAGCGCTTGATGCGGTAGACCTCGCAGCGGCGGCGCGTCTGGCCGGAGAAGCCGTAGATCGCGTAGGCGTCGCCCAGGATCTCGAGGGCCTCGCACAGCAGCACCAGGCTCTCGCGCTCGGCATCGTTGATCCAGCCCTTGGTCGATCCCGACATGTCGACCATGAACAGCACGGCGATGCTGCGCGCGAGCCGGTGCTGGCGGGTAAACAGCCGCGCGCTCGGCTCGCGTCCGCGCCGCATATCCGCGCGCGCCTCGATGAGCGCGTCCCAGTCGATTTCAGGACCGTCGGTCTGACGCCGCAGCCACTGCTCTTCACCGCGCAGCGCCTCGAAAGTCTTGCGCAGGCCGGGCAGCACGCCCGCATACTTCGCGAGCGTGCGGGCCACGAACCCGTCGTCGCCCGTCTCCACATCGATCTCGCGCAGCTGGCACCAGTCCTTGCGGTAGTGGTTGCGCAGGTGGTCCCACTCGTCATAGACGAACTCAGCCGCTCCTGCGGCGCCGCCCTTGTCGCTGTCGGCAGCCGCCGCATCGGCAGCGCGGTCGTAGTCGTAGCTGCTGTCAGCCGCCCCGGCGAGGTAATGCTCCGGAATGTCGCCGAGGTCCTGCAGGATCGACTCGATCAGGGCGCGCAGCTCGCCGTTGGGGGCGATCGGCAGGCCATCGAGTTCGAGCTCGAAGCCGGCTTTGCCCGGTTGCGCCGGGGCCGGCCGCCGCAGGAAGCGGAACTGCCCCGGCGGTGGTCGCTCGCCGGGTGCGGCGGCGGGCCGGTGTGCGCGCGCCACTTGCGCGAGCGCCTCGCGCAGGGCGCGCTCTTCGCGCGCCAGGCGTGCGCGCGTGACCTGCGCCACGCGCTGCGGGAACAGCGTGCCTTGGTAGCAGCGCGCCGCCGGCGGTTCGATGTCGCGCAGTCGCATGGTCCACGCAATGCTGTCGCGCACCGTCGCTCGGTGATCGCGCAACTGTTCGAGCGCGGCCGCCCAGGCGCTCGGGTAGGTGATGGCACCGATCGACGCTTGCAGCTCGGCGAGCTCGCGCGCCAACCCGGGCAGCTCCCGGGCTAGGCAGGCGTCGAGCCGTTCGGTTTCGAGCGCCAGGAACACGCGCAGCGCCTGCGGTGAATCGAGCGGCGCCAGCGCTCCGGCATCGGCGCGGAAGGTGCCGAACCAGACCTGTGCCCACAGGTGCGCCGCGATCGCCTTGTACAAGCGAAAGTTCGCCGCGCGATCGGCGAGGCACGCGACGCGCGGTGGCAGAAACAGCGTCTCGGTGTCGGTGTAGGCGGCGGCGCCGACCGCGAGCTTGAGCGGTCGGCCGGCCAGCCCCTGCACGAACAGCTCGAGCACGCGCTGCGCCTCGGCGAACTGTGCCGCGTGGCGCGTCGCGCGCGCCTCGGCCGCATACGCGGCGGGTGCGCC
>CAYZVX010000018.1:0-21531 GCA_964482055.1 uncultured Acidiferrobacteraceae bacterium
GGCCACCGCGGGGCACAGAGCCGGCTCGGCCCGCGCGCCTGTCGTTGCCACACCGAACCGCGGCGCGCGGCGCCGAGACGCCGCCACCAGCGCGGCCGCTGGTTGCCGAGAAGCTGCAAAAGGTCCTGGCGCGCGTTGGCATCGGCTCGCGGCGGCTGATCGAGCAATGGATAGCGCAGGGTCGCATCACGGTGAACGGCGAGCCCGCCAAGCTCGGACAGCGCATCACGGCCCAGGACCGCGTCACCCTCGACGGTCGCATCATCCCCACCGTCGGTGTCACCCCCAAGTCGCGGGTGCTCATCTACCACAAGCCGGAAGGCGAGGTGTGCACGCGCTCGGATCCGCAGGGGCGTCCGACCGTGTTTGATCACCTGCCGACGCTGCGCGCCAGCCGCTGGATTCTGGTCGGGCGGCTCGACTTCAGCACCTCGGGCCTGCTGATCGTCACCAACGATGGCGAGCTGGCGCATCGCCTGATGCATCCCTCGCAGGAGATCGAGCGCGAGTACGCGGTGCGTATCTTTGGCGAGGTCACGCCGCAGATGCTCGAGCAACTGCGCCAAGGCGTGCAACTCGAAGACGGGCTCGCGCGCTTCGACAGCATCGTCGACGCCGGCGGCAGCGGCAAGAACCGCTGGTACCACGTGACGCTCAGGGAAGGGCGCTACCGCGAGGTGCGGCGCATGTGGGAGGCGGTGGGCGCCAACCTCTCGCGCTTGATCCGCGTGCGTTTCGGCAACGTCACGCTGCCGCGCCACGTGCGTCCCGGCCGCTTTGAAGACCTCGATCCCGAGGCCACCGCCGAGCTCTACCGCCTGGCGGGCCTGCCCCCGCCGGCCAGCGCACGCGCAGCGGCGGTTGCGCGATCGCGGGCGGTCAAGGGTGAGCAAACCGCGCCGCGCGGACACGGCTGGGCGGAACGCGGTCGTGGCCGGACGCATGGCCCGCGCGATCGCGCCGGCCGCGGTCGGCGTTGAGCAGGCCGGCGTGCGGCCCCGCGCGCGCTTTTCTCTCGACTGCCCAATCGACCCGGATAAGTTCTGTTGCCCGCTGCGGCGGCGACTGACGGGCTTTCCGGACCCGTAACTCACGTGTAATAAATTCTACACTTATGTAGAATGTTAAACACGATGCATGCCGCGTCCCGGCCCGGTTGGATAAGCCTCGTGATCAGCCTGCCTGGAAAGCGCGGCACCGCGCGCATGCGCGTGTGGCGGGCGCTGAAGGGCGCAGGCGCGGCGGTGTTGCGTGACGGGGTGTACCTGTTGCCGGACAGCGCTGCGGCACGCGCCGCCTTCGAGGAGCAGGCGCAGGCCATACGCGCTGCGGGCGGGGTGGCGCACCTGCTGCCGCTCGATCAGGCGACGCGCGAGCAGGATGCGGCCTTCCGGGCGCTTTTTGATCGGGCCCCCGAGTACGCGGGCCTGATCGATCGGCTGTGCCGGCTGCGTGCGGGTTTATCGCGCCGCGGGTCTGCTGGCGTGCTGCGGGCGTTGCGCGTCCTGAAACGCGAGTACGCATCGGTGCAGGCCACCGATTATTTTCCGGGCGCGGCCGCGCGCCAGGCCGAGGAGCTGATCGCCGAGCTCGAGGCCAGCGTAAGCGCGCTCGGCTCGGAAGGGGAGCCAAGCATGCGCCTCGGCACCATCACGAGACTCGACCCGCGCGACTACCGTGGTCGCACATGGGCAACGCGTGCGCGCCCCTGGGTGGACCGCATGGCCTCGGGCTGGCTCATCAAGCGTTTCATCGATCCGAGGGCGCGGTTTATCTGGCTCAAGGATCCTAAGCGCTGTCCAAAACGCGCGCTCGGTTTCGATTTCGATGGCGCCACCTTTACGCACGTCGGCACGCGCGTGACCTTCGAGGTGCTGGCGGCGAGCTTTGGGTTGGAGGGTGACGCCGCGCTTATGCGCATCGGCGCCATCGTGCATTGTCTCGACGTCGGCGGGGCGCCGATCGTCGAGGCGCCGGGGCTGGCCGCGGTGCTGGCCGGGGCCCGGGCGCGGCTCCGTAGCGACGATGCCTTGCTCGCCGAGTCGGGCCGCATCTTCGATCACCTTTACAGCAGCTTCGCCGAGGAGCAGGAGAGCTAACGGTGTCTGCGACCGCGCCGACCGCCACGGCACCGGCACCGGTATCGCTGCGCGAGGCGTTCTGGTATTGGCTCAAGCTCGGTCTCATCAGCTTCGGCGGGCCGGCCGGCCAGATCTCAATGATGCACGCCGAGCTCGTCGAGAAGCGCCGCTGGATCAGCGAGCATCGTTTTCTGCATGCACTCAACTATTGCATGGTGCTGCCGGGTCCCGAGGCGCAGCAGCTCGCCACCTATATCGGCTGGCTGATGCACGGCGCCAAAGGCGGCATCATTGCGGGCACGCTGTTCGTGCTGCCGTCACTCTTCATTCTGATTGCGCTCACCTGGATCTATCTCGCCTTCGGCGACGTGCCCGCGGTGGCCGGGGTGCTCTACGGCATCAAACCGGCGGTGACCGCGATCGTCGTATTCGCCGCCTATCGCATCGGCTCACGTGCGCTCAAGAACGCCGTGCTTTGGGCGATGGCGGCCGCGGCCTTCGTCGCAATCTTCGCCTTCGACGTGCCGTTCCCGGCCATTGTCGTTGCCGCCGCCGTGATCGGCTCGGTCGGCGGGCGCATAGCCCCGGACAAGTTCAGGTCGGGCGGACAACACGCCGGGGGCGAGAAGTCCTACGGGCCGGCGCTGATCGACGACCATACGCCAGTGCCCGAGCACGCGCGCTTCAAACCTACGCGCATGGCGATGTTTGCGATCGTCGGCCTGCTCATCTGGGGCGTCGTGATGACGGGACTCATCGCCCAGTTCGGTTGGAAAGGAACGCTCACGCAGATGAGCTGGTTTTTCACCAAGGCGGCGCTCGTGACCTTTGGCGGTGCCTACGCGGTGCTGCCCTACGTCTACCAGGGCGGTGTCGAGCACTACCAGTGGCTCACGGCGGCGCAGATGATCGACGGGCTTGCGCTCGGCGAAACCACGCCGGGACCGCTCATCATGGTAGTGGCATTCGTGGGTTTCGTTGGCGGATGGACCAAGGCGCTGTTCGGCCCCGAGTCGCTCGCGGCGGCGGGCATGGCGGGCGCCGTCGTGGCGACCTTTTTCACCTTTTTGCCGTCGTTCCTGTTCATTCTCGTCGGCGCGCCGGCGGTGGAGCGCACGCGCCATGAGCTCGCCTTCACCGCGCCGCTCACCGGCATCACCGCCGCGGTGGTCGGCGTGATCATCAACCTTGCAATGTTCTTCGCCTACCACGTGCTATGGCCGCAGGCGAGCGCGGCCGCGCCGTTCGGCGGGACCTTCGAGTGGTTCTCCCTCTTGATCGGTATCACGGCGTTCATCGCCATGTGGCGATTCAAGATCGGCATCATGCCGGTGATCGGCGCCTGCGCGCTCGCGGGTCTGGCCTACCGGCTGGTGATGATGGCGTAACACGGCGAAAGCCGAAGGAAGCGTGTCATGAGCGATGTGTCTTTCAGTGCACGTTGCCGTGAGGTCGCGCGGGTGTTTCTCAAGATCGGCGCCATGAGCTATGCCGGTCCGGCGACCATGGGTCTCATGCAGGTCGAGCTGCAAGAAAAGCGCGCGTGGCTGTCGAAGGAGCGCTTCCTCGAAGGTCTGGCGCTCGTCAACATGCTGCTGGGCGCGGGCGGACCCAGCCGGCATCTATATCGGGCATGCACGTACCGGCTGGTGAGGCGGGGCGCCGGCGGGACTGTGTTTTGTCGTGCTTGCGTTCTTCATCATGTCCAAGCTCGCCGGTATGGCTGACCCGCGGCCGGGTTTGTCGGGCGACGGGTTCGTTGAAGACTACGGGGGATGCGTATGACCTATCAGATGAAAGCCTTGTCCTGCGATCCAACCCGGCTTAAGGAATTGTCGGAAAAGCTCATCGTCTCGCACTACGAGAATAACTACGGCGGTGCGGTGAAACGGCTCAACGCCATTACCGAGCAGCTGGCAAATCTTGATTTCGCCAAGGCACCGGCATTCGTGATCAACGGACTCAAGCGCGAGGAGCTGATCGCGACCAATTCCATGATTTTGCACGAGCTCTATTTCGACGGGCTCGGCGAATCCACCGCCCCCGCCGGCAAGCTGGCCGATGCGATCAAGCGCGATTTCGGCAGTTTCGAGCGCTGGCAAGTCGAGTTTTCGTTCATGGGAAAGGCGCAGGGCGCGGCTCCGGCTGGGCGCTGCTGACGTACTCGCGCCGCGACAGGAAACTCGTCAATCAATGGGCGGCGGATCACACGTGCAATCTTGCCGGCGCCACGCCGATTCTGGCGCTCGATATGTATGAACATTCTTACCACATGGACTACGGCGCCAGGGCCGCGACCTATGTCGACGCCAGCCTGAACAACATCAACTGGGCAAATGTCGCCCGTTTATATGAGGAATGCGTGAAATGAGCCGGACCATTACCCCGAACGATCTGAAGCCGCTGTTGGAGAAGCGCGCCGTTACTGTGCTTGATGTGCGGCGCCAGAACGATTTCGAAGCCGACCAGGTGAAGTTGCCGGGTGCGCAATGGCGCAACCCGGAGCAGATGGCGGAGTGGAGCAGGACCCTGTCTCAAGACCAGCAGGTCGTGATCTATTGCGCGCGCGGCGGTTCGGTCAGCAATTCCGTGCTCGACCATTTGCTCGGCCAGGGGATCAAGGCGCGTTACATCGAGGGTGGCATCGAGGCCTGGAAGGCCGCTGGCGGCGCGACGGTGTCCAAATCGCCATGAAATGGGTCACGCGCGAACGTCCTAAGATCGACCGCGTCGCCTGCCCGTGGCTGATCGCGCGCTTCATCGATCCACACGCCGAGTTTCTGTACGTGCCGGCAGCCGAGGTCATGAAAGTCGCGGCCGCGCAGGGTGCTATCCCATACGATGTACCGGGCGTGGAATACGGTCATGTCGGTGAACGCTGCTCGTTCGATGCCTTCCTGGCGAAACACAATCTGACCGACCCCGCGCTGCACCGGCTGGCAGCGATCGTGCGTGGTGCCGACACCGGCCGGAGCGATCTCACACCGCAATCCGCCGGCCTGCTGGCGATCTCGCTCGGGCTGTCGCACAACTTCGCGGATGACCACGAGATGCTTGCGCAAGGCCTGGTGATCTACGACGCGCTTTACTCGTGGTGCCGCGAGCCCCAGTCGGATTCCCACGGTCGTCGGTAGGAAACTCCCGTCTGACATGCGCGGCACGCCGGACCGGCAGATCCTGTACGCCACGGCGTTCCTGCGCGCGGTGGCGACCGGGCTCATGGGCGTGCTGCTGGGCCTTTACCTCGCACGCCTGGAATTCTCGGCCTTCGCGGTGGGTTTGGTGATCGGCGCGGGGCTGACCGGCGCGGGTGTCTCGGCACTGATCGTCACCTTCTTCGGCGATCGTCTTGGGCGCCGGCGGGCGTTGCTGATCCTGGCGCTGCTCGCCACCGTGGGCGGCGCGGCGCTCGCCTTTGCGAGCCATGTGGCCATGGCGGCAGCCGCGGCCTTCCTCGGCATGGTGAACGGGGCGGGGCGCGACCGTGCCGCTGCTTTGGTGCTCGAGCAGGCGGTGCTGCCGCAGACCACGAGCCACGCGAGTCGAACCCAGGTGTTTGCCTGGTACAACGTATTGCAGGACATCGGTCACGCCATCGGTGGCTTGCTCGCGGCGCTGCCGACGCTGCTGCGTGCCGCCGGGGTGGAGGAGCTCACCGGCTATCAGGCCACCATCGGACTCTACGTTGCCCTGTATGCCTTGACGGGACTGTTCTATGTGGGGCTGACACCCGCCGTCGAGCTGGCGCGGCCGCGCAACCTGCTCGAGCGGCGCATCTCCCCGAAGAGCCGAAACGTGGTGTGGCGCATTTCGACGTTGTTCGCGGTGGACGCGCTGGCCGGCGGATTTCTCGGCACGGCATTGCTGTCGTATTTTTTCTTCGAGCGCTTCGGTGCCGCTGAGGCCACTATTGCGACACTGTTCTTCCTGGCACGCGGGGCGAACGCGATCTCGCATCTGGCGGCGGCCTGGCTGGCGCGCAAGATCGGCCTCATCAACACGATGGTGTTCACGCACATCCCGGCGAGCATCTTTCTCATGCTGCTCGCCGCCGCGCCCCAGTTCTGGATGGCAGTGGTGTTGTTCCTGGCGCGCGAGCTGCTAGTGGAAATGGATGTTCCCACGCGCCAGTCGTATGTGATGGCAGTGGTGGGACCGCACGAGCGCACCTATGCGTCCGGCATCACGGGACTGGTACGCCTCGGCGGCTGGGCGACCGGCCCGTTCATCGCCGGGGCGCTGATGCAGGGCGTGTCGCTCGCCGCACCCCTGTTCGTCGGTGCGGCGATGAAGATCGGCTATGACCTCATGCTGTGGCGATCGTTTCGCGATCTCAAACCGCCGGAAGAGCGGGGCGCGAAGGACTGACCGCGCCGCGCCGCCCATTCACGGTCCGATTAGGATTCGCGCGCCCCGCGCTTCGCCGCTTGGCGCCGCGGTGTAACCAGCACGCGGTCGATGCGCTTACCGTCCATGTCGACCACCTCGAATTGCCAATCGTCCCAGTCGAACCGCTCGCCCACGGCCGGGACGCGCCCGAGGCGCGCCAGCACGAACCCGCTCAGTGTATGGTAGGCGTCGGTCTCTTCACCGGGCAGCGTGCCGACACCGAGCGCCTCCTTCAATTCCTGCACACCGAGCATGCCGTCGAGCAGCCATGAGCCATCCGGTCGCTGCACGACCATCGGCTCGGCCTGCTCGCGCTCGGTGGGCAGCGCGCCGACCACGGCCTCGAGCATGTCATGCAGGGTGACGACACCCTTGATCTCGCCGGCGGCGCCGATCAGGTGCGCCAGGTGCACGGGCGAGGTCTTGAACATCTCGAGCACCCGTAGCGGGGACGCCGACAGCGGCACCTGCAGCGCCGGACGCATGATCGCGGCGAAATCAAGCCGGCCGTCGAGCGATTGGACGAGCAGATCCTTCGCCTGCACCACGCCCTCGATCCGCTCGAGGCTACCGCGCGCCACCGGGTACAGGGTGTGTGGATGCATGCGCAGCGTGCCCAGGTTCTCCTCCAGTGTCTTGTCGAGATCGAGCCAGGCGATATCTGCGCGCGGCGTCATGAGCATGCTCAGGCTGCGGCCGGCCAGGCGCATGACGTTCTTGAGCAGATCCTGCTCGGCGCGCAGGAAGATGCCGGCGCGGGTGCCTTCCTCGATGAGGGACTGGATCTCCTCTTCGGTCACCGGCGGTTCGGCCGACACCCGTACGCGCAGCAGGCGCAGCACCGCCTCCACGGAGAGGCTGAGCAGGCGCACGGCCGGACGCATGGCGCGCGCGAGCAACGACATCGACTGGGCCACGGTACGAGCGATCGATTCGGCGCGCAGCAAGGCAAGTCGCTTGGGCACCAGTTCGCCGATCACCAGCGAGAAATAGGTGATCGCCACCACGACGATGGCCAGCGCGATTGCGTCGGCGTAGCGGGCGAGCGCGGGGATTCCCACGAGGTAGTCGGCGATATCGTCCGCGAGCACGGCTTCGCCGACCGCTCCGGCGAGCACGCCGATCAGAGTGATACCGATCTGGATGGTGGACAAGAACTCGTTGGGTCGTCCGCGCAGGGCCAGGGCAGTGGCGGCCTTCTCGTCGCCCTGTTTGGCCCATTGGCGCAGCCGTGTCGGGCGCGCCGAGACAACGGCAATCTCCGACATCGCGAAAAAACCATTGATGACAATCAACAGGACGATGGCGAGCGCTTCCATGGGGTCCCCCGGATCAGCCAGCCAGTGCGGCTGTGTCGAAGCGCGCATTCTAACCATGCCACGGTCCAGGCGTTCGACTGCTCCTCGGCGCCTGCACCATCCTTGCGCAGCATGTGCGGGCTGAGCGGTAATAGCGACCAGTCATGACCCGCCGCACCCGCAAAGGCCGCGCCGCGCAGACACTGCGCGAGGTCTACCAGCGAATGTATGATGCCTATGGCCCCCAGCACTGGTGGCCGGGGGATTCGCGCTTTGAGATCATGGTCGGCGCGGTGCTCACACAGAACACGGCCTGGACGAACGTCGAGCGCGCCATCGCCAATCTCAAGCGCGCACGAGCGCTCGCGCCACACGCGATCATTGCCGCGCCGCACGCGCGGCTCGCCAAGTGGCTCAAGCCATCCGGCTATTTCAATATCAAGGCCCGGCGCCTGAAGAGCATGTGCCGCTGGTTGGTTGCGCAAGGCGGGGTACGGGCGCTCGCGCGCCTGAACACCCATGAGCTGCGCGCTGCGCTCATCGGTGTGCACGGCATCGGTCCGGAAACGGCCGACGACATCGTGCTCTACGCCTTCCACCGGCCGGTGTTCGTGATCGACGCCTACACGCGCCGCATCTTCGCGCGCTTGGGCCTCATCAAGGGCGACGAGGGCTACGAGCACCTGCGGCACTGGTTCGAGAATGACCTCGATCCCGATGTCGCGATGTTCAACGAATACCACGCGCTGATCGTCAAGCACGGCAAGGATGTCTGTCGCCAGCGACCACGCTGTAGTGTGTGCTGTCTAGCGACGGTTTGTCCATCGACGTTGAAGCGCGTGAGCGGATTGCGTCATGCGCTGACGGCGGCGAGACCGGAGAATTAGTGCTCGACGCTGATCCGTATGCCGGCGCCTAGGCGGATGCCTTGTGGCATGATGGCGGTAACGCCCCGAATGCCACGAACCGCAAGGACGAGTTCCTGATCGCGATACCCACGGCCGCACCGCGGCGTGTGCGGCATACGCCTTGCCAACATGACTATTGCCGAACTGCTCATACCAGATTTCGCCCTGATCGCCGTCGGGT
Organism: uncultured Acidiferrobacteraceae bacterium; assembly: GCA_964482055.1. GTDB lineage: Bacteria > Pseudomonadota > Gammaproteobacteria > Acidiferrobacterales > Sulfurifustaceae. The sequence goes on from CAYZVX010000018.1 coordinate 8,858, forward strand.
TTCTGCTGCGGCGCTATGGGGGCTTTGGCGAGGAGTTCTGGCGCGGCCTGGAGCGGCTTGTTTACTACGTGCTGTTTCCGGCGCTGCTGTTCGGCGCGCTCGCGCGCGGTCGCATCGAGCTTGCCGCGGCGAGCGGGCTGATTGCGACCGGCATCGCCTTCACCGTAGCCGGCATGGTGCTCGGTTACCTGGCAAAGCCTTTGTTTGCGCCGCCACCGATGGTGTTCGCCTCCGGTTTCCAGTGCGCGTTTCGTTTCAATTCCTATGTCGGGCTCGCGATCATCGGCGGCATGCACGGGCTCGATGGCATCGCGGCGTTCGCACTGTTGCTCGGTGTGCTGATCCCGCTCGTCAATGCGGTGGCGGTGTGGGCGCTGGCGCACCACGGCGAGGCCAGGGTGCGGCGCGAGCTGGCGCGCAATCCGCTGATCCTTTCGACCTTGGCCGGCGTCGCGTGGGCCGCCTTCGGGTTGCCGCTGCCGACGATCGCCGGTACGACGTTGCGCTTCCTGGGCGAGTCGGCGCTGCCGGTCGGGCTCATTGCCGTGGGCGCGGGTCTGCAGCTGCAGGCGCTCACCGAGCGCAAGCGCCTGCTGGCGTATCTCGTCACGGTGAAGCTTCTGGCGGTGCCGGCTATCGGCTACCTCGTCGCGCGCGCCGTGGGGTTGGGCGGCGCCTACTTCGATGCCGCGCTGGTGCTGGCGGCCCTGCCGACGGCGTCCTCGGCTTACATCCTGGCCACCCAGATGAAGGGCGATGGGCGGCTGGTGGCCTCGGTGGTCACGCTCGATATCCTCGGTGCGGTTGCGACTCTGCCGTTCTGGCTGGCCTTGCAGTCGGGGTGACGCAAGAGGACAGGATCGGTGGCTGCGCCCAGGAAATGCCCACAGCCACTGCATGGTCACTGTGCATCGTAGCCGCAACACCGGGCACGTCGCTGGCGCGACCTGCCGTCGAGCGTGACGCAGGGGGTGAGAACGCCGCCAGGGTCTACTGTTGTTGCTGAGCCCAAGGCGCCGTCGCGATGTACGGGGAAGGCTGTGGATTATTCACTTGGACCCTGCCACGCCCGCGGTGTATATAGGGCGCACGAGCGGCGTGAAACCGCACGATCAGGATGGGGGCGTCGTCGTAGTGGCACCGACGTATCATCACGCGCTGCCAGTCGGGACGAAGATTCAGAACTACGAAGTACAAAGCGTCCTGGGAGTCGGCGGCTTCGGGATCACCTACAAGGCGTACGACAGTACGCTCGAGCGCGTCGTCGCGATCAAGGAATACCTGCCGACGGCGCTTGCCGTGCGCGTCGGTGACGGCACGACGGTCGTGCCCAAATCGCAAGGCGACGCGCAGGACTACCACTACGGCCTGAAACGCTTTCTCGACGAGGCGCGCACGCTGGCGCGCTTTCACGAGCGCAGCATCGTGCGCGTGATCGCCTACATGGAGGCGCACGGCACGGCCTACTTCGTGATGGACTACGAGGAGGGCGAGTGCCTCGACGCCCGGCTCAAGGCGGTTGTCACGCTCCCGCAGGACGAGATCGTGCGCATCATGCTGCCGATCGTGCAGGGACTGCGCGCGGTGCACGCGCAGAACTTCCTGCACCGCGACATCAAGCCGCTCAATATCTACGTACGCCGCGACGGTTCGCCGGTGCTGCTCGATTTCGGCGCGGCGCGCGAGGCGCTCGGTGCGCAGAGCCGCATGGTGACGCGCATGGTCACGCCGGGTTATGCGCCGTTCGAGCAATACCTGGCCAACACCAAACAGGGTCCGTGGTCGGACATCTACGCGATTGGCGCGACCATGTACCACTGTGCGGTGGGGGTTGCGCCGATGGCTGCCACCGAGCGCGTCGCGGCGGCGCATGACAAGGAACCGGATCCGGTACGCAAGATCGCCGACACCCTCAAGACCAAGTTCGCACCGACGTTCGTGGACGTACTGATGTGGATGCTCGAGCCGATGGCAAAGGATCGGCCACAGACCATCGATGAGCTGCTGCCGGCGCTCGAGGCGTGCCTGCGAACGCCGCAGCCGGCGGCGCCGCCCGCGCCTGCGCGAAAGAAGTTCGTCCGCAGCTCGGGCGCCGACGAGGAGGAGCTCGATCTAAACGCGCCGCCAGTCACGCTGCCGCCCGAGACGCTGCACGCCATCGAGGTCAACCTGGCCCAGCACATCGGCCCGATGTCGAAGGTGCTGGTGCAAAAGGCGGCCGCGCGCGCCGCCGACGTCGGTGCCCTGACCGAGCTGCTGTCGCGCTTCATCGATTCCGAGGCAGCGCGGACCTCGTTTCTCGCGAGCACGCGCGCGTTGAGCTCGAGCGAGGTCCTTGGGCAGAAACCCCCGCCGGCGCCGCCACCCGCGCCTGCGGGTGTCGCGCGCACGGCGGTCGACGCCGCGCTCATGGAGGCAGCGGAACGCGAGCTGGCCGGCTACGTGGGACCGATGGCGCGAATACTGGTCAAGCGTGCCGCGACGGGCGCCAAGGATGCCCGGGATTTCTGCGAGAGGCTGGCGCAGGAGCTGCACGATCCGCAGAAGCGCGACGCTTTCGTGCGCGCGCTCGTGCGGTATTGACCAGCCAGTGTGGCCGTTTCGATACAGCCGTGGCTTTTGACGGGTTGGCCCTCAACGCTACTATACGTCGTAGCACCGTTTCGTGGTGCAGGGCAGCGGAAACAAACAAACGTACCAATGGGGGATGGGGCAGCATGCGTGAGTCCATACGTCGTGCCGCGACGGTGATTGCGGCGATCGTCTGTGTGATCAGCGTTCCGACAGCGCGAGGAGCAAAGACCACCGCATCGGAGGCGCCGGAGAACTGGACCGCAAAGCAGATCTTCGACCCCTTCCACAATGAGACGCGCTGTGTCGTCGAGACGCCGAAGCAGAGAATCGACGATGGCCGGCAGGAAACCACGATCTATCTGCGTGTCGATGGCAAGTCCCTCCTCGTGTTGACGGAATCGAACGTCGATCTCAACCACCCCGACGTCGGGATCCGCGTCGACGATGGCGCGCTTATCAAGCCGGACAAGGCCTATCTCGACCAGAACGCGCTTTTTGAGAGCAGCGCGGCGACGATCATTTCCCAGTTCAAGGCCGGTCTCAAGGTTGATGTGTCGCTGCGGTACTGGCCGACCTGGCCGAGCAAGGGACTGCGCACGGCCACGTTCAGCCTGATCGGGTTCACGCGCGCATTCGCGCGCCTGCCGGGATGCTAGCGGCGGGCCGCGCCAAGCAAAACACAATCAATTCGGAATCTGCACCACGTAGGAGACATCGCATGAAATTCCGGGACCTCAGCCTCATTGCGAAGTTCAACCTTGTCATCCTCTCGGTGTTCGCCTTGGCGCTCGTAGCGACCGGCTTTCTGTCCTACAACATCCTGCAGCGCAATGCACGCCAGGAGGTCGCCGAGCGCGCCCAGCTGATGATGGAAGCGGCACTCGCCGTGCGCAACTACACGATCGGCGAGATCCGGCCGCTGCTCGCGTTACAGATGAAACACAGCTTCCTGCCGCAGACGGTGCCGGCCTATGCGGCGACCCAGGCGTTCCTGCAGCTGCGCAAGACCTACCCCGAGTATCACTACAAGGAAGCGACCCTCAATCCGACCAATCCGCGCGATCGCGCCGTCGATTGGGAGACGGACATCATCGAGCGCTTCCGCAGCGGCGCCGGGGAATCAACGGCGGTCGGCGTACGCGAGACCCCGAACGGTCCATCCTTCTACATCGCCCGGCCGATCCAGATCAAGGATCCGGCCTGCCTGGTCTGCCATAGCACGGTGGATGCGGCGCCGAAGACGATGCTGTCGCTGTACGGTACGGCCAACGGATTTGGCTGGAAGCTCAATGAGATCGTCGGCGCACAGATCATTTCGGTGCCGATGGAGCTGCCATTGCGACAAGCACGCGAGGCGTTCAACACGTTCATGGGGGCGCTGGTGGCCGTGTTCATCGCGATCACCATCGTCCTCAATCTCATGCTGCGTCGCATCGTCATCGAGCCGATCGTGCGCATGGCGCACACCGCCGATGAGGTCAGCAAGGGCAAGATGGACGCGCCGGAGTTTGCCGAGGCTGGGCGCGACGAGATCAGCCTGCTCGGTGCATCGTTCAACCGCATGCGCCGCAGCCTCGATAAGGCCATGAAGATGCTCGAGAGCTAGACGAGCGGGTGCGCGAATCGCCATGGAACAGCAGGGCAAGACCTGGCTGTGCAGCGTGGTTTTCCTGGACATTGCCGGATACACCGAGCGCTCGGTCACACGCCAGGTAAACGCCAAGGGTTTTCTGCAAAAGCTGATCGAGGACACGGTTGCCGATACCCCGGAAAGCGAGCGCGTCGTCGTCGATACCGGCGATGGCGCCGCGCTGTGCTACCTCGGCGACCCGGAGCGGGCGTTGTTCGGCGCAATCCAGCTGCGTGACGCGTTGACGCAGCAGACGACCGGGCGCGCCGAGCCGGTGAAGGTGCGCATCGGCATCAACCTCGGGCCCGTCAGGTTCGTGCGCAGCCTTGGTGGTCAGCTCAATCCCCTGGGCGACGGTATCAACAACGCGCAGCGCGTGATGAGCTTCGCCGCGCCGAACCAGATCCTCGTTTCGCGCTCGTTCTACGAGGTGATTGCCTGCCTGTCCCAGGAGTACGCCCAGCTGTTCACCTACGTCGGCGTGCGGCGCGACAAGCACGTGAAGGAGCACGCGGTCTACGAGTTGCGCATGCCCGGCCAGCCGGAAGTGCCGGTGACGCAGCAGGTCACGCAGGCGATCAGCGAGCGGGTTCAGGCAACCGCCCGGCTCGCCGCCCCGGTCTGGGACCCGGACGTGCTGCATCGGGCGGAGGAGGCGCTCGCCGAGTTCATCGGACCGGTGGCGCGCGTGCTGGTGAAAAAGGCGGCGGCCCGTGCGCGGGACGGCGCCGAGCTCGGACGGCTGCTCCTTGAGGCCGTGCCGGGGGAGGCGCAGCGCGACAAGGTGCTGGCTGTGCTTGCCGCGGGCGGCGTGCAAGGTGCAACGGCGAGTGCCAGCGCCGCACCCGGCACGTCCACCGCATCGGCTGCCGGGCGCGCCTCGGGAGAACCGTTGAGCGGCGCGGAGCTCAAGCTGGCCGAGGACCGGCTGGCGGCGTACCTCGGCCCGCTGGCCAGAGTGCTGGTCAAACGTACGGCACAGAAGACCAGTGATCGCAGCCGCTTTTACCAGTTGCTCGCCGAGGAGCTCGAGAACCCGGCTGAGCGCAAGGCCTTCCTCGAGGTCGTGGACCGCTAGCTTAGGGTTGGCTGGCAATACTCTCGGGTCGGGTGTGCGGCACGGCGACGCGCGCGAAACAGTCTTGCAGGAACTCCGGAATGCGCTGCTCGAGCCAATAGCGCGGGCACCACGGCCAGGCACCGCCGACAAACCCGACATGGCCGCCGTGCGCGGACAGCTCGAGCATGGTCGTCGCGGAGAGCTCATCGGGACGCGGGATGGCCTGCTCGGTCATGAAGGGATCGTCTCGGGCGTGGAGCAGCAGCGTCGCAACGCGGATGCCGCGAAGGTACTGGCGCGAGCTCGCGACCGCGTAGTAGTGATCCGCCCCGCCAAAGCCGTGCAACGGCGCGGTCACGTGCTCGTCGAACTCGCGAAAAGTGCGCAGCCTGCCGACATCGACAGTCAGCGGCAGCATCATGCGCATGCGCTTGCGCTCGACGGAGGCGCGCAGACGCCGCACCAGCTCCCATTGGTACAGGCGCGACACACCGTGCTCGAGGCGAGCAGCGGCACGCGCCAGATCGTAGGGCACTGAAACGGCGACCGCCGCATCGACAGCCGTGGAGCCGGATTCACCGAGCCACTTGAGCAACACGTTGCCGCCAAGCGAGTAGCCCACCACGCCGATCGGCAGATGCGGCGAGCGCGCGCGCAGCTCGCAGACAACATGCGCAAGATCGCCGGTCTCGCCGGAATGGTAACTGCGCGGCAGGCGGTTCGGTTCCCCGCTGCAGCCGCGAAAGTGCATGACCACGGCGCGCCAGCCGCGCTGCTGCAGGGCCGCGAGCAGGCCACGCGCGTACTGGGAGTCGGATGACCCTTCGAGGCCATGCAGAATGACCACCAGCGGGTCAGCCGTCGCTCCGCAGGCCAGCCAGTCTAAGTCGATGAAATCTCCGTCGGGGAGCTCCAGGCGTTCGCGGCGCAGACGCACGCGCGGCGCTCGCCGCACCAACACCGGCCACAAGGTCTGCAAGTGCGCGCCGCGGCACCACCAGGCGGGCCGGAAGGCCGGGCAACGGGCAGTTTGGTTCATCGGTCGAGCAAGAGCTTAACGCAAAGGCCAGCGACTCGCGTGCCTCCAGCGGTGGCCCTGCCGCCGGCGGTGAATGGCGGTGGTGCGGGTTGATTAGCGAAGTCCTTGCGGAGAGAATCGCTTCGACGCCACACAGGCCGTTTGAAATCATGAGCAGGGTCCCGACAGGCAAGGCGCTGACGGCCTTCAGACGGTTCGGTCGGGCATCGGCACAATGGGCGCGGCATGGCGCAGCGCCGGCCGTGATGGCGGCCACGATGGCGTTTGCGCCCGCTTGCAGTCTGCACCAGGTTCACTCTGACGCCAATCATCAGGCGTTCAGCCTGCGGCCGGGCGATCTCGAGCGTTCCGGGCTCGCCTTCATCACGCCGTCGACCGTCACCGGCCAGGAGGAGGAAAAGCAGGCGGTGGCGTTCGTGTTCGCGGAGGTGCTGAAGGAGCGGCGCCCGGCCATTCGCGTGCTGGCTCTCGCCGAAACGCTCAGTGCGGTCAACGCGGCGGGGTTGGCCGATGAGTATCGCAAGATGTATGCCGACTACCGCGACACCGGTATCTTCAAGCGTGACATCCTGGCCCAGGTCGGTGCGGTCACCAAGACGCGCTATGTCGCGCAAGTGAAGCTCGCCGGCTTCACCCAATCCAGCTCGAATCGCTTCGGCATTTTCGGCATCCGGATCGTGGACACTCACAGCGCCCGCGTACGTTTGTTCTTCCAGGTCTGGGACACCACCGACGGCACGATCGCCTGGGAAGGCGTGCACGAAATTGATTACGCCTTCGAATCGATGGAGGAGAAGGCCGTGACGCTTCGCACCATCCTGAAGGAAGCGGCGCAGGCGCTGGTGGACCGGCTGCCCTAGCCGTTCAGTCGGTGTTCCACAGTGCACGCCACCAGCGCTGCCGAGCGGCCGGCAGCGGGCGCTTGTCGATCAGTGGTTGCGGCGGCAGGCGCGAGAGCACCCAGCCCGGGAGTGGGGCGTTCTTGCTCGAGCCGCACGAGGTGCCGAGATTGTGCGGATCGAAAATCTTGACCAGCGTTGGCGTGTCGGCGTTGTCGACATAAACGATGCCGCAGTAGTCCTCGCGGTGCTCGTGCCGCAACAGCGCGTCCACAGCGTCAACGAATCGCTTGACCTCAGCGGCGGACGCCGGTTGCGTCGGCACCGGCATTCCAATCGCGTAGATATACCAGCCGGCATCGGCTTGGGCACGCACGGTCCGCCAAAGCCTATCGAGGCTTTCCCAGGTCAGCAGGTTGGAAAAGCGACCGCGAAACGCGCTGTGAAAATCCGCGTGTCCGGGCGGCGACGGGCAGGTCATTTCTTGAGGTCGGGATATTTCTCGCGGAGCGACTCGAGCGCGATGCCGAGACCCAGCTCGAGGTTGCTTTCGCACAGCTCAAGCAGCGGTGTCAGGCGATTCATAAGGCTCGGCAGGTAGGGCAGGAGCTTGCCGCCATCGCCATTGCCGAGCATGGTGAGCGCGGTCTCGATATCCGGTTCCGCCAACACCGCCTCCTCCGGTGCCGGCATCTCATCCTGGTAAATGACGCCGAGCCGGTTGCCGCCGTCGGCCTTGGCGAGCGTCAGGCGCGCATCGGCGAGCTTCACCAGCTCTTCGACACTGTCGCCGGGGTCGCGACCGAGGGTCGACAGCCCGAGGGACACCGTGACCAGAATGCTGGTGCCATCCTGTGCAAACGGCTGCGCGGCGATGGTCGTGCGCAACCGCTCGCACAGCACCGCGGCCTGAACCCGGTCGGATGCCGGTGCAATGACGGCGAATTGCCCGGGCGCGAGATGGGCGGCGGTGTCCTCGGTGCGGCAGGTCGCCAGGATGATCTTAGCGACCCACTGCAGGACCTGGTCGGCGACCGTGGCGTCGTACTGCGCGCGAATGCCGGCCATGCCGTCGACGTCAAGGCGGATGAAGGACACGGGCTCGACGTGGCGCTTGGCGTAGGCGAGATCCTGGGTGGCGCGTTGCAGGAAATAGCGCCGGCTGTTCAACTGCGTGAGCGGGTCGACCGCGGCCTGCTGTTCGAGCGCTGTCTCGGTTTCGGCCAGCTTGCGAGTCGTCTGATCGAGGCGGGCGTGCGCGCGGGCACGCGCCAGCAGCTGCAGGCTGTCGAGCGGCTTGGTGATGAAATCGGTGGCGCCGCAGGCATAGGCGCGCTCGCGCGTCTGCTCGTCCTGGGCACCAGTGATGACGATGATGGGCACGTCGCGAACGCGCGCGCTGTCGGCGGCGCGAATGCGACAGATCAGCTGGTAGCCGTCGAGCTTGGGCATCTCGATGTCGGAAATCACCACCTCAATGCGCTCGTCAGCGGCGAGCGCCGCCAAGCCGGCTTCGCCGTCCTCGGCCTCGTGCAGGTCGAAGTCGTCTTTCAGGATGTTGGAGACGGCCTTGCGTATCACGCGCGAGTCGTCAATGACCAGCACGCGCGGCTTGTGGACAGAGGGACCGGCTTCGGCGGACATGGGTCAAGACGCGAATGGCTAGGTCGGTCGCTGCATCATGGCCTAAAGATAGCCCAGCAGGCGCGCTGCTTCCATGCCGGAGCCGGCGATCAGGCACGCCGGCGCTGGCGCAGGTACTCGACGACCCCCGGCATCATCGAGACGACGATAATACCGAGGATCACGAGGGTCAGATTGTTTTTCACGAAAGGCAGGTTGCCGAAGTAGTAACCGGCAAGCGTCAGCGACGCGACCCAGAGTATTCCGCCAAAGACGTTGTAGGCGAGAAAGCGCGGGTAGGACATCTTCCCGACCCCGGCCACGAAGGGGGCGAAGGTCCGAATGATCGGCACGAAGCGCGCAATGACAATCGTCTTGCCGCCATGACGCTCGTAGAAGGCGTGGGTGCGTTCGAGATGTTGCCGGTTCAGAAAGCGCGAGTTTTCACTCGTGAACACCCTGGAGCCCACGTAGTTTCCGAACCAGTAGTTCACCGTGTCGCCCGCGATGGCGGCGGTAGTGAGCAGCACGATGAGGAGCTGGATGTCCATACCACCGGCCGCCGCCAGTGTTCCGGCAACGAACAGTAACGAGTCGCCGGGCAGGAACGGGGTCACCACCAGGCCGGTTTCGGCGAACACGATCATGAATAACAGCACGTAGACCCAGGCGCCGTAGTGTTGCAGGAACGCGGTCAGGTGCTGGTCGAGGTGCAACAGCAGGTCGACAAACTGTGCGAGGTATTCCATGCCAGGCTCACCAGAAGTAGAGCAGCACCACGATGCCGAAACCGATACGGTAGTACGCGAACGGTACAAAGGTGTGGCGCGCCACGTAGCCGACAAACAGATTGACCACGACCAGCGCGGTAACAAAGGCCACCGTAAAGCCAGTGGCCAGCAGGAAGGCGTCCCGCGCCTCGATGAGCGCCCAGCCCTTGTAAAGCTCGTACAAGGTGGCGGCGAACATCGTCGGCATGGCGAGGAAGAAGGAGAACTCGGTGGCGGCTTTGCGCGACAGGCCGGTCACCAGCCCCCCCATGATCGTGGCGCCGGCGCGCGACACGCCCGGGAACAGCGCCAGCGACTGCGCGAGGCCGATCTTGACGGCATCGAGCGGTTGGATCTGCTCGAGCTGTTCCACGCGCGGCTGGCGCGCGAACCGCTCGATTAGCAGGATGACGAGCCCGCCCACGATGAGCGCCGCGGCGACCGTCAACGGATTGAACAGGTAAGTTTTGATCTGCTTGTGCAGCAACAGACCCAACACCGCCGCCGGCAGGAAGCCGATCAGCAGGTTCAGCACGAACCGGCGCTGCTGCGGTCGATGCAGGTGCAGTGCCACGTCGGCGACGCGCGCACGGTACAGCCACACCACACCGAGGATCGACCCGAGCTGAATGAAAATCTCGAAGGTCTTGGCCTTTTCGCCCGTGAACCCAAGCAGGTCACCCACGATGATCAGGTGACCGGTCGAGGACACCGGCAGGAATTCGGTGAGACCTTCGACGACGCCAAGGATGATCGCCTGCAGGATGAGCAGCACGTCCATGCCCGCGGTCAGGCGAACTTCAGCGGTGCGCCGCGCACCTCGTCGTGTATGCGCCCGCGCTCGAAGGCGATGCGGCCGCCGACGAGCGTGTACTGCGGCCAGCCGGTCAGCTCGCGCCCTTCGAACGGCGACCAGCGCACCTTGGTGAACATCTCATCGTTGCGCACGGGCTTGATTAATTCGAGATCGACGAGCGTGAGGTCGGCATCCCAGCCTTCGAGCAGCTTTCCTTTGTTGGCGATACCGTAGGCCTCGGCCGGGCCGTAGCACATCCACTTCTGGATTTCGGCAAGCGTGCAGCGTCCCGCCTTCATCTCGGTCAGCATGAGCGGTAGCGAGGTCTCCACACCGGGCATACCGGACGGCGACTCCGGGTAGGGACGGCGCTTCTCGGCGAGGGTGTGCGGCGCATGATCCGTGGCGATGAAATCGATCACGCCATCGTGCAGCGCTGACCACAGCGCGGCGTTGTCGGCGCGGGTGCGAATCGGCGGGTTCATCTGCACCAGCGCGCCGCGCGTGGCGTAGTCGTCGATGTTGAGCAGCAGGTGATTGGGGGTCGCTTCGGCCGTGACCCACGCCGGTTTGTCGGCGCGCAGCATCTCGACTTCCTCGGCCGTCGACAGGTGCAGGATGTGCAGTCGGCGCTTGTACTGCTTGGCGAGGCGCAGCGCGAGCTCCGTAGCCCGCCGCGCGCACTCGTTGTCGCGGATTTCCGAGTGCACGGCCGGATCGGTGCGCCGCGCGAACAGCGCGCGTCGTTCATTGATGCGCGCCTCGTCTTCGGCGTGCACCGCGATCAGCCGCCGACCATTGGCAAATATGCGCTCCAGATCCTCCGGTCGATTGACCAGCAGACTGCCGGTGCTCGAGCCCATGAAGATCTTGATGCCGCATACCGGGCCGGCGCGGTTGAGCTCTTCGAGGTTGTCCGGGGTGGCGCCGATGAAGAAGCCGAAGTTGGCGACCGATTTGGCGGCGGCGCGGGCGAGCTTGTCGGCGAGCGCGGCCTGCGTGGTGGTGGGCGGGTCGGTATTGGGCATCTCGAGGAAGCTCGTGACGCCACCTTTGACAGCGGCGCGCGATCCGCTCGCAAGGTCCTCCTTGTACTCCTTACCGGGCTCGCGGAAGTGCACCTGAGGGTCGATGACGCCCGGCAGGCACAGCAAGCCGTTGGCGTCGATGCTCTCATCGGCGCGCGCGCTGATCGCACGGTCGATGCGCGCGATGCGACCCGCCTCGCACAGGAGATCGCCGTCGACAACCGATCCGTCTGGTCGCGCAATGCGGGCGTTACGGATCAGTACCGTCGACAAGAGGTTGCTCTCGGAACCGAAAGAAGTGGGGCGGCACGCCGGCGCGTGCCGCGCGCGGCGTCAGCCGACCTGACGCTCGCGCAGCTCGTCCTGCGTCTTGCAGTCGATGCACAGCTCAGCGGTCGGGCGTGCTTCCAGCCGCTCGAGGCCGATTTCGACGCCGCAGTTCTCGCAGTAGCCGTAGTCGCCGGTTTCCATGCGCTTGAGCGATTCGTCGATCTTCTTGATCAGCTTGCGTTCGCGATCGCGTGAGCGTAGCTCGAGCGACATGTCGGTCTCTTGCGAGGCCCGGTCGTTCGGATCGGGCGGGTTCTCCGGCTCATCGCGCATCTGGTGTACCGTGCGCGTAATCTCCTCTTCGAGCTCGCGCCGCCAGGCCAGGAGCACGGCATGGAAGTGCTCCAGCTGCTTCTTGTTCATGTACTTTTCGCCTTTCTTCGGCACATAGGGCTTGATGCCGGTGACCGGAGAAATCTGTCGTTCTTTCGGCTGTTCCTTTTTCTTGCTGCTGCTGCGGCTGGCCGGCATGCGCAAACTCCTGATGAATGCCCTTGGGAAGGGCGGCTGGGCCAAAAAATAAGCGCGAATCTATACCAGAAAGGTCAGGGGGTCGCAACCCGCTCCAGACGGCGTTTAATGCGGCTAAGCATCAGAATTTCAAGGGTTCGTCGATGGAACGGGGCCGCTCTCGGCCATCCCTGGCCTTCGCGGCATACGTGCATCCTGCACATCAGCGAGGGGCCGCGCGCCAAGGAAGGCGCGGTTGCGGACTCGCCGATTGGATCGAGGCGAGGCGAGCGGGGCAGGGATGCCCCGTTGGCGAGTTCGCCGATTGGATCGAGGCGAGGCGAGCGGGGCAGGGATGCCCCGTTGGCGAGTTCGCCGATTGGATCGAGGCGAGGCGAGCGGGGCAGGGATGCCCCGTTGGCGAGTTCGCCGATTGGATCGAGGCGAGGCGAGCGGGGCAGGGATGCCCCGTTGGCGAGTTCGCCGATTGGATCGAGGCGAGGCGAGCGGGGCAGGGATGCCCCGTTGGCGAGTT
>CAYZVX010000018.1:21631-38136 GCA_964482055.1 uncultured Acidiferrobacteraceae bacterium
GGATCGAGTCCACAACCTGTGCATCCCTGCACAGTGGCCCTCGACTTCCATCCCGGAGTCGAGGCCGCTCTGGCTCAACCCTGGCCTCCGCGAGTTTCGTGCGCAACCTGTATGTCAGCTAAGCTGCGAGAAAAGAGAAGTCGCCCGGGTATGCTGACGCCGTTCTATTTGTATTGCCGATTCATGACCGACCATGCTGGAAGCGCTCATATTTGACGTAGACGGCACGCTTGCCGACACCGAGCGCGACGGGCACCGACTCGCGTTCAACCGTGCATTCGCACAGGCCGGCCTCGATTGGCACTGGAATGTCGCGCTTTACGGCGAATTGCTCTGCGTGACCGGCGGCAAGGAACGCATGCGCCACTACGTTGACCGCTATCGGCCGGACATTCGCGGAAACCGTGATCACGTGACCGCCCCCGAAATTGCTCTGCAATCCCGGCCTCAGGATTCGCTCGACGCGTTGATCGCGCGTCTGCACGCAGCGAAGACCCGGATCTACACCGAGATGCTGGCCGCGGGCGCGATCCCGCTGCGCCCGGGTGTGCGGCGCCTGCTCGAAGAGGCGCGCGCGCAGGGTGTGCGCCTGGCGATCGCAACCACGACCACACCGGACAACGTGAGCGCGCTGCTCGCAAGCACTCTCGGTAGGCAGGGCGAACAGTGGTTCGAGGTTATCGGTGCAGGGGATGTCGTGCCGGCCAAGAAACCCGCGCCGGATATCTACAGCTACGTTCTCGAGCGGATGGGGCTGGAGCCGGGCGACTGCCTTGCTTTTGAGGATTCGCACAACGGCCTGTGCGCGGCACGTGCGGCGGGATTGAAGACCGTCATCACGACCAATGAATACACCCAGGCGCAGGATTTCACCGGCGCGCAGTTGGTGCTCGATCAGCTCGGCGAGCCGCACCAGCCGTTTCGTGTGGTCGCCGGCTGGCACCGCCTCGACGGTGCGACATACTTCGATCTATCGCTGGCGCGCGCCGTGCATGGTGGCCGCTGACCGGTAACTGCGCCGGGCCGTGGCGGGTCGCTGCCGCATCGGCAGTTGTTGGTGCTGCCGGGTGGCGGCGCGAGCTGCCGCAGGAGCGCGGCGTGGGAATCAAGAGGCGCGTAAACATGGCAGTGGATGATCCGCGGCTGGCACATCGGCTGGAGGCTATCCAGCCGTTCTATGTGATGGACATTCTGGCGCGTGCGCGCGCGCTCGAGCGGCAGGGCCGCTCCATCATTCATATGGAAATCGGTGAGCCCGACTTTCCGACCCCGGCGCGCATCGTCGAGGCCGGGGTCGCGGCGCTGCGCGCCGGTCGCACGCACTACACCCAGGCCGTCGGGCTGCCGGAGTTGCGCCAGGCGATCGCCTCCAGCTATGCGCCGGATGCGCGCCCGGACCCGGTGCGGGTGATCGTGACGCCCGGTGCGTCCGGCGCGCTGGCGCTCGCTTTCGCGGCGCTGCTCGATCCCGGCGATCAGGTGCTGCTGGCCGATCCGGGCTATCCGTGCAACCGGCACTTGGTGCGTTTGTTCGAAGGCGAAGCCGTGTCGATTCCCGTGGAGGCATCTACCGACTACCAGCTCACGGCCGACCATATTCGTCGCTATTGGTCGTCGCGCACCGTCGCCGTTTTGCTGGCCTCACCATCTAATCCGACCGGCACCCTGGTGCCGGAGCACGAGCTGCAGCGCATCGTGCAGACAGTCACCGAACTCGGCGGGGTCCTGATCGTCGATGAGATCTATCACGGCCTCACTTACGGGGTGGCCGCGCGCAGCGCGCTTTGCAATTCGCCCGACGTATTCGTGCTTAACAGCTTCTCCAAGTATTACGGCATGACCGGCTGGCGCCTGGGATGGCTGGTCGCGCCGAGCGCGTATGTGCCAGCCATCGACCGCTTGGCACAGAACCTGTTTCTCGCCTCGAGCACGGTCGCGCAGTATGCGGCGCTCGCGGCCTTCGATCCGCTCGTGCAGACCGAGCTGGAAGACCGCCGCCGGGAATTTGCCGGGCGGCGCGGTTACCTTTTGCCGGCCCTGCGTGCTTTGGGATTTGGCATCCCCGTCGTACCCCAGGGCGCGTTCTACCTGTACGCGGACTGCTCACGCTTCACGCGCGACAGCCAGGCGTTCGCCCAGGCGCTGCTCGAACAGCAGGGCGTCGCGATCACGCCGGGGCTCGACTTCGGCGAGCATCGAGCGCGGCAGCACGTGCGCTTTTCCTACGCCAACACCCTGGAAAGTCTGCGCGAGGGTGTGCGGCGAATCGAAGCTTACCTGCGCACACAGGGCCAACTGCGCTAGGCCGTCGGCCCACGAGGTTGCCGACCGCGCGAACCAAGGGGCCCACCCTTGCCGCGGCCGGCATTCTTGAAGCAGGCGCGGTGCGGTGCCTGACCACGATCCAGACGGTGTCGTGGATTGCCATTTGCCCTCCGGCGTCAGCTGAATCTTCGGATTTGTGAATTAGTAACGCGACACCCAGCTCCAGCCACCCCAGAATTCAATGGCCAGTGTTCTCGTGAAGGGGGTTCGCGGCGGGCGCGGCCGCCCTGAGCGTGGCATGCAACTTGCTCCGAATTTCTTAAAGATCCAGGGCCGGGTTGCCGATACCGGAAAAATACAGGGGGTGCTCTATGAGTCTTTCGAATATTCTGCGTCTGGACAGACCGGCGCCGGATTTCGGCTTGTCGGATTTGGATGAGACCGCCGCCATGGTGTATCTGGGCGACATCTACTCGGTGCTGCTATTGGCTGCTACAGGTGATCGCCGAGCCGACGGCGAATCCGCGCCGGTACGGCGGGGATCGCTGGACACTGTCTGGCCCTTTATTCGATAGGCGAGTTTGCAGAGGGGCATCCATGCCCCGCTCGCTTCGACTTCGGGACGAAGTCGAGGGTCCTGAGACAGGGACGTCTCGCCCAGGGCTTCGGCTCGACCCCTCGGCAACCGCGCCGTTCCTCGGATCTGGCTTACTGCGTCGCTCTACCCCCTTAATCCCTGGAGTCGCGGCGCGCGGCTGTCGCCGTCGCGCATCACGCCGAGCCTCTCGAACAGCCCTCAGGGGTTTCGCCGTCGGTCGCAGGTTGTGCGGCGCGTCATCGTCGCGCTGCGCCAATCGACTTGGTCGCCCCGGGTCTGCGGTCGGTGGCGTGCCGCGCGCGTTCAATGGCGTCCGTGTACCCCGAGGTTTGCGGGCTCCTGCGTTCACCAATTCCAATGCGTTAAACTAGACACTGTCCCTGCATATCTGGCTGTCACGTGGAGTTATACAAGCTATTCAGCATCGAGGCCGCGCACTACCTGCCACGCGTGCCTGAGGGGCACAAGTGTCGCCGGCTACACGGCCATTCGTTCAAGGTCGAGATCCACATCGAGGGGCCGGTACGGGCGGATGAGGGCTGGGTCCAGGATTTCGCTGACATTTCCCGCGCGTTCACGCCACTTTACGACCAGCTCGACCATCACTGCCTGAACGAGGTAGCCGGGCTCGAGAATCCGACCAGTGAAAATCTGGCGCGCTGGATCTGGCAGCGGCTCAAGCCCACGCTGCCGCTGCTCTCGCAGATCGTGGTGCGCGAGACCTGCACCTCGGGCTGCATCTACCGGGGCGAGTCTTGAGCGCAGCCGCCGGCCAAACGGAGCCGCCGGTTGAAATTGAGACCGGTGCGGCACCGCTCGCGAGCATCATCTGGCTGCATGGCCTCGGGGCCGACGGACACGATTTCGAAGGCCTGGTTCCCGAGCTTCGCCTGCCCGCGCATCTGGCCGTACGCTTCGTGTTCCCGCACGCCCCATTTCGTCCGGTCACGCTCAACGCCGGCACTGTGATGCGTGCCTGGTATGACATCCGCATGGGAGAGCATGGGCTTGCCCAGGACGGCCGCCATATCGAAGACTCAGCGAAGATCGTAGCGGAACTGATTCAGCGCGAGAACGCGCGCGGCATTCCAGCGTCGCGCATCGTGCTGGGAGGTTTTTCCCAGGGTGGCGTCATCGCGCTCACGGCCGGGTTGCGATACCCGCAGCCGCTGGCCGGGATACTGGCGCTGTCCGCCCCGCTGGCCGGGGTCGAGGACCTGGCGGCGCAGGTCCACCCGGCAAACGCCATGACCCCCATCTTCCTTGCCCATGGCCAGCAGGACCCGCTCGTGCCCTTCAAGCTCGGGCAGCGCGTGTGCCAGACGCTGCTCGCCAGGGGACTTCCCGTCGAGTGGCACGAGTACCCAATGCCCCACAGCGTGTGCCTTGAGGAGGTGCGCGACATCTCCGCCTGGCTGAGTCAGATTTTGACAGCGCCCCAACCGGCCATGCGCTGACCGTCGTCTATACTCCGAATCAGCGCGCCTGTCGCACCGACGGCGCAGAAAAGACAGTCGGGACAAAGGATTCCAAGTCGCAAAGGAGCGGACGCGTGGTCGTTCTTAAAGAATCCAAACGGGATTGGGTGTTGGTCGGCTTGGTGGTTCTTCTCGCCATCGCGGCCAATCTGCCTCCGGAGCTGCAAGACACCCTGAGCTTCGACCGCCGCATCCTGCTGGCGGGCCTGCTCGGCGTAGTCGCCGTGGCGCTGGTGCGCTACCTGAAGTTCACGCTGATTCTGGTGATCGCGATCCTCGCGATCGGCGCGAACCTGCCCGAGGAGATTGCCAAGGAATTCGGCGTCGACCCGCAGATCATGCTGCTGGCCCTGGTGGCGATGATCGTGATCTCGCTGTCGAACAAGCTGCTCAAACTGCCTACCGGCCTGGAGAAGACGGGTCGCTCGAAGAGCGTGCATGGCGCCGCGGCGCTGTTCACCGCCATCCTCAAGGGGCGGGTCGCGGTGGTCCAGTCCCTGCTGCAGCAGGGCGTCAACGTCAACGTCAAGACCGTGAGCGGCAAGACTCCGCTGATGGCCGCGGCCTACAAAGGCTATGGCGACGTCGTGCAGCTGCTGCTCGACAGCGGCGCTGATGTGAACATGCGCGATGCGCGCGGGGACAGTGCGCTCAAGATCGCGAGCCGCGCGGGCTACACGCGCGTCGTCGAGTTGCTCACGAAGGCAGGCGCACAACCGTGAGCGCTTAGTTGAGCGCGCTCGACAGCAGCGTGCGGTACTTCTTCACCAGCTCCTCGCCACTGCCGAGCAGATTGAATACCGCCAGCATCGCCTTGCGGCCCGCGTCGTCGCCGAACTTTCGGTCGCGCCGCACTATCTCCAGAAGCTCCCCGAGCGCGCGCTCGTAGTCGCCGGCGAGCACGCGCACCGCTGCCAACTGGTAGCGCGCCAGGCAATCGCCGGGATTGGCCGCGATGGCCCTTTCCAGCTCCGCGACCGGCGGCGCCGCGGCCGCCACGCGTGCGAACTCGAGCCGTCCGCGCAGTGCCGCGCTGCGAGGATCCAGCTTGCCGTCCGCCGACAGGCCATCGAGCAACGCCGTGGCCTCCTCGAACCGGCCCTGCGCGATGTGCACGCCGGCCAGCTCGAGGCGTGCCCGGTCGTTGTTCGGCTCAAGCGCAAGGACCTGCTCGAGCAGACGCTGGGCGCTGGCGGCGTCGCCGGCGCGTAACGCGGTGATCCCCTGATCGATCATGGCGTCCGACGGCCGCGGGATATGCCGATCGAGCAGCGCGCGGATGGTGCGCTCCGGTTGAACGCCCATGAAGTCATCGACGATGCGGCCGTCCTTGAAGAGCTTGACGGTCGGGAGGCTGCGGATACCATACTGCGCGGCCAGGCCCTGTTCGACGTCTGTGTTGACCTTGGCAAGAAAGAACTTGCCGGCGTATTCCTCGGCGAGTCTGGCAAGCAGGGGCATGAGCATCTGGCATGGTCCGCACCAGGCCGCCCAGAAGTCGACCAGGACCGGCACCTGGTGCGAGCGTTGCAGCACCATTTGATCAAAGTCGTTTTGACTGACGTCGGCGATGTAGGCGGACTGGCTCATGCGGCGGGTTGGCTCAAAACGGGCTGGTGACCCTGAGAAATGCGGCTGGTTTCGGGAATAATCAAGCGACGCTAAGGCCGGCTGTGCAGCAGGAGCGGGAAAGCATCTGCGGCAATACCGCGACGGCGTGTCCGCGCCGCCGCAGCGCCTCGCCACGGATGGCGAGGCCGGGGTGTGTCGAAGTCCAAGCGCGACGCCATGGATGGCCGGTGTGGCGCTCCCTAGGGGGCGAGGCGGAGTTGTCGCGGACACACCTAACGTGTGTCCGCGCCGCCGCAGCGCCTCGCCACGGATGGCGAGGCCGGGGTGTGTCGAAGTCCAAGCGCGACGCCATGGATGGCCGGTGTGGCGCTCCCTAGGGGACTCGAACCCCTGTTTTCGCCGTGAGAGGGCGACGTCCTGGGCCACTAGACGAAGGGAGCGGCGGTTTGCTGCGCACAGCGGCGGGCGGGGTGTATTATTACGTACGGATATTGATTAAACAACCAAACCATGGTCGGTTATCGATCCGCAACCCACAAGGCATACCAAGATTAACGCGCCGGTCCTCATCCCGCGTGCCGAGCATCCCATTTCGCGCACGCTCATCAGCGAAAACGCCCTGAAAGTCCTGCACCGCCTGCGCGACGCTGGCTACGCCGCATTGCTCGTCGGCGGGTGTGTGCGCGACCTGCTGCTCGGTCGCGAGCCCAAAGACTTCGATGTCGTCACGGATGCGCGGCCCGACGAGATCCGCAAGCTGTTTCACAACGCGCGCGTCATTGGCCGGCGCTTCCGGTTGGTGCACGTGCGTTTCGGGCGCGAGATCATCGAAGTGGCCACATTTCGCAGCGCCGGTGCGCGGGAGTGGCGCGAGGCGCTCGAGGAAGATGTGGAGCACGAGGGCGAGGACACGGAGGCGAGCCAACCACGCGCCGACACGACCGAATCTGCCCAGGAGCCGATGGATCAGAACATCTTCGGCACCCAGGAAGAGGACGCCGTGCGGCGCGACTTTACGGTCAACGCGCTCTACTACGACATCCGCGACCGTAGCGTGATTGACTATGTCGGGGGGATGCAGGACCTGCGCAACGGAATCTTGCGCGTGATCGGCGATCCCGAGGAGCGCTACCGGGAGGACCCGGTGCGCATGCTGCGCGCGGTGCGCTTCGCGGCGAAGCTCGCCTTCAAGATCGAGGAACGCACGGCGGCGCCCTTTGCATCGATGGGGGCACTGCTCCTGACCGTGCCGCCGGCGCGCATGTTCGAAGAGGTGCTGAAGCTCTTTCACGGCGGCTACGCCCTTGAGACCTTCGAGCTGCTGCGCCACTACGGGCTTTTTCGGTATCTGTTCCCGCTCACCGACGAGAACCTCGCGCATGAGCAGGGCGGCTACCCGATCACGCTCGTGCCGCGCGCCTTCGGCAACACCGACGCGCGCATCAACGGCGGCAAGCCCGTGACCCCGGCGTTCCTGTTCGCCGCCTTGCTGTGGGAGCCGGTGCGTGAGCGCATGGCGCTCGCCATCGCCAACGGGGCGCAGCACCAGGATGCGTTCATGCGCGCCATCGACGAGGTGTTGCGCGAACAGCTCAAGCACACCGCCTTGCCCAAGCGCTTCAGCGTGCCGATGCGCGAGATCTGGTTTCTGCAAAGCCGCTTCGAGCGGCGCGCCGCGAGCCAGATTCCGCGACTGCTCGCGCACCCGCGTTTTCGCGCGGCTTACGATTTTCTGCTGCTGCGCGCCGAGTGCGGCGAGGTCGACCAGACGCTGGCCGACTGGTGGACCCGCATCCAGGAAGTGGGCGAGGACGAGCGCCGGCGCATGGCTTCAGCGCTCGGTCCGGTGCCGGGGGGCAAGCGCCGGCGTCGCCGGCGCAAACGCTCGGGCCGCTCCGAGTCGCGCCCGACCAGCGGCGCGCATGGCTGAGCGCGAAATCGCCTATATCGGTCTCGGCAGCAACCTGGACGAGCCGCTCGCGCAGGTCTGCCGCGGAATCGAATCCCTGGCACGCCTGCCGCACACCGAGCTCGATCGCTGTTCGTCGCTGTACCGCACGGAGCCGGTTGGCAACACCGCCCAGCCCGCGTTCATCAACGCCGTGTGCCGCGTGGTCACGGCGCTGACACCGGAACAGCTGATCGGGGAGCTGCTGGCGCTCGAGCGCAGACATGGCCGTGTGCGCACGGGCGCACGGGGCGGTCCGCGTCGCCTCGATCTGGATCTGCTGCTTTACGGGCGTGAGACACGGGCCACGGCCGAGCTCGAGCTGCCGCATCCGCGCCTGCACGAGCGCGCCTTTGTGCTCTACCCGCTGGCCGAGCTCGATGCGCGGCTCGAGATTCCGGGGCGCGGCGGCGTGGCCGAGCTCGCGGCGGCCTGTCGCGGCCAGCGCATCGAGCGGCTGCAAAGCGCACCGGCCGGCGCGCCTGATAGACTAGTGACGGTACAGACCCGCTAGCGCCCGCGTCGTCATGCACAATCCGGGATACGTGGTTGTCGAGGGACCGATCGGGGCGGGCAAGACCAGCCTGGCCCAGCGCCTCGCCGATGCCTTCGGAGCGAAGGCGCTGCTCGAGCATCCGGAAGAGAACCCGTTCCTCGAGCGCTTCTATCACTCCCGGCAGCACTACGCGCTGCCGACCCAGCTGTTTTTCCTGTTTCAGCGCGTCCGACAAATCGAGGTTCTCAAACAGGGCGACATGTTCACCAGCGGGCATGTGGCGGACTTCCTCATCGAAAAGGATAAGCTGTTCGCGCGCGTAAACCTCGACGACGATGAGCTGCGGCTCTACGAGCAGGTATACGCCCACGTGAGCGTGGAGCTGCCGCGCCCGGATCTTGTGGTCTACCTGCAGGCGCCCGTGGACGTGCTGCTCGAGCGGGTGCGACGTCGCGGCGTGGAGTATGAGCGCCTCATTGACCGCGCTTACCTGCAGGCAGTGGTCGACGCGTATACGCAGTTCTTCTATCACTACAATGCCGCACCGCTGCTGGTCGTCAATGCCGCCGAGATCAACATCGTAGACAGCGACGCCGACTTCGCGATGCTGCTTGCGCACATGCGCAAGATCCGCAGCGGCCGGCACTTCTTCAATCCGCTGGTGAGCCCGGTATGAAGCCTGTGACCGTGGCAACCCTGCGGGATATGAAGCGCGCGGGCGAGAGAATCGCCTGTCTCACGGCCTACGACTTCAGCTTCGCGAGCCTGCTGGATCGCGCGGGTGTGGATCTCGTCATGGTGGGCGACTCGCTCGGCATGGTGGTCCAGGGGCACGAGTCGACGTTGCCGGTGAGCATGGCCGACATGATCTACCACAGCGCGTGCGTGGCGCGTGCCGTGCGCCGCGCCCTGCTGGTGGTCGATTTGCCGTTCATGAGTTACCAGAAAAGCCCCGAGCAGGCGCTCGCGAGCGCCGGCCGGCTGATGCAGCGCGGCGGTGCGCAGGTCGTGAAGCTTGAGGGCGGCGCGGTGATGGCCCCGACCGTACGCTTTCTCACGGAGCGCGGCGTGCCGGTGTGCGCGCACATCGGTCTCACGCCGCAGTCGGTGCACCAGCTCGGCGGCTACCGCGTACAGGGGCGAGGCGACGATGCGGCGCGCCAGCTCCTGGCGCACGCGCGGGCGCTGCAGGAGGCCGGGGCGAGCCTTATCGTGCTGGAGGCGGTGCCCGCGGGGCTTGCGCGCGACATCAGCGCCAACCTCGCCATTCCGACCATCGGGATAGGCGCCGGCCCCGACTGCGACGGGCAGGTTCTCGTGCTGCACGACATGCTGGGGATCTATCCGCGCCCGTCGCCGAAGTTTTCCCGCAACTTCATGCCGGGCAACGATTCGATCGAGGCGGCGGTTCGCGCCTACGTCGCGGCCGTCAAGGAACGGCGCTTTCCCGGCCCCGAGCACAGCTATACATGATCGTTGCGTCGACGGCCGCCGCGCTGCGCGTCGAGCTCGCCTACCGGCGTTCCAAGCGCGAGACCATCGGCTTTGTGCCCACCATGGGCAACCTGCATGCCGGGCACCTGCGCCTCATGCATGAGGCGCGCAAGCATGCGGATGTCGTGGTGGCCAGCATCTACGTCAACCCGTTGCAGTTCGGTCCGAGCGAGGACTTCGAGCGCTATCCACGCACACCGGACGAGGACCGCGCCGCGCTCGAACGCGCCGGAGTCGATGTGCTGTTCGCGCCGTCGGACGGCGAGATGTATCCGCGCGGCCAGGACGCACAGACGCGCGTCGAGGTTCCTGGATTAAGCGATATCCTGTGCGGCGCAACGCGTCCAGGCCACTTTCGCGGCGTCACCACGGTCGTCAGCCGGCTGTTCAATCTGGTGGCGCCGGATGTCGCCGTGTTCGGCAAGAAGGACTACCAGCAACTGCTACTGATTCGGCTGATGGTGCTGGACCTCGGCCTGCCGATCGAAGTGCTGGGTGTGGAGACCGTGCGCGAGCCCGACGGCCTGGCGATGAGCTCGCGCAATCAGTACCTGAGCGCCGAGGAACGCGCGCGCGCCCCCAGGCTCTATTCGGCCCTGTGCGACCTGCGTGAGCGGCTGCGCGCGCGCGAAGCGCCAATCCCGGCGCTCGAGAAACAGGCGGTTGAGCGACTCAAGGCGCAGGGATTTCGGCCCGAATACGTCAGCGTGCGCCGGCAGGAGAACCTCGGCATCGCCGGCAGCGGAGATCGAGCGCTCGTGATCCTGGGGGCCGCCTGGCTGGGCGGCACGCGTCTCATCGACAACGTCGAGCTGGTGCGCGACCGATGAATATGGCTCTCGACCGCCAAGGCGCCAAGGTCGCCGAGAGAGGCCGCTTGCTCACCACACGCAGCTTGGCGTTCTTGGCGTCTTGGCGGCAGACTTTGCCTGCTCGGGGCTGCCGGTGAGTTTGAAATCCGCCGGGCGAGGACGGATAATGCAATGAGTCCGGTCAGCAACCCCCCAATTTCATGCGTAGAATCTTGCTTCGTGCCAAGCTGCACCGCGTGCGCGTGACCCACGCCGAGCTCGATTATGAGGGCTCGGTGGCGATCGACGGCCGCTTGCTCGACGCCGCCGATATTCGCGAATACGAACGAGTGGAGGTCTACAACGTGCGCAACGGCGAGCGCTTTGCCACCTATGCGATTCGGGCCGAGGTTGATTCCGGCATCATCTCCGTGAATGGCGCCGCTGCACACAAGGCCGCGCCGGGCGATGTCGTCATCATCTGTGCCTACGCCGAGCTCGAGGAACGCGAGCTGGCCGGCTTCAAGCCGCGTCTGGTCTATGTCGACGCGCAAAACCGCATCACCCACATCCGCCACAGCATCCCCGTGCAGGTTGCCTAGGCCCTTGGCCTGCGCGCCCCTCCTGCGCCTCGACAAGAACCGTTAGTGATTGGCTGCCGGGCTCCGCCACTTGAGGCAGGGCCCAAGGACGGCCGCGATGGCAACTCTCTGGCACCGATCGTGCTGGCCCATTTCGTGGGCGCTGACGCCAAGGACGACCTAAAGTCTCGCGGCCTCCGGCCGATAGGGTATGGACCGGCTAGGCCGCTGTCAGTCCTCCGGCCTTGTACACCTTAGAGACCACGCGGTGGGCACGGAACAGGCTCGCCGATGAGGCAGAAGTGAGTCCTTCGACGAACTATCCCGGCCTCAAGGTCTCGACGTTCGTCCCGATGCGAGGCGAACGGGGTGAGACGCAAGCCCTGCTCGCTGCGCCCGTTCGTCCGCTCAAAGATGGCCGCGGTTGCGCGAGCCGAGCGATGGGGTCGAGGCGGGCATGGCGTGCGTCGCTTGTGGGCGGCAGGGCAGGGACGCCGCCGCGCCGGGGGATCCGGTCAACCCCCGGTTGGACGGCAGGCACGGCTTAGGCGGACGCACAAGCGGTACGGCCGATTTGCGCGACCCACAGGGAAGCGCGGCGTGGGTGCGACGGGGAAGGTTCGGCACGTTGATGTTGGGTCATCGGGCGTTGGAGCAATTTTCGGGGATCATATGCGCGCGTGGAAGAATCTTAAAATCCGCACCAAGCTGTTCCTGTTGACGGTGTTTGCCTGCGTGCTGCTGCTCGCCGCGAGTGGCACCGGCCTCCTTGGCATCCACCAGTCCAAGTCCGCGCTGTCCCAGGTCTACCAGCAGCACCTCGCCGCCATCAATCTGCTCAATGAGGTGCGCAACTTCCAGATGCAGATCCGCATCGAGCTGCTCAAGGCCCGCGAGGAGCAGGACGTGTTCGAGGCCGTGGCTCACAAGGACCGAATCGACGGCTTGATCTTCAAGGTGGCCGAACGCCTGCAGACCTACACCGAGCATGAGCTGCAACCGGAGGAACGCAAACTGTACGACGAGTTCTTCGCCGCGCGCATGGCCTTCGGTCAAAACGGCGTGATGCCGACCATCCAGCTGCTCATGAACGAGAAGTACAAGGAAGCGGACGCCCTGCGCAAACAGACGCTCGAGCCGGCGTTCGACAAGGCCTCGCAGGGCATCGACGCCCTGATCCAGTACCAGGTCGACGCCGCCAAGAAGACCTATGATGCGGTCGATGCGCTGACACGGCGCGTGCAATTGGCGACGATCGCGGCGATCGCCGTGGGTCTCGCGCTCATCATGCTGGCGGCCCTGTTCCTGACGCGTGAGATCGCGCGTGGCGTGGGCCGGCTGCAGCACGCCACCCAGAAACTGGCGGACGGCGACTTGACGGTGCGGGTCGGTATCGACCATGAAGATGAGATCGGCGACGTGAGCCGCGCCTTTGACCGCATGGCGCAGGAGTTTGGCGGGCTTATTGGCCAGATCCGTCAGTCGACCGACCGCGTATTCGAGACGTGCAACACGATGACGGCCGCCTCCGGCCGGATCGCGCACTCGTCGTCCGAGCAGACGGACCAGGCGCGCGTCGCGGCTGAGTCCGCCGAGCTGCTCACCGAGACGGTACGGCGCGTGACCAAGCAGAGCGAACAGGCCGCGCAGGCGGCGATGCAAGCCGGCGAGTTGTCGAGCCGCGGTCTCGGCGTCGTGCGCCAGGCGCTCGACGGGATAACCTCGGTCGCGCAAACGGTGACGCAATCGGTCGAGCTTATTCAGGCACTCCATCGCCGCTCCGACGAGATTGGGAGAATCGTGCAGGTGATCAAGGAAATCGCCGAGCAGACCAATCTGCTCGCGCTCAACGCCGCGATCGAGGCGGCGCGTGCCGGTGAGCAGGGCCGCGGCTTTGCGGTGGTGGCCGACGAGGTGCGCAAGCTCGCCGAGCGCACGGGCAGCGCCACGGCCGAGATCGCCGACATGATCGGCAAGGTGCAGACCGAAACGCGCACGGTCGTGGATACCATGCGTCGCGGTGGTGAGCAGATGGCGCAGGGTGTGGCCGGGGCGCACGAGACCGGCACGGCATTGAGCCAGATCAATGCCGGGATCCAGAATGTGGCAACGATCGTGCAAGACATCGCCGCCGCCATGCACGATCAGGCCAAGGCCACGGAAGAGATCACGGTACGCATCGAGCAGATAGCCCACATGGCCAAGGACAACAGCGCAACGATCGCCGATGCGGCCGGCATCTTTCAGACGATGACCGGGGTCGCCGACCAGCTGCACAGCGCGGTCGGTCGATTCAAGCTTTCCGGCGATTCCGGCCGGCAATCGGCCTAGTCCGCAACCAGGCCATCCTTGCCCGCTGCCCTCGGTTTCGGGCAAGGCCGATGGCCAGGTGAGCGGATAGCCACGGGCGTGGCTGCACGGCTGGGCGAGTGGGCGCCGGCCGCCACCGGCCAATTGCTGGCTGTCCGTGCGGCTCCGACGGGGCCCGTCGGGAGTTTGATTTGCGTCATATTCCGAGCGCTGCCCAGGCAGTAGACTGCCGTGCCGGGCTGCGGCAATGCCAGCCTCACCAGCACCAGCGCACCAGACCATCAGGAGAGCCATGGGCACCGTGAAACCGCTCGAAGCCAAGGCGCTATGCACGCACTGCGACCCCGAGCAGTTTTCCTTCAAGACCACCGACGAGCTGGCCGATCTCCACGAGGTGATCGGCCAGCCGCGCGCTACCGAGGCGATTCAGTTCGGCATCGGCATCCGGCGCGAGGGTTACAACCTGTACGTGCTTGGTCACCCCGGCGTCGGGCGACGCACCGTCGTGCAGCGCTTCATCGAGGCGCGCGCGGCGCGCGAACCGGTCCCGCCCGACTGGTGCTACGTGAACAACTTCGAGCAGCCGCACGTGCCGCGCGTGCTCGAGCTGCCGGCTGGCACCGGCAAGAGGCTCAAGCACGACATGCAGCAGCTGATGGACGACTTGAAGAGCGCCATCGCGGCGGCCTTCGAGAGCGACGAGTACCGGACCCGGCGACAGGAGTTGGAAGAGGAAATCAAGGAGAAGCACGAACGCATTTTTGACGACCTGCGCCGAGAGGCCGAGAAGCACGGCATTGCCCTGATCCGCACCCCCGGCGGCATGGCATTTGCGCCGGTGCGCGATGGCGAGGTCCTCAGCCCCGAGGAGTTCCAGCGCCTGCCCGAGGCGGAACAGAAGCGTATCGAGGCGGTCATCACGGCCCTGCAGGAGCGCCTCGAGCGCATCATCAACCAGCTGCCGCAGATCCGTCGCGAGGGCCAGCAGCGTATCCGCGAGCTCGATCGCGACGTCGTGATGTCCGCGGTCGGCAACCTGATCAGCGAGCTCAAGAGGGCCTACGGCGCGCTGCCGGCGGTCGGGGAGTATCTCGATCAGGTGCAGCAGTCCGTCATCGAGAACGCCGATGACTTCAAGCGCCAGGAAGAGGGGCAGGAGATCTCGTTTCTCGGCATCACCCTGTCGCGCCCCGGTGGAGCACCGTCGCTGCGCCGCTACCAGGTCAACGTCCTGGTCGACAACAGCGATACCAAGGGTGCGCCAGTTATCTACGAGGACAACCCGACATTCAACGGCCTGATCGGGCGGGTCGAGCACCTGGCGCAGATGGGCGCGCTGGTGACGGACTTCATGTTGATCAAGCCCGGCGCCCTGCACCGTGCCAATGGCGGATATCTGGTGCTCGATGTGCGCAAGGTGCTGCTGCAACCCTTTGCGTGGGAGGGGCTAAAGCGCGCGCTGCAGTCGCGCGAGTTGCGTATCGAGTCGCTCGGCCAGGCCCTGAGCCTGATCAGCACGGTTTCGCTCGAGCCGGCACCGATTCCGCTCAACGTCAAAGTCGTGCTGATCGGCGAACGTCTGCTCTACTATCTGCTCAACGCTTACGACCCGGAGTTCGGCGAGCTGTTCAAAGTGGCAGCGGACTTCGAGGAAACCATGGATCGCACCCCGGAGTCGAACCTGCTCTACGCGCGGCTGATCGCCACCGCCGCGCGCAAGGAGCAGCTGTTGCCGCTCGACCGCGCCGCGGTCGCGCGCGTCGTCGAGCAGAGCGCGCGGCATGCCGAGGACGCCGAGAAGCTGTCGATCCACCTGCGCGGCCTGGCCGATTTGCTGCGGGAGGCCGACTATTGGGCCCGCGAGCACCAGCGCCAGGTCATCACGCGCGCCGACGTGCAGCAGGCGATCGACGCCCGCATCTTCCGTTCCGATCGCGTGCGCGCACACCTTCAGGAGGCGATTCGCCGCCGGACCATACTGATCGACACAGAGGGCGCGCGCGTCGGTCAGGTCAATGGCCTGTCGGTGGTTGATCTCGGCCAGTTCGCCTTCGGCCACCCGAGCCGCATCACGGCGCGCGTGCGCCTCGGCAAGGGCGAGGTGGTCGACATCCAGCGCGAGGTGGAGATGGGCGGGCCGATCCACGCCAAGGGCGTGCTGATCCTGGCGGGTTTTCTCGGTGCGCGCTACGCCGCCGACCGGCCGCTGTCCCTGTCCGCGAGCCTCGTCTTCGAGCAGACCTACGGCGAGGTCGAAGGCGATTCGGCCTCCTCGGCCGAGCTGTATGCGCTGCTCTCGGCGCTGGCCGATGCGCCGATCAAGCAGTCCCTGGCCGTGACCGGTTCGGTCAACCAGCACGGCGAGGTGCAGGCGATCGGCGGCGTCAATGAAAAGATCGAGGGCTTCTTCGACGTATGCCGGGAACGCGGCCTGACCGGCGAGCAGGGTGTGCTGATCCCGACGGCCAACGTCAAGCACCTCATGCTGCGCCACGACGTGGTGGAGGCCTGCGCGCAGGGCAAGTTCCACGTCTACCCGATTGCCACGATCGATGAGGGCATCGAGCTCCTGACTGGCACGCCGGCCGGTGCGCGCGATGAGAGCGGCCTGTTTCCGGACGGCACGATCAACCAGCGCGTCGAGGTCAAGCTCATGCTGCTCGCCGAGCAGGCGCGCCTGTTCGGGGCCCCGCCGGCAGCGGAGGGCGGAGCGCCCGAGTGAGCGAGCGCCTGCACATCCGCCGGATCCTGGTCGCGCTCGACGCCTCGCGCCAGAGCCTGGCGGCGCTCGAGGCGGCGACGCGCCTGGCGTCCGAGCTTGAGGCCGAGTTGCTCGGCATGTTCGTCGAGGACGTGAACCTGTTGCGCCTGGCCGGGCTGCCGTTCGCGCGCGAGATCGGGCACGCCACGGCGCAGGCCCGCCGCCTGGCCGACGTCGACATGCAGCGCGCCCTGCGTGCGCAGGCGGCACG
>CAYZVX010000019.1:0-37739 GCA_964482055.1 uncultured Acidiferrobacteraceae bacterium
GAAAACAAATGAGGTCCAGACTTTCCAGGCAACATTGAAATGAAGAAACAAGAATAGAAATGACCAACCGGCAGCCACGATCACAAGCCATACGCCACCGTGCCCGCGCGCTGTGGTTGTTGCTTGTGCTGCCGTTTTCTTCACTGGCCGGCACCGCCGAGGGCCTGGGCTGGCTCGCCACCCAGCAGAATGCCAATGGCAGTTTTGGTTCCACACCCACCACGCTCGCCTCGCCGGTGCAGACCACGAGCGAAGTCCTGCGGGCCTGGCGCTCATTCGGCCAACAAGCCCAGCCGGCCTCTGCCGCCGCGCTCGGGTTTATCAACGCCGACCCCGAAGTAAACACCGAATTCCTCACCCGCAAGATCATCGTCAACGCGGCCGCGGGAGTTGCGGTCACACCGTTCATCACGACGCTCCTCACGCACCAGAACTACGACGGGGGCTTTAGCGACAAAGTAGGCCACGCGAGCAATGCCTACGACACGGCACTCGCCCTCGAGGCGCTGATGGCGGCCAACTACGCCGACGCCAACGTGATCGGCAGTGCGGTGTATTTCCTCACCCAGCAGCAGCGCGCCGACGGCGGCTTTGGGTTAGGTCCTTCGAACGACAGCTCGGTGCTTGCAACATCGCTGGCGCTCACGGCCTTGCAGCGCGTGGTGCTGCTCTATAACGTCTCCGCGCCCATCGATCGGGCGGCGCAGTATCTGTTGCAGCGCCAGGCGACCGGTGGCGGGTGGGGCCAAGACTTTGAGACGGCGGCAGCCTTGATCGCGCTGGTGCCGGTGGTTTCCGATACCAGCCGCTATAGCGCCTCGCTCGATGCGCTCAAGGCGCGGCAGCTCGCGAGCGGTTCGTGGGTAGACGATGCGTATACGACGGCGCTCGCGCTGCGGGCGCTCTATCTCGCCGCCAACGTCAAGCCGCCGGTCACGCCGACGATGGGCAGCTTCACCGGCCGAATCGTCAATGACGCCACCGGCGTGCCGCTGGCGGGCGTCACGGTGTCGGTCGACCAGATTGCCGGCAAGCAGACGGTAACCACGGCCGACGGAAGCTTCGCCCTGACCGAACTGGCGCCCGGGCAGTATTCGCTGCGCTATCAGCTCGCCGGCTTCAACGGCGCCACGCAGGCGGTGTCGGCCCAGGTGGGAGTGGTGACCAACATCGGTACCGTGCGCCTGGCGCCCTTGCCAGATCAGGGTGTGATCGTCGGTGTCGTGTTCAACGCCGCGACCGCGCAGCCGATCGCGGGCGCGCTGATTGCCGTGACCGGTGCGACCAGCGCGAGCGTGACCACGGACGCGACCGGGGCGTTCCGGATCGTGAGCCCGCCGGGGACGGTCACGGTCACGGCCTCGGCCGCAGGCTTCGATGCGGCAAGCGGTACGGGCACGGTGGTGGCGGGCGGTACGTTGAACTTCTCGCCCGGGTTGTACACGACCGGTTCCACACCCACCGACCCGTCGGTGCAGGTCAAGGGCGTCGTGGTCGACGCCGAGTCGGGCGTGCCGCTCGCGGGTGCGTCGGTGGCGGTAACCGGCGGCAGCGCGCAATCGGACAATGCCGGCGCGTTCCTTATCACCGGGCTAACCGCGGTTCAGCTGGCAATCGAAATCTCGCGCACCGGTTACCAGACCGTCGGCTACAGCGCCGCGGCGCCGGCGGGCAGCGTGATCGATCTCGGTCAAGTGCGCCTGCCGCGCGCCGTCGCGGCCACGAGCACGACGGTCATCGGCAAGGTGCTCGATGCGGTCTCGGGCGCGCCCATCGCCGGCGCCAGCGTCTCAGTTCAAGGCGGCGGCGGGACCATCAGCGCCGCCGACGGCAGCTACCGCATCGAGGGCATCACCGCCACGCAGTTCACCTTAAGCGCCTCCGCGGTCGGTTACCTGAGCAAATCCGGTTCGGTCACGATCGCGAGCTTCGGGACCGCGAACGTCGACATCACGCTCGAGCGCGGCGCGGCGTCGGACTTCGCGATCACGGGCCTCACGGCCAACGCCGCGAGCTACCCGGCGCTCACCAAGGCCGCGCTGACCGCCACGCTCGCCAACAGCTCCACAACCGATCGCGCCGTGCGCCTGTTCGTGAAAGTGGTCAACGGCGCCAATGAAATCGTCGAGGAATACCCGGCGGTGCGCGTGCCCTTGGGCGGCGATCCGAGCACCGCGCTCGTGAGTGTGACGGCCAACGGCCAGAAGGACTTTTCGCTCGACTGGCAGACCGGCCGCCACGCCCCGGGCGTGTACCAGGTCATCGTGCAGGCGATTGACGGGAACAGCGGCGTGCTGCTCGCTGAGCGCGGGGTGAGCCTGCAAGTCGAGGCCACCAACCGGATCGGCGGCAGCGTCGAGTTCGACCCGCCGATCGCGCAGCTCGCCGCGCGCAAGCCGGTCGCCATCACCGCCGCCATCAGCAACCGCGGCAACCAGGTGATCGGCCCGACCACCGCCACGGCGCGCGTCTACCTTAAGAACCTCGGTTACCAGGAGCGACGCGATCTCACCAGCGGCGAGTTACTGGTCACCGGCCAGGGCCTCAACTCCCCGCAGGGCGCGGACGTCGACGGCGCCGGCAACGTCTACGTCGCGAACCAGAGCGCAAATAACGTGCTCAAGATCACGCCCGCGGGCGCGGTGAGCGTGTTTGCCACCGGTTTCACGAGCCCCGTGGACGTGAGCCTGGACGGGGCGGGCAACGTCTACGTGCTCAACGCCAACTTCAGCTTCGTGCGCATCGGCGCCGGTGGCACGCGCACCCAAGTCACGACCAATTTATCCGGTCAACGCGCGATCAAGGCGCTGAATGACGGGCGCGTGTACATCGTGCGCGGCAACGCATTGCACGAGGTTTCGGCGGATGGCGCCACGGTGCGTCAGATCGTCGCCGGCGGTCTCGCCAATCCCCAAGGGCTCGTGATCGCGAGCAGCGGCGACGTGTTCATTGCCAGCCGTGGGGACAACGCTATTTCGCGCTACTCGCTGGCAACCGGGACACTGTCGACCTTCGTCACGGGAATCAACCAGCCGTATGGCATGGCCATCGACGGCGCCGACAACCTGTACGTCACCGCCTTCGGTAGCAACAGCCTGGTGCAAGTCACACCGGCCGGGGTGGTGACGACTATCGCTACCGGACTGGCCGGGCCGTATGACGTCAAAATCGCGCCGGACGGTAACTTCGTCGTATCGAACTACAACTCCAATCAAATCGTGCGGGTCACGCCAACCGGCCAGGTATCGGTCTTGGTGGAGGGCGCGCTCAATCGACCGAATGCTGTTGCCTATGACGGAAGCGGCAACGCTTACGTAGGGAACGAGGTCGCCTCCAACGTCGTGCGCCTCGGCACCGACGGTTCGACCACGACCGTTGCCACCGGTGTCAGTCCGAGCGCGCTGCACATGGCCTCGGACGGCAACCTGTACGTGCTGGAAGGGCACCAGCTGAACCGCGTCGCGCCGGACGGCACGCGCATGGTCATCGCCACCGGGCTCAGCGGGGCATTTGCCTTGGCGCCCGCGCCGGATGGGAACGGCTTGGTGCTGTCAGAGCCCGGCCAGAACCGCATCCGTCGCGTCGACGCAGGCGGGGCTCTGTCGGTTTACAGCGATGCGTCATTTACCACTGTGCGCAGCATGCGCACGGACGCCGCAGGAAATATCTACATCCTTACGAGTAGTCACATCACGCGTGTGACGCCGGCGGGCCAGGTCAGCCGCTTCGTATCCGGCCTCAACAATGCCTATGACATGGTGTTCGACGCCACCGGCAACTTGATCGTTACGGAGTACAGCCTGCGGCGGTTGCTGAGTATCGACCCGAACGGTAATGTGTCGGTCCTGGCGACGCTGACGTTTAATCCCGCGGCCATCGCGCGCGCGGTGAATGGTAACCTGTTGGTCGGCACGTGGGGCGGCACGACGGTATACACCGTCGACAGCACCGGCGCGGTATCGACGTTTGCGACGTTCACGCGCGCTGTGTACTACGGCCTGCTCGCCGATCCACTGGGCAACGTCTGGGTCGCCCACTACTACAACCAGGCGGTGACGCGTGTCGCGCCCGACAACAGCCAGACGACCTACACTGTTGGTTCCTTCCCCGCCGCGTTCGTTGCGGACGGGCAGGGTGGCGTCTACGTCGGTGCCTACAACACCGTCAATCACATCAGCGCCGCCGGTGCGGTTTCGGTGTTCGCGACCGGCGGACCGCTTGCCTTCCAGTACCAGCAGGGTATCGCGCTGGACAACACCGGCAGACTGTGGGCGATCGACAATTACGGAACGATCAATCGCTTCAATCCTGACCGCACCCACGATAGGCAGTTCGCGTCGCTGTCGCAGCCGGGCGGCCTGGCGACCGGCGCGGCGGGCGAGCTGTACATCGCGAGCCGTGGCAATAGGCGCATCCTGAAGCTGGCGGCGCCCGGCGCCTTGCCGGAGGTGGTCGCGGCGGGCGCGGATATTTACCTGGTACGGGAATCGAACGATACCATCCTGGCCGCGAGCACCGCCGGCGTGCGGCGACTCAACGTGGTGACGGGACAGTTCTCGTCGCTTGCCGCCGGATTCGGCTATCTCACCGGCATCGCCGTAAGCTCGAGCGGCACTATCGGCGTGGTGGACAACAGCCGCAACGAGCTCGTGACGCTTAGCGGCACCGGCGCCGTCGTGGATCGATTCGCCGGTCTTGTTCAACCCAAGGGCTTGGTGTTCGATGGCGCCGGCCGTCTGTTGGTTGCGAACAACTACCCGAACCAAATCTTGCGCGTGCGGCCGGACGGCAGGCTGGAGGCGTTCGCCAACGTCAGCGGCGTCAACTACATGTACCGCGAAACCGATGGGCGCATTACGGCCTCACGCAGCAGCGACATCGTGGTGTTGTCGGCGGCCGGTGCGCAGCTAAGCGTATTTAATAGCCTCTCGGCCTACGGTTTGGCACGAGCCGGTGATGGATCACTGTACGTGGCGTCGAACAACGACGGTGCCTTACTACGCCATGCGGCGGACGGATCGTACATCAAGGCGGCGAGCGGCCTAGCGAGCGCGCGCGATCTTGAGCTGCGAGGGGGCGGGGAGGTCTTGGTCGCCGACAGCACGCGCGGCGTGGTCGTGCGGGTCAATGCCGACGCAACGCTGTCCTTGGTGGCGAGCAATTTGGCGCAGGCCGAACGTCTGGCGTTCGAGGGCGCGGGCAATCTGTACGTCGCCTACTCGAGCAACAGGCTTGCCGTCTTTGATGCGGCCGGCGCGCGCAGTGAGCTGGCGACAAGCGATCTGGTTGCGAGCGCGTTTACCGGGTTGGCGGCACGCGGCACGACCGTATACACGATCGTCGGCGGGGCCAACACCATCGCCAAATTCACGACCCAGGCAGCCGCGCCCCCGATCCAGCCGGGAACGACGGTATACACAACTTCCGTTGGCATCAGCGGGCTCGACCTGAGCGGTCAAGCGAGCATTGTGAATTTCGGCGCCTGGGTCCCGGCCGCGAGCGGCGACTATGCGGTCGAGGTCGTGTTGGACGGTAACGTCGCGCAGGGCACGTTGAGCAACACGCTGCACGTCGGTCCCAACGCCACGGGCACGATCGACGTCGCGCAGAGGCAGGTCCCCCCGGGCACTCGGCCGGTCACGGGTATCTTGCGCGTGCAAGGCGCCGACTCCACGGCCGTAACGCGCATTGATCCATCAGGGGCGCGCCTTGCGGCAGTATCGAATACTTACGGCCGCGCGATCGCCGGCGACAGTCAGGGCAACATCTACTCGGCCGACCCGAACCGCATCGTCAAGATCACGCCGGCGGGTGTGGTGAGCAACTTCGTCACGGGCATTACGGTCGGTAACGGCCTGGCGGTCGATAGCCAGGACAACATCTATGCAGTCAGCGGCAGCAACGTGCTCAAGATTGCGCCGAACGCAACGGTCAGCACGCTGGCAAATCTTGGGGCAACCGCCTACGCCGTCGCCGTCGGATACGACGATCAGGTCTATGCGGTCGACGGCGCGAACCGGCTATCACGCGTTGACGCGACGACCGGTGCAGTCACGGTGCTTACGACGCTTGGCCTCAGCGGACCGCAGGGCTTGACGATTGACGCGTTCGGGAACTTCTACGTGCTCAATAGAGGCGACAAGATCACGCGGATCACACCCAACCTCAAGTCGGCGCTGTACTTCGACAAGGCGACCTTCGAGTACGAGGGCGTCAACGTCACTGCGGATTGTTCCAACAATCTATTGTTTGCACCGATTGTCCTACCGCCCTTCAAGCCATATGGCGAGGAAGACCGCATCATCCAGCTTGTCGGCGATACCGGCGAGACGCGCCAGGTGCTCTACGGTCCGAGCATCGATCCGGCGATGTCTGATATGGACGTGTTGTTCTACGACCGGCTCGGCAAGCGCCTGCTCATTTGGACCGACTTGGCCGGCGGGAAGATCTTCTCCTTCCCGGTGATCTGCGGCGGCATCGATACGGAGGTGCACATCGTGACCTCCGCCACGGTCGATTTGTCGAGCGCCGACCCGGCGCCCACCAGCGTCACGCCGCTCAGCGACGGGACGGCCGAGTGGACCTGGTTGTTGTCCGAGGTCGACAACCGCGGCCGCAGTATCCAGCTCAATCTGCTGCTGAAGAACCTTCAGGAAGGCGAGTCGCGCCCGATCGCCAGGGAGGCGTTCCTGGTGTTCAAGAACAGCTTCGTGGCCGGCGAGAGCGTGCGCGTGCCGATCGATATCCCGGCGGTGCTGGCGGGCAGCGCGATCGGGTTACAGGCCGCGCTCGACAATACGCAGTATGGGCCGAACAGCTTGGTAGGCATCACCGTCGACGTCAGCAACGGCAGCCCGCTCGCCTTCGACGGCACACTGGAGCTGTCGATCAAAGACACGGCCAGCGCGACCGTTGCAACACTGGCACCAATCGCCGTTTCCGGCCTGGCCGGGCTCAGCGTCCAGCCATACAACAGCAGTTGGAACACGGGCCAAACGCTCAGCGGTGACTACAGGGTCGCCGTCACGCTGAAGAATGACCTCGGCCAGGTGGCGGCGAGCGCGGACGTACCGTTCCGCATCGTGTCGGACGCGGGCGGGGCGGCGGCGGTGACGTTGCGCACCACCACCGACCGCGCCGTGTACCACACGACCGACCAGGTGCTGATCCAGAACCTGATCCGCAACGTGACCGCCAACGGCATTGTGGAAAACGCGGTGCTGAGGCTGGTGGTGCTCGACCCGGCCGGGCAGACGCGCTACGCGCAGGACATCGCCCTTGGCCAGCTTCTGCCCGGCTCCATCCGCGATCGCGTGCAGCCCTTTGGGCTCAACGGCGCGCCGGTCGGCCTGTACCAGGTGCAAGGCACGGTGATCGATTCCGCGACGCAGGGCATGCTCGCCACCGCCGCCTTCCGGTTCGAGGTGCGGGTCGATCTCGCCAAGTCCTTGGGCGGCAGCGTCAGCCTCGCCGCGAGCAGCGTCGAAGTCGGGCATTCTCAGACCTGCACGAACACCGTGACGAACGAGGGCAGCACCGCGGTCCTGGGCCTGGAGGTACACCATCTGTTGCTCAGTCTCGACAGCGGCCAGTTGGTGAACGAGGCCGTGCAAACGCTCGATCTGGCGGCAGGCGCCGCTGTGGCGTATAACTTCGGGTTCAGCACCCAAGGGTTCACGCTTGGCAACTACTCGTGTGCCGTGCAGGCACGGGTCGACGGCGAACTGAAGACGCTCGCGTTCGCGTCGTTCAAGGTTACCCAGTCGCCGGTCAAGATCGCGGCGAGCCTCAGTCGCGGCACGAAAGGGCGGCTGCTGGTCCTGCTCGACAACGGGCGCCGCGGCGACGACCAAGCCGACCACAAGTACTGCGGCGGTGTGCGGTCGCTCGAGCTCACCGCCACGCTCGCCGCGCCGCTGAGCACGGCGGCAACGGTGGAGGTCCGGGCGTACGGCAAGGACGGCAACCTGATCGACACTGAGTCCGCGGCGCTCGCCTACTACGGCGGTGTCGTGAACTTCAACGCCGGCGCGGGTGGGGCGGATCTCGCGATCAAGAACTTCGCCGCGCAGTCCGTGGTGCTCGGCCTTGAGGCCCCGGCCGGGGCCGACAAGCTCGGTGAGGAGTACAGCGTCGAGCTTTTGGTCCGCGACGGCAACACCCAGCGGCTCGTGTCGGGTGCGGTGGTAACGGACTGCCGCAAGCCGATCGCCGTCGGCCAGGTCTACGGGGCGGTCGCGCTCACAGCGCTTGATGCAACGCCGGCCGCGAACGACGGGCCGTACCAAGATGGTGATCCACACGGGCCGACCGCGGCGCCGGGGCTCGCCGCGCAGCGCGCGTTCCTCGAGGCGCTGCTCAAGGCGGCCGGTTACTCCTATACGATCACCGACACAGCGGAAGCGTTTACCCGCGAGCTGCGTAGCGGCGGCTATGCGAGCTACGCATTGTTTACGGAGCAGGAGAAGCTCTCCGAACAGGCGCAAAAGGAGTTGCGCGAGGCGGTTTATCGTGGCGCGGGCCTGCTCGTCGCCGGTGCGCACGATGATCGGCACCAAAAGCTCAACGACGCCCTGGGAGTCAAGCTGATCGGGCGGTTGTCGAGCGCCACCGGCGTCGACCTCAATGCGGGCATCGGTGTCTCGGGCCGGCTCGACTTGATCGCCGGTGACAAGGCCCTGCGCATCAAGCGCCGGAGCGCGCAGTCGTTGGGCACCTATGTCCTTTCGGGCACACCCGGCTACTCCGACGACCACGATTGCCAAGAGGAAGGGTCGAGCCTCGATAACAAGCGCGACGGCCGTTCCAGCAGCGCACCGGATGAGTGCGAGGGCCATCCGGAGCGCTACCTCGATGCCATCATCGCCAATTCCTATGGACGCGGCCAGGCGGCATTCGCCGCATTCGATCTGCTCGCCACCGCGGCGCGCGACGGTCAGGGGAGTCTCAGTGCTCGAACTTTGCAGAGGCTCTTGGAGCGCGTGCAGCCCCTGGAGCTTGCCACCACGGTCGGCGCGGTGCTGCCGATTGAGCTGACGCTCGCCAATCAAGGTGTCGCCACGGCGGCGGTTGCCACGGTGGTGTTGCCACCCAGCGTGAAGTTGATCGATGCCGGCGGCGGCCAGGTCACCGCCAACAGCCTGGTTTTCACGACCAATCTCGGCGTCGGCCGGACGGCACGGTTCGTCTTCTATATGAAGCTGCCGGGCGTGGCCGCGACGACTTCCGTCAACGCCGTTGTTACGGCGCCGGGGGTCAGCCAGCCGGTTGCCTATGCCGTTCTCGACGTCACCGCTGTTCAACCGGAGGGATTGACGAGCATCAAGACACGCATCGCCGGTCTGATCGACAGCAAGCACCCAGCGACCAAGGCACTCAAGGAGACCGACAGTTACATCGACAAGGCGCTCGATAACTTCTATCCGGCCAAGGCCATCGAGTACTTGCTCAAGGCCGCGGATCAGCTGCTCGGCATCGACGATCCGGCGGTCCGGGACATCCGGGTCGCGATCGACGTGTGGATCGGCTGGGCGTCCGGCTACGCCTACTGATGGCAAGAACGGGGTTCTACCGGAACTTCTAGCGAAGACTCCACGTATCGCCGGTCGCCGACCCGGCGGCGCGCATGTTATTCTCGCGCTCGTCATGGGTCAGGCGAGCGACGAGACGAATCCGCGCGAGACGATCGCCTACGATCGTATTCGCGCGGTCGAGTGGGAGAATAGCCGGCTTAAGCTGATCGATCAGCGCGCATTGCCGGGCAGGTTCGAACACCTTTACTTCGATGACCTGCGCGGCGTGGCGCACGCGATCCGCCACATGGTGGTGCGTGGCGCGCCTGCGATCGGCATCACCGCGGCCTATGGGGTCGTGCTCGCGGCGCGGGCGCGCTACCGTGAGGGCGCGAAGACCTGGCGCGATTCCATCCAGCCCGACCTCCAGTACCTGGCCGACGCGCGACCCACCGCGGTGAATCTGCGCTGGGCGGTCTCGCGCATGCGGGCGCTGATTGCCCGGCTGCCCGAGGAAGATCCGGAACCCGCGCTGCTGGCCGAGGCGAGGAAGATTCACGCCGAGGATATTGCCGCCAATCGGCGTATGGGCGCGCTGGGCGCGGATCTGATCGAGCCGGGCAGCGCCGTGCTCACGCACTGCAACACCGGGGCGCTGGCAACCGGCGGCTATGGCACCGCCCTGGGCGTGGTGCGTGCGGGCTTCGCGACCGGGCGGATCGTACATGTCTACGCCGATGAGACCCGTCCTTGGCTGCAAGGGGCGCGCCTCACCGTCTGGGAGCTTGTCCAGGAGGGCATCCCCGCGACGCTCATTGCCGACAGCGCCGCCGCGTATCTCATGCAACGGGGCCAGGTGGCGTGGGTTATCGTCGGCGCCGACCGCATCGCCGCCAATGGCGATACCGCGAACAAGATCGGGACCTACATGACCGCGGTGGCGGCACGCCACCACGGCGTGAGGTTCATGGTGGTGGCGCCGACCAGCACCGTCGATCTCGCAACCCCGGACGGTTCCGCCATTCCGATCGAGGCGCGACCGGAGGCGGAGGTGCTCAGCTTTGGCGGCGCGCGCACCGCACCGGAAGGCGCGCATGCCTGGAATCCGGCCTTCGATATCACGCCCGCCGGGCTCATCGACGCGATCGTCACGGAGAAGGGCGTGGTGCGCGATCCCACGCCCGCCAAGCTCGCCGCCATGATGGCTCAGTCCTAGTCTCGGTCGCCCGCGATCCGGATGTCGTTTCGCACCGGGCGCTGGCGTCAGCGTCCTGGCGGGAGGGTCGTGGGTCGCCGCTAATCGGCACCGCGCGCTGGCGCACTCAACGCCCGCTTTGGATGCAGTGTCCGAGTCATCCATGCTAGAATTCACGGCCTCGCAGCCGCCACCCAAGCACAAAAAGCACTTTCCTTTCATCTAGTTACGACATCCCCGTAGCGACCCATGCAGCAGTTCGCCAAGGAAACCGTTCCGGTCAATCTCGAAGACGAGATGCGCCGGTCCTACCTCGATTACGCCATGAGCGTGATCGTGGGGCGGGCGCTGCCGGACGTGCGCGACGGGCTCAAACCGGTGCACCGGCGCGTGCTGTACGCCATGTACGAGCTCGGCAATGACTGGAACAAGCCGTACAAGAAATCGGCGCGCGTGGTCGGTGATGTGATCGGCAAGTACCACCCGCACGGCGACACGGCGGCCTACGACACCATCGTGCGCATGGCGCAGGATTTCTCGCTGCGCTACATGCTGATCGACGGGCAGGGCAACTTCGGCTCGGTCGACGGCGATGCCCCGGCCGCCATGCGGTACACCGAAATCCGCATGAGCCGCATCGCGCACGAGATGCTGGCCGATCTCGAGAAGGAAACCGTCGATTTCCAGCCGAACTACGACGGCTCGGAGCGCGAGCCGCTGGTCCTGCCCACCAAGCTGCCGAACCTGCTGGTCAACGGCTCGGCCGGCATCGCCGTCGGCATGGCGACCAATATTCCGCCGCACAACCTCACCGAGGTGGTCAACGCCTGCGTGGCGCTGATCGACAAGCCCGATTGCACGATCGATGAGCTCATGCAGCACATCCCGGGGCCGGATTTCCCCACGCGCGCCATCATCACCGGCGTGGGCGGCATCCACGACGCTTATCGCACCGGGCGCGGCAAGCTCTATGTGCGCGCCCGTGCCACCATCGAGACCGACGCGAAACGTGGCCGTGATTTGATCGTCGTCACCGAGCTGCCCTACCAGGTCAACAAGGCCAACCTGCTCGAGAAGATCGCGGAGCTCGTGCGCGAGGGCAGGATCGAGGGTATCGCCGAGCTGCGCGACGAGTCGGACAAGTCCGGCATGCGCATGGTCATCGAGCTCAAGCGCGGCGAGAACACCGAGGTGATCCTGAACAATCTCTACGAGCACACTGCCATGCAGAGCGTGTTCGGGGTCAACATGGTGGCGCTGGTCGCCGGCCAGCCGCGCCTGCTCAACCTGAAGGAGCTGCTCGAGGCGTTCCTGCGGCACCGCCGCGAAGTGGTGACGCGCCGCTCGATCTACGACCTGCGCAAGTCGCGCGAGCGCGCCCACATCCTGGAGGGCCTGTCGGTCGCGCTCGAGTCGATCGACGACATGGTGGCGCTCATCAAGTCCTCGAAAGATCCACAGGAAGCCAAGTCCAAGATGCTGGCGCGCCTGTGGCCGGCGACGATCGTGACGAAGATGCTCGCTGGCAGCGACGCCAAGCTCACTCGCCCGGAGGATCTCGACCCGGCGTTGGGGCTCGCGCCCGGCGGCTACCAGCTGACCGAAGCCCAGGCGCAGGCGATCCTCGACCTGCGCCTGCATCGGCTGACCGGGCTCGAGCAGGCGAAGCTGCACGAGGAGTACGGCGAGATCCTCAAGACCATTGCCGACCTGCTCGACATCCTCGGCAGTCCCGACCGGTTGATGCGTGTGATCCGCGAGGAGCTCATCGCCATCCGCGATCAGTACGGCGACGAGCGCCGCACCGAGATCCAGGCCGAGCGCGTGTCGCTCAAGATGGAAGACCTGATTGCGCAGGAAGACGTGGTGGTCACGCTCTCGCACGCCGGCTACGTCAAGGCGCAGCCGCTGTCCGACTACCGCGCGCAGCGGCGCGGCGGACGCGGCAAGATGGCCACCGCCATCCGCGAGGAGGACTTCATCGAGA
This sequence comes from uncultured Acidiferrobacteraceae bacterium, assembly GCA_964482055.1. GTDB lineage: Bacteria > Pseudomonadota > Gammaproteobacteria > Acidiferrobacterales > Sulfurifustaceae. The sequence continues at coordinate 12,695 of CAYZVX010000019.1, forward strand.
AGCTCCTGATCGCCAACACGCACAGCACGATCCTGTGCTTCAGCAATCGCGGCAAGGTGTACTGGCTCAAGGTCTATGAGATTCCGCAGGCCGGGCGCGGGGCGCGCGGCAAGCCGATCGTGAACCTGCTGCGCCTGGAGGAGGGCGAGAGAATCAATGCCATCTTGCCGGTGCGCGACTTCGCCGCGGAAGGCTACGTCTTCATGGCGACCTCGGACGGCACGGTCAAGAAGACCGCGTTGAGCGAGTTCTCGCGTCCGCGTCCGAGCGGCATCATCGCCATCGACCTGCAGGACGGCAATCGTCTGGTGGGTGTCGGGTTCACCACCGGCCAATGCGAGATCCTGCTGTTCAGCGACGCGGGCAAGGTGGTGCGCTTCAAGGAGGAGGACGTACGGCCGATGGGGCGCGCGGCGCGCGGCGTGCGCGGCATTGCGCTCAAGGATGGCCAATCGGTGGTGTCGCTCATCATCGCCGGCGGCGACGGCGTGAGCGAGAGCGCGACCGTGCTCACCGCCACGGCCAACGGTTTCGGCAAGCGCACCCCGCTCGCCGACTACCCGACGCACAATCGCGGCGGGCAGGGGGTGATCTCCATTCAGGTGACCGAGCGCAATGGCCCGGTGGTTGGCGCCTGCATCGTGGAGGACGACGACGAGGTGATGCTCATCACCACCTCGGGCACGCTGATCCGCACGCGCGTGAAGGAGATATCGGTGGTCGGGCGCAATACCCAGGGCGTGCGGCTCATCGAGACCTCGGAAGGCGAGCAGCTCGCGGGCATCGAGAAGGTGGCGGAGTCGGATGAAGAATAGCGAGCGGTGCACAGCGAACAGCAATCTGTTTACTGTTTACCGTTCACTGTTCACACTTACGGGTAAGTGTACATGACCAGAGTCTTCAACTTCAGCGCAGGGCCGGCGGTGCTGCCGGAAGAGGTCCTGATCCAGGCACGCGAGGAGATGCTCAACTGGCGGGGCTGCGGCGTGTCGGTGATGGAGATGAGCCACCGCGGCAAGGAGTTCATCGCCATCGCCCAGAAGGCCGAAGCCGACCTGCGCGAGCTGCTCGCGATCCCGGCCAACTACAAGGTGCTGTTCCTGCAGGGCGGGGCATCGGCGCAGTTCGCGATGGTGCCGATCAACCTGCTGCGCGGCCGGCAGAAGGCCGACTACATCAACACCGGCGAGTGGTCGAAGAAGGCGATCCAGGAGGCGAAGAAGTTTTGCAGCGTGAACATCGCCGCCACGAGCGAGGCGAGCAACTTCACCAGCGTCCCGGCGCCGGGCGAGCTCAGGCTCGATCCGCAGGCCGCCTACGTGCACTACACGCCGAACGAGACCATCGGGGGCGTGGAGTTTTCCTACGTGCCGCAGACCGGCGGGGTGCCGCTGGTGGCCGACATGTCGTCCACACTCCTGTCACGTCCCATCGACGTGTCGAACTACGGGCTCATCTACGCCGGGGCGCAGAAGAACATCGGCCCGGCCGGACTTACCATCGTGATCGTGCGCGAGGACCTGCTCGGCCAGGCGCTGCCCAGCGCGCCCAGCCTGTACGACTACAAGATCCACGCCGACAACGAGTCGATGTACAACACGCCGCCCACCTATGCGTGGTACATCGCGGGGCTGGTGTTCGAATGGCTCAAGAAGAAGGGCGGGCTCAAGGGCATGGCCGCGATCAATCAGCGCAAGGCCAAAAAGCTCTATGACTACATCGACGGCAGCGGCGGTTTCTACCGCAATCCGGTAGACAAGGCGAGCCGGTCGTGGATGAACGTGCCCTTCACGCTCAAGGACGCGGCGCTCGATGAGGCCTTCCTCAAGGGCGCGAAGAACGCGGGTCTCGTGCAGCTCAAGGGGCACCGCTCGGTCGGCGGCATGCGCGCCTCGATCTACAACGCCATGCCGGAGAGCGGCGTCGAGGCGCTCATCGCCTACATGAAAGATTTCGCCCGGCAATACGGATAGGCACCGATGTATCGCATCCTCACGCTCAATCACATCTCACCGCTCGGCCTCGCGCGCCTGCCGAGAGACCGCTTTCAGGTGTCGGCCGAGGTGACGGACCCCGACGGGATCCTGCTGCGCTCGTTCAGGATGCACGACATGGAGATTCCGCCGAGCCTCAAGGCGGTCGGGCGCGCCGGTGCCGGGGTGAACAATATCCCGGTGGAAAAGCTCACGAAGATGGGCATCCCGGTGTTCAATGCCCCGGGCGCGAACGCCAATGCCGTCAAGGAGCTCGTGATCGCCGGCATGCTGATCGCCTGTCGCCACATCGTGCCGGCGTGGGACTTCGCGCGCAGCCTGAGCGGCACGGATGCGGAGATCAGCAAGGCGGTGGAGGCGGGCAAGAAGAATTTCGCCGGCTTCGAACTGCCCGGGCGCACGCTCGGCGTGATCGGCCTGGGTGCCATCGGGCGGCTCGTCGCCAACGCGGCGCTCGATCTCGGCATGAAGGTGATCGGCTTTGACCCGGGCCTGACCGTGGAAGGCGCGTGGCAGCTGTCCGCGGACGTCAAGAAGGCGAACAGCGTGGAGGAACTGCTGCGCCACTCCGACTTCGTCACTTTCCACGTGCCGCTCGTGGCCGGCACCCGGCACCTGATCAACGCTGAGCGCCTGCGGTTGATGAAAGACGGCGTGGTGATCCTGAACTTCGCCCGCGAAGGCATCGTAGACGATGAAGCCGTGTGCGCCGCGATCAAGTCCGGGAAGGTCTACGGCTATGTCTGCGACTTTCCGAGCAACCTGCTCAACAACCACCCGCGTGTGGTGGCGCTGCCGCATCTGGGCGCGTCCACCGCCGAGGCCGAAGACAACTGCGCCATCATGGTTGCCGAGCAACTGCGGGATTTTCTCGAGAACGGCAACATCCGCAATTCCGTGAACTACCCGGACGTGGTCGCGCCGCGCGAATCGGCGTACCGCCTGATCGTCGCCAACGCCAACGTGCCGAACATGCTCGGGCAGATCTCGGAGACGCTCGGCCAGGCGGGCTTGAACATTCACGACATGGTCAACCGTTCGCGCGGCGACTATGCCTACACCGTGGTCGATCTCGACAGCCCGGTCCCGGAGGAGGTGCGCCGAAAGGTAGCCGGGATTACCGGCGTCCTGATGGCCCGCGTCCTGCCGCCGATCACCTCGCAGCGAGTGCCGCAGGACGCGGGCGCGGCCGTCGCGGGCTAGCATGGCGAAGCGCACCCGAGCAGCCGCCGCCGAGGCGCGCATCAAGCAGCTGCGCGGAAGAATCGATGCTTTGGATCTGCGGATCCAGGCGCTCATCACACAGCGTGGCCGGCTCGCCGTTGAGATCGCCAGGACCAAGCAGGCGGCCGGGGCCAACAGCTTCTACCGACCGGAGCGCGAGGCGGACGTGCTGCGCCGCGTGCTCGCGCGCAACCGTGGCCCGCTGCCGGACGAAACGATGGCACGCCTGTTCCGCGAGATCATGTCCGCGTGCCTGGCGCTCGAGGCCGAGCTCAAAGTCGCCTTCCTCGGGCCGGAGGGCACCTTTACCCAGGAAGCGGTCTTCAAGCATTTCGGGCATGCAGTGCAAACCCGGCCGCTCGCGGCGATCGATGAGGTATTCCGCGAGGTCGAGTCGGGCGCCGCCGACTTCGGCGTCGTGCCGGTCGAGAACTCCACGGAAGGGGTGATCAATCACACCCTCGACATGTTTCTGCAATCGCCGCTCACGATCTGCGGCGAGGTGGAGCTGCCCATACACCACCATCTGCTCGCCAGGGGGGCGGACCGCGCGGGCGCGCGGCGTGTGGTGTCACATCAGCAATCGCTCGCGCAGTGTCGAGAGTGGCTGGACAGCAACCTGCCGGGCATCGAGCGCGTGGCGGTGTCGAGCAACGCCGAGGCCGCGCGGCTCGCGGCCGGCGATCCGCGCACGCTCGCCATCGCCGGCGAGTCGGCGGCGCGCATCTATGGCCTGCGCGTGCTCGCGGCCAATATCGAGGACAATCCGGACAACACGACGCGCTTCCTTGTGATCGGGCGCCTGGCGCCCGAGCCGAGTGGTCGTGACAAGACCACGCTGCTCGTGTCGGGCAAGAACCGGCCGGGTGCGCTGCACCGTCTGCTCGCGCCGCTTGCGCGGCACGGCATCAACATGACGCGCATCGAGTCGCGCCCGTCGCGCCGCTCGCGCTGGGAGTACGTGTTCTTCGTCGACATCGACGGGCATGCCAAGGATCGCAAGGTCGCCAAGGCGCTGGCGCAACTCGAGGCGGAGGCCGCCTTTTTGAAGCTGCTCGGTTCCTACCCGAAGGCGGTGGTGTGATGGCCTGCGACATGGCGGCGCTGGCCGCACCCGGCGTGCGCGGCCTGCAGCCCTATCAGCCCGGCAAGCCGATCGAAGAGCTCGAGCGCGAGTACGGCATCCGCGACATCATCAAGCTCGCGAGCAACGAGAATCCGCTGGGCGCGAGCCCCCGGGCCCTCGATGCCGCGCGCGCGGTGCTGGCCGACGTCCATCGCTACCCCGACGGCAACGGTTTCGCGCTGAAGTCGCGGCTGGCGCGCCGCCACGGTGTGGCGACCGCACAGATCACGCTCGGGAACGGATCGAACGATGTGCTCGAGTGCGTGGCGCGCGCCTTCGTCACACCGGACAACGAGGTCGTTTTCTCCGAGCACGCCTTTGCCGTGTATCCGATCGTCACGCGCGCCGTCGGCGCCAAGGCGGTGGTGACCGCGGCCAAGGACTGGGGCCACGACCTTGATGCCATGCGCGCCGCGATCACGCCGCGCACACGGCTCGTGTTCATCGCCAATCCGAACAACCCGACCGGGACCTGGCTCACGGCGTCTGCGCTCGAGGATTTCATCCGCAGCCTGCCGGATCACGTGCTGGTCGTGGTCGACGAGGCGTATTTCGAGTACGTGCGCGAGGCCGACTACCCGGATGCGTCGATGTGGGTGGCACGTTACGCGAACCTGGTCGTGACACGCACCTTCTCCAAGGCCTATGGGTTGGCGGGCTTGCGGGTCGGCTACGGCATCTCGAGCGGCGCAGTCGCCGACCTGCTCAATCGCGTGCGCCAGCCGTTCAATGTCAACAGCATGGCGCTCGCAGCGGCGACCGCCGCGCTGGACGATGCCGCGCATCTTGCGCGTAGCGTCGCGGTCAATGCTGCGGGCCTGCGCCAGCTCGCCGACGGCGCGCGGCGGCTCGGCCTCGATTACATCCCGTCGGCCGCCAATTTCTTGTGCATCGATCTGGCGCGGGCGGCGGCGCCGGTTTATGAGGCGCTACTGCGCCGGGGCGTCATTGTGCGGCCGGTCGCCAACTACGGCATGCCGAATCACCTGCGCGTCAGCGTGGGCCGGCCCGAGGAAAACGAGCGGTTCCTGAAGGCGCTGGAAAGCGTGATGAGTGAGTCGTGATCGGTGATCGCCGCCAAGACCAAGACGCGAATCACCGATCACCAGTCACGAATCACGAAGCAATGATCAACAGACTCGCCATCATCGGTGTCGGCTTGATCGGCGGATCGCTCGCCCGTGACCTGCGCGCGGCCGGCGCCGTGCGCGAGCTCATCGGCTATGGGCGCGGGCTCGGCAACCTGCAGCTGGCCGTCGAGCTCGGCGTGATCGATCGGGCGGCCGTTTCCTTGGACGACGCGGTGCGCGAGGCCGACATGGTGGTGCTGGCGGTGCCCGTCGGCGCGATGGCAGAGGCGCTCGCCGGGATTGCCGCGTCACTGAGCGACGACTGCGTCGTGACCGACGTCGGCAGCGTCAAGGGCAGCGTCATCGCGGCAGCGCGTCCGGCGCTCGGCGCGCGCTTCGCGCGCTTCGTTCCGGGCCACCCGATCGCCGGAACGGAACGCTCCGGCGTGGGCGCGTCGCTGACCGGCTTGTTTCAGCACCGGCGGGTGATCCTGACGCCGGAACCGGACACGGACGAGGCGGCGGTGGGGCGCGTGCGCGCCATGTGGGAGCTCACCGGTGCGCAGGTCATCACCATGTCGGCGGCCGAGCACGACCAGGTGCTGGCCGCGAGCAGTCATCTCCCGCATGTGCTGGCCTATGCCCTGCTCGATCTGTACGTGCGCCGGGATGATCACCGCAAGATCTTCGAGTGCGCGGCGGGCGGTTTTCGCGATTTCACCCGCATCGCCTCGAGCGACCCGGTGCTGTGGCGCGACATTTGCCTTGCCAACCGCGACGCCATCGCGGCGATTCTGCGCCAGTACCAGGGCGATCTCGGCGCCATGATCGACGCGATCGAGAATGGCGACGGCCGATGGCTGGAGGAGACCTTCGCACGCGCCAAGCACGCGCGCGACCGGCTGCTGCCCAACAACGAGGAGTAGTTTCGTCACCATGGCCTCTGACGCCCTATCGGCGGTCCACTACCTGGTGCAGCCCGGCGGGAGGCTTTCCGGTCGTCTGCGCGTTCCGGGCGACAAGTCGATCTCGCACCGCGCGGTGATGCTCGGCTCGCTCGCCGAGGGCACGACCCGTGTAACCGGCTTGCTCGAAGGCGAGGACGTGTTGTGCACGCTCGGCGCCTTTCGCGTGATGGGCGTGCGCGCCGAGGGGCCGCGGCGAGGCGCATTGACGCTGCACGGGGTCGGCCTGCATGGCCTGCGCGCCCCGCCGCACGCGCTCGACATGGGCAATTCCGGCACCGCCATGCGGCTGATGGCCGGCATCCTCGCCGGCCAGAAGTTCGACGCGGAGCTCTTCGGCGACGCCTCGTTGAGCCGCCGTCCCATGGCGCGCGTGGTCGATCCGCTGCGCGCCATGGGCGCTTCCATTGCCTGCGCGGAGGGCGGGCGTCCGCCGCTGCGGATCAAAGGGGGCCAGCGGCTGCACGGCATTGACTACCGCCTGCCGGTGGCGAGCGCGCAGGTCAAGTCCGCGCTGCTTCTGGCCGGTCTCTACGCCGAGGGGGAGACGCGCATCACGGAACCGGCACCGACCCGCGATCACACGGAACGGATGCTGCGCGCCTTCGGCCACGAGGTGCAAACGCGCGGGGCGCAGGTCAGTCTGCGCGGCGCGACGCGCCTGCGCGCCTGTGACATCGATGTGCCGGCCGACATATCGTCAGCGGCGTTTTTCCTGGTCGGCGCGAGCATCGCGCCCGGATCGGATCTTACGCTCGAGCACGTCGGCGTGAACCCGACGCGCATCGGGGTGCTGAACCTGCTGAGACTGATGGGCGCGGACATCGAGCTGCTCAACCCGCGCGAGGTCGGCGGCGAACCGGTGGCCGACCTGCGCGTGCGCACCGCGCCGCTGCACGGCATCCGCATTCCCGAGGAGCAGGTGCCGCTCGCCATCGACGAGTTCCCCGCGCTGTTCATCGCGGCCGCCTGTGCGCAGGGCCAGACGGTGCTGACCGGGGCGCACGAGCTGCGGGTCAAGGAATCCGATCGTATCGCGGTCATGGCGCAGGGCCTCAAGCGCCTCGGGATCGAGGCGCAGGAAACGCCGGATGGCATCGTGATCGAGGGCGGCGAGCTGCGCGCGGGTGAGGTCGAGAGCCACGGCGACCACCGTGTCAGCATGAGCTTTGCGATCGCAGCGCTGCGTGCCGCCGGCCCCGTGCGGGTGCGCGACTGCAAGAATGTGGATACGTCGTTCCCCGGGTTCGCCGACCTGGCGCAGCGTGCGGGGCTGGCGATAAGCGTGATCCGTGACTCGTGATTCGTGACTCGTAAACCGTGAACGGCAAGACCAATCACGAATCGCCAGTTGCGCGTCAGCGCCCCGTTCCGGTCCTCGCCATTGACGGCCCGAGCGGCTCGGGCAAGGGCACGGTCGGCTTGATTCTCGCAAGACGACTGGGTTGGCATTTCCTCGACAGCGGGGCGCTCTACCGGGTGTTGGGGATCGCCGCCGAGCAGCGCGGTGAGGACATCCACGACAGCCAGGCGATGGCGAAACTGGCACAATCCATGACCGTCGCTTTCGAGGCCGGACCCGACACGATGCGGGTGCTCCTGGACGGGCACGATGTCGGCGACCGGCTGCGCACCGAGGAGGCCGGCCGCCGTGCCTCGGTCCTGGCGGCTCAGCCGGCGGTTCGGGCGGCGCTCCTGGACAAGCAACGCGCTTTCCGTCGCCCGCCCGGGCTCGTGGCCGATGGCCGCGACATGGGGACGGCCGTATTCCCTGATGCTGTACTTAAAGTATTCCTCACCGCCAGCCCCGAGGCCCGTGCAGAGCGGCGCTATAAACAGTTGAAGGACAAGGGCTTCGGTGTTACCCTTCCGCGGCTTTTGGACGAGATCCGTGAGCGGGACGCGCGTGATGCCGGTCGGTCGGCCTCGCCGCTCAGGCCCGCCGAGGATGCTTATTCCCTCGATACCACGTCCCTCAGCATCCCTCAGGTGGTCGAACGTATCGCTGACCTGTTGCGGGAGCGAGGCATCGGCGTTGGTCCGGCGGCGTAGGTCACGGGTCTCGATTTGCAGCGAACAGCGGTCGTGTCGGTGACCGGCAGCAGGCCGGCCGGCGGCACGTTCAGGCTCAACTAACCTTTAACCTATGACTGAAAGTTTCGCCCAACTCTTCGAAGAGAGTCTCAACAAAGCCCGCTTCTTCAAAGCCGGCGATCTGGTGACCGGGGAGGTCGTGCACGTCGACGATGATTTTGTCATCGTGAATGCCGGCCTGAAGTCGGAAGGCATGATCCCGGCCGACGAATTCCGTGATGCGCACGGTAACCTCAGCGTCAAGGTTGGCGATCAGGTGGAAGTGGTGCTCGAGTATCTCGAGGACGGGCGTGGCGAAACCAAGCTGTCGCGCGAGAAGGCGCAGCGCGTCAAGGCCTGGGACGATCTCGAAAAGGCTTTCGAGAACCAGTCGATCGTCACCGGCGTGTTGACCGGCAAGGTCAAGGGCGGGTTCACCGTGTCGATCAACGGGGTACGCGCGTTCCTGCCGAGCTCGCTGGTCGACGTGCGCCCGGTGCGCGACCCCTCCTACCTCGAGGGCAAGGAGCTCGAGTTCAAGGTCATCAAGATCGACAAGAAGCGCAGCAACGTCGTGGTGTCGCGCCGCGCGGTGGTCGAGAAGGAGATGTCCGCCGAGCGCCAGGCGTTCCTGTCGAACCTCGAGGAAGGTCAGATCGTCAAAGGCGTGGTCAAGAACCTCACCGACTACGGCGCATTCGTCGATCTGGGCGGCATCGACGGCCTGTTGCACATCACCGACCTCGCGTGGAAGCGCGTCAAGCACCCGAGCGAGGTGCTCAAGGTGGGCGATGAGATTGAGGCCAAGGTGCTGCGTTACGACCGCGAGCGCAACCGCGTGTCGCTGGGCTTGAAGCAGCTGGGTGACGATCCCTGGGTCGACATCACGCGTCGCTACCCGGAGGGCACGCGCCTGTTCGGCAAGGTCACGAACATCACCGACTATGGCGCGTTCGTCGAGATCGAGCCGGGCGTCGAGGGCCTGGTGCACGTCTCCGAGATGGACTGGACCAACAAGAATATCCACCCCACCAAGGTCGTGCAGCTCGGCGACGAGGTCGAGGTCATGGTGCTCGACATCGACACCGAACGGCGCCGCATCTCGCTCGGCATGAAGCAGTGCAAGCCGAATCCGTGGGAGGAGTTCGCCGCCAACCACAACAAGGGCGACAAGGTGCGCGGCAAGATCAAGTCGATCACCGACTTCGGCGTGTTCGTCGGCCTCGAGGGCGGCATCGACGGCCTCATCCACCTCTCGGACCTGTCCTGGAACCGACCGGGTGAAGAGGCGGTGCGCGACTTCAAGAAGGGCGACGAGGTCGAGGCCGTTATTCTGGCCATCGATCCAGAGCGCGAGCGCATCTCGCTTGGCTTGAAGCAGCTCGAAAGCGACCCGTTCACGAGCTTCGTCTCCGCCCACGGCAAGGGCTCGATCGTGAAGGGCACCGTCGTGAGCGTCGAGGCGAAGGGTGCGGTCGTCAGACTGGGCCCTGATGTGGAAGGCTATCTGCGCGCCACCGAGATCAGCCGCGACCGCATCGAGGATGCGCGCTCGGTGCTGAAGGAGGGTGACGAGGTCGAAGCCAAGATCACCACGATCGATCGTAAGAACCGCAAGCTGTCGCTGTCGGTGCGCGCCAAGGACATGGAAGAGGAAAACGAGGCGGTCCAGGAGTACGCGCGCAAGGCGACCACCGGGACCTCAACGTTGGGCGACAAGCTCAAGGAGAAGCTCGGCGGCGGAGATTCTGCCGAGTAGCGCTTGAAGCGCGTCGCCTTATTTTCTATAGGTAGAAGGTAGGATGACGAAGTCTGAACTGATCGCCCAGCTCTCCGCCAAGCAGCCGCAGCTGCAACCGCGCGACGTGGAGCTCGCCGTAAAGGAGCTTCTCGAGCAGATGTCCGCGGCGCTCGCCACCGGCGAGCGTATCGAGGTGCGCGGTTTCGGCAGCTTCTCGTTGCACTATCGTCCACCGCGGGTTGGCCGCAACCCGAAGACCGGTACTGCGGTCCAGGTGCCGGACAAGTATGTTCCGCATTTCAAGCCCGGCAAGGAGCTGCGGGAACGCGTCAACAACGGCCAGGGCGGCGTCCCGGCCGACAACGACGAGGACACGGAAGACTGAAGCGTGTTGCACGCGCGCGGCGCGGCGATCTGGCGACCGGACGGCATCGGGTAACCGATGCCGTTTTCGTTTGCAGCGCACCCCGCGCCGAGTCCGCAGTCAGGCCGTCCATGGCCTGCGGCCCATCGCTGACGTGCAGGATGCACGAATGCCGGCCGCTACGCGCGTCCCTGCGCTCTCGCGGCATTCGTACATCCTGTACAGCACGTAGGCCAGGGACGGCCGGGAGCGGCCTCGACTCCGCGATGGAGTCGAGGGCCACTGTGCAGGGATGCACAGGTTGTGGCTTCGATCCAATCGGCGAGTCCGCAAGCAGGCCATCCGTGGCCTGCGGCCCTCGCCTCGATCCAATCGGCGAGTCCTGCGCGATTGCGTTATGCTATGCCCCCTCGCGATCGATGCGCCCCGCGCGAAGGAGGTTTCGTGAAGCGTATGTTCTATGTCATCCTCGGTGTGCTCGCGGCGTTGGCCGGCATCACGTTTGCGATTCAGAACCGGCAGGTCATCGACGTTTCGTACTACTTCGGGCTGCACTGGAGCGGGCCGTTGTCGCTGGCGCTGCTGGCGGCGTTTACCGCCGGCATCGTAGCGGGCTATCTTGTGAGCCTGCGTACCGTGATTCGCATGCAGCGCCAGCTGGCCCGCGCCCGCAAGGAGATCCGCCAGGTCGAGCAGGAAGTCATCAATCTGAGATCGTTGCCCATCAAAGATGTCGTTTGATGCCCTGGACCTGCTCTGGCTGTTGCTGCCGCTGGCTGCCGCATCCGGATGGCTGGCCGCGCGCCTCGACCACCGGCGACGCGAGAAGAACCCGGGCCTCGACCTGTCCGCGGCCTATCTGCGCGGGCTCAATTTCCTGCTCAACGAGCAGCCCGACAAGGCGATCGAGATCTTCATTCATATGCTCGAGGTAAACTCCGAAACAGTGGAGACCCACCTTGCGCTGGGCAACCTGTTCCGCCGCCGCGGCGAGGTCGAGCGCGCCATCCGCATTCACCAGAATCTCATCGCACGGCCGACGCTCGACAAGGAGCAACGCACGCTGGCCTTGATGGAGCTGGCGCAGGACTACCTCAAGGCCGGGTTACTCGACCGGGCCGAGAATCTGTTTCTGGAACTCGCCGAGGTGCGCACGCACAGCGAGCAGGCGCTCAATCATCTGCGCAGCATCTATCAGCAGGAGCGAGATTGGGAGAAGGCGATCCCGGTGGCGCGCCGCCTGGCACGCATCTCCGGCAAGAATCTCGACGACGTTGTTGCGCAGTACTACTGCGAGCTGGCCGAGCAGGCGAATGCCAAGGGTGAGCGTGCGCGCGCCCGTGAGCTCCTCGACAAGGCGCTCGACGCCGACCGCGGTTGCGTGCGCGCGAGCATTCTCCTGGGGGATGTTGAGGCGGCGCACGGTCGGCATCGTCAGGCGATCGCCGCCTGGCGCGAGATCGAGAAGCAGGACGCGCGTTATCTCGGCGAGGTCGCCGGACGGATCGCCGCGAGCTACCGTGCGCTCGGCGATGAGGCCGGTTTGCACACCTTCTTCAGCGAGGCCCTGTCCCGCCACAAGAGCACGGCGCTGGCGCTGGTGTTCGCCCAGGTCATCAAGGAGCGCGACGGGATCAAGGCCGCCGAGAAGTTCGTCGTCGAGTGGCTGCGCCACCGGCCAAACGTCCACGGCCTGCACCAGTTGATCGAGCTCAATATGCTCGAAACCTCGGGACGTGCACACGAAGATTTGAGCCTGCTCAAGACCATCATCGAGGGTCTGCGCGCGCAGCACCAAGGTTACGCGTGCGGTGAATGCGGTTTTCGCGGGCGCCGCCTGCACTGGGTCTGTCCCGGCTGCAATCGCTGGAACACGGTGCGGCCGCTATCGGAAACGTGATGGCCGATCCCCGCATCATCGTTGCGTTCGACGTCGGCACCGAGACGCAGGCGCTTAACCTCGCGGCGCAGCTCGATCCAAGGTTGTGCCGCGCGAAGGTCGGGCTTGAGCTGTTCTCCGTAGCCGGTCCGCGCGTGGTGACGGCATTGCGCGAGCGCGGCTTCGACGTGTTCCTGGATCTCAAGTTCCATGACATTCCGACGACCGTGGCGCGCGCCTGTGCAGCCGCCTCCGGACTCGGCGTCTGGATGATCAACGTGCACGCGCTGGGCGGGGCCAGGATGCTTCGCGCGGCACGCGAGGCGGTTGACCAGAGCGCCCACAGGCCGCTCTTGGTCGCGGTGACCCTGCTGACCAGCCATGCAGACGCCACCATGAACGAGATCGGGTTGCCGGGCGATGTTGCCACGCACGTGGCGCGGCTGGCGGGGCTCGCGCACGCGTGCGGGCTGGACGGCGTGGTGTGCTCGCCGCGCGAAGCGGCCGAGCTGCGCAGCCGTTTCGGCGGCGCCTTCAAGCTCGTCACGCCCGGCGTCCGACCGGCCGGCACCGGCGCGCAGGATCAGGCCCGCACGTTGACGCCGGCCGAGGCGCTTGCGCAGGGGGCCGACTACCTCGTGATCGGCCGGCCGATTACCCAAGCCGCGGACCCGCGCGCCGCGCTGGGGGCGATTGCCGAGACGCTCGGCGCCGTCGCGGTTGGTCGACAACATCGGGTCGAGCCCGGATAATACGCGCGCCTGCGCCGACCCAATCCGCCTTCGCGCCAACAATGATCCCCGCCCTGCTTGAGAAAATAACGCGTGCCCGCGTGCTGGTCGTCGGCGACACGATGCTCGACCGTTACTGGTACGGGTCGGTGGAACGCATCTCGCCGGAGGCGCCGGTGCCGGTGGTCAGTATCAACCAATCCGACGAACGTCCGGGGGGTGCTGCCAACGTCGCCCGGAACGTGCGTGCGCTGGGTGCGAGCTGCGCGCTGTTCGCGATCGCCGGCGACGATCGCGAGGCGGACCGGCTGGGCGAGCTGCTCGAGCGCGATGGCATTCGCTGCGTGCTCGCTCGGGACAAGCTGCTCAACACCACGGTGAAGCTGCGCGTGGTGTCGCGTAACCAGCAATTGCTGCGCATCGATTTCGAGGCGCCGGCCAGCAAGGATGCGCGCGTCAAGCTGCTCGACGCCTATCTGGCTCAAGTGAAAGACTATGACCTCGTGCTGGTTTCGGACTATGGCAAGGGCGGCATCGGCTATGTCCAGGAAATGATCCGGGCCGCGCGCAACGCCGGCCGGCCGGTGCTCGTCGACCCGAAGGGCGCGGACTACAGCGGTTATCGCGGCGCGACGCTCATCACGCCAAATCGCAAGGAATTCGAGCAGGTGGCCGGGGTGTTTCGCGACAACGAGCAGCTCGTGCACAAGGCGCGCGCCATGGTCGAGGAGCTGGACCTCTCCGGAGTGCTCGTGACACGCAGCGAAGAGGGCATGAGCCTGATCGAGCGTGACGGGCGCGTCCTGCATATGCCGGCGCGGGCGCGCGAGGTATTCGATGTCACGGGCGCCGGCGACACGGTGATCGCGGCGATCGGTTGCGCCTACGCCGTGCATGGCGAGCTCACCGATGCCCTGCATCTGGCCAACATCGCCGCCGGCATCGTCGTCGGCAAGTTCGGGGCGGCGACGGCCACGCCGCAGGAAATCCTGCACGAGCTCGCCATCGAGGAGGTGTGATGTACGTTGTAACCGGCGGCGCCGGGTTCATCGGCGCCAACATCGTCAAGGGGCTCAACGACCGGGGGATCGACGACATCGTCGTGGTCGACAACCTCGAGAAGGGCGACAAGTTCAGGAATCTCACCGACTGCGAGCTCGCCGACTACGTCGACAAGCGCGAGTTTCTCGGCTTGTTGCGGCAGGGCAAGTTCGGGCGCAAGATCAAGGCCGTGTTCCATGAGGGCGCCTGCTCCGACACCATGGAGCATAACGGCGTCTACATGATGAGCAACAATTACGAGTACTCCAAGGCGCTGCTGCACGTCTGCCAGGAGAAGAAAATCCCGTATCTGTACGCCTCGTCCGCGGCGGTTTATGGGAGCGGCCGCATCTTCAAGGAGATGCGCGAGCACGAGGCGCCGCTCAACGTCTATGGCTACTCCAAGTTCCTGTTCGACCAGTACGTGCGGCGCCTGTGGCCGAAACGCACCGCGCAGATTGTCGGCTTCCGTTACTTCAATGTCTACGGCGAACGCGAGCAGCACAAGGGACGCATGGCATCGGTGGCGTTCCATCACTTCAATCAGTTCCGCGACACCGGCAAGGTGCGGCTGTTCGAGGGCTGCGACGGCTACGGCAACGGCGAGCAGCGGCGCGACTTCATCTCGGTGGAGGACGTCGTCGCGGTGAATCTGTTCTTCCTCGACCACCCAAGCAAGAGCGGGATCTTCAATCTCGGCACCGGCCTCGCCCAGCCGTTCAATGACATCGCCGTGGCGGTGGTCAACACCTTTCGCGCGGCGCAGGGCATGTCGGCGCTCACGCTGGCCGAAATGCAGCAACAGGGTCTGATCGAGTACATCAGCTTCCCCGAGGCGTTGAAGGGCAAGTACCAGAGCTTCACGCAGGCCGACATCAGCGCGTTGCGCAAGGCCGGCTACAAGAAGGCGTTCCTGACGGTGCAAGAGGGCGTTGCGCGCTACGTGACGCGCTTGCTGCGCAAGTAGCGCCGCATTGTCCGATGCGCGGTGGCGCGGTGCATGGGCACTCACGGCAGTCGGTGGCCCGGATGGCGCGCAGCGAAATACGGGGCGGCCCGTTCGAAAGGGGGCGGCGCATGAGTCTCGGTAGCCCGGATGGCGCGCAGCGGAATCCGCGACGGCATGGCCGAACCGGGTGGTAATGTTATGAGCACGGACGCAGCCGGAACCAGGCGCTGGTACCTCGTGTACTGCAAGCCGCGGCAGGAGCGCGTTGCCGTGGAGAACCTCGAGCGCCAGGGATACGAGACCTACCTGCCGCGCGTGCGCGAGATACGCCGGCGCGCCGGCCAGCGCGTCAAAGTCATTGCCCCGCTTTTTCCGCGCTACCTTTTCATTCATCTCGATGAGCAGTTCGACAACTGGGGCCCGATCCGCTCCACGCTCGGCGTGGTCTCGCTCGTGCGCTTCGGACAGTTGCCGGCGCGCGTGCCGGACGAACTGCTCGAGCTGCTGCGCCGGCGCGAAGATGCCGAGGGGCTACAAGCAATCGAGCCGCGGCCCCTGAAACCCGGTACCCGCGTGCGCGTGGCGAGCGGGGCCCTGGCTGGATACGAAGGGATATTCCTGGCCAGAACCGCGCGCGAGCGGGTGATCGTGTTGCTCGACATTCTCGGGAAAGCGACGCGCACCAAGATGGATGTGCTCGACATCGAACCCGTAACCCGAAGTTAACCGTCTAGTTCCTTGACCGCGCATGGTCGGTGCGGCTACAGTGTTCAGTCCATGAACAACAAGGCCGACAGGGAGGAGCAGCTCACGCTGGAGCTGCTCGATGCGGTCGAGAAGCGCAACGACTTGAGTCAGCGCCACCTCGCGCGCCACATGGGCGTGGCCCTCGGTTTGGCGAATTCCTATTTAAAGCGCTGCATCCGCAAGGGTTGGGTGAAAGTCGGCGAAGCGCCAGCGCACCGCTACCTTTATTACCTCACCCCCAAGGGTCTCAGCGAAAAGACCCGGCTCACCGCCAAGTACCTCTCCAATTCCTTTGCCTTCTACCGCAAGGCCGGGGAGTCGTGTGAGCGCCTGTTTCAGGACTGCGTTTCAAACAACTGGCGGCGCGTGCTGCTGTGCGGCGTCTCCGACCTCGCCGAGATCGCTGCGCTGCGCGCGCTGGACCAGGGCATGGAGATCCTTGGCACCTACGATCCGCGAGCGGCGCGCAGCCGGTTCGTGGGCAAGCCGGTGTGGCGGGAGCTGGCGGAGGCGGCCGCCCCGGATGTCTGGCTGGTGACCGACCTCGCCATGCCGCAGGCGATGTACGACGGGCTCGCGGCCCAGCTCGGGGCCAGCGAGCGGATCATGGTCCCGGACATCCTGGGTTTGCCCGGGCGGTAAGTGAGCCCCGGTGCCGGCGGCGCCGGGCGGCTCAGGATTGGTTCACTGTGCGGAGCGCGTGGAACGCTCTGCATGGCGGTAGCGTGCCCGGAGGCTGTGAACGGTGAACTGTGAGCAGTGAACGGTTGACTCCAGACTCTGCAGGATTCAGGGATGAGAACGCACAAAGATCTCGAAGCTTGGCGCATCGCAATTGATTTGGCTCGGGACGTCTATGAAGCCACAAAGCGTTACCTCAGAGAAGAGCAGTTCGGTCTGTTTCGCAAATGCGCCGTTCCGTGGTTTCAATTGCGAGCAACATTGCGGAGGGCGCAGCTAGAAATGGAAGAAGGGAATTTGTGCAGTTCCTGTATATCGCGCTGGGTTCGGCAAGCGAGCTCGATACACAGATTGAGATCTCCAAAGTCTGTGGCGTTGCCGACTGCCAGCAGCTGGAAAAGCTCCAAGATCGTGCCGCAACAGTCGAGAAGCTCTTATACGGCTTGATTCGCTCGCTGCAGTCCAACACCGAACGACAGTCATAGTTGTAACGTCGCCGGTCACCATTTACCGATCACTGATCACTACTCACTGCTCACTATGAAGACTCTAATCACCGGCGCCGCCGGTTTCATCGGCTCGACCCTCGCGCTGCGATTGCTCGCGCGCGGCGACACGGTGTACGGCATCGACAACCTCAATGACTATTATGACGTGACGCTCAAGGAGGCCCGCCTCAAGCGTTGCCAGACCAACAGCCGCTTCACGTTCGAGAAACTCGATATCGTCGACCGACCGGCCATGGAGCGGCTGTTCAAGGCCAATCGCTTCGACGCGGTGATGCACCTCGCGGCACAGGCCGGGGTGCGTTATTCGATCGACAATCCCGCGGCCTATGTCGACGCCAACCTGGTCGGCTTCGGCAACATCCTCGAGGGTTGCCGGCATTCGAAGGTCGGGCACCTCGTGTTCGCCTCGTCGAGCTCGGTGTACGGCGCCAACACCAGGCTGCCGTTCTCCGAGCACGACAACGTCGATCACCCGGTGTCGCTGTATGCCGCCTCGAAAAAGGCAAACGAATTGATGGCGCACTGCTATGCTCACCTCTACGGGCTTCCGTGCACCGGGCTGCGTTTTTTCACGGTCTACGGTCCGTGGGGGCGTCCAGACATGGCGCTGTTCAAGTTCACCAAGGGCATCCTCGAGGGCAAACCGATCCCGGTCTTCAACCAGGGCAAGATGGTGCGCGATTTCACCTACATCGACGACATCGTCGAGGGTGTGGTGCGCGTGATCGACCGCCCGGCCAGGCCGGATCCCAACTGGCGCGGCGATGCGCCGGACTGCGCGACGAGCTACGCGCCGTACCGCGTCTATAACATCGGCAACAACCAGCCGGTCGAGCTCATGCGCTATATCGAGGTGCTGGAGCAGGCGCTCGGCAAGAAAGCGGTACTGGACCTGCTGCCGATGCAGCCTGGCGATGTGCCGGCCACCTATGCCAACGTCGATGCCCTGGCGCGCGACGTCGGTTTCCGCCCGGCGACCTCGGTCGAGACCGGCATCGGCCGATTCGTCGAGTGGTACCGAAGCTACTACGGAGTGCGCTGATGCCATGATGCAACTGCATCCGGTGGTCCTTTCAGGCGGGTCCGGCACACGGCTTTGGCCGCTGTCGCGCGAGCACTATCCCAAGCAGTTGCTTGGGCTCATCGGCAACCAGACGCTCCTGCAACAGACGATCCAGCGCCTCGATGGCCTCGATGCGGTGGCCGCACCGCTCGTGGTATGCAACGAGGAGCACCGGTTTCTCGTGGCCGAACAGGTAAGGGCGCTCGGTCGCCGGGCCGCGCGCATTGTCCTTGAGCCCGTCGGGCGCAATACGGCGCCGGCGCTGACGCTAGCCGCGCTTGCGCTCAGCGACAAGGGCAGCGACGCGCTCATGATCGTCATGCCTGCCGATCACGTCATTCGTGACGCGCCAGCGTTTCATCGGGCCGTGCGCGAGGCAACGACCCTGGCGGAAGCGGGTAGCCTGGTTACCTTCGGCATAAAACCGACGGCACCCGAAACGGGTTACGGATACATCCGTAAGGGTGCCGGCCACAAGGTCGCCGAGTTCGTCGAGAAGCCGGACGCGGCAACGGCGCAACGCTATCTCGAGTGCGGCGAGTACCTGTGGAACAGCGGCATGTTCCTCATGCGCGCATCGGTCTGGCTTGAGGAGATCGGGCGGTTTCGCCCCGACATCCTGGCGGCCTGCCGCGACGCGATGGCCCATGGCGCGAACGACGCGGACTTCTTTCGGGTCAAGAAGGAGGCGTTCACCGCGTGTCCGAGCGACTCGGTTGACTACGCCGTGATGGAAAAAACTGACCGCGCCGCGGTCGTGCCGCTCGACGCCGGCTGGTCGGACATCGGTGCCTGGTCGGCGCTGTGGCAGGTGTCGCCGCAGGATTCCGCCGGCAACGTATTGCAGGGCGACGTCTACGCGCTGGAAACCAGCAATGCGCTTCTGATCTCGCAGAGCCGCCTGCTCGCCGCCGTTGGACTCAAGGACACCATCGTGGTGGAAACGCCAGATGCCGTTCTTGTCGCGCACAAGGACTGCGCGCAGAAGGTCAAGGACGTGGTCGCACATCTCAAGAAACAATCGCGCAACGAGCATCTCGACCATCGGCGCGTGTACCGCCCTTGGGGGACCTATGAAGGAGTCGATTCGGGCGAGCGCTTCCAGGTCAAGCGCCTGGTGGTGAAGCCCGGCGCGTCGCTGTCGCTGCAAATGCACCACCACCGCGCCGAGCACTGGGTCGTGGTGCGCGGCACCGCGCGCGTCACGCGCGGCGAAGAAGTGTTCCTGCTGTCCGAGAACCAGTCGACCTACATCCCGATCGGCGAGAAGCACCGCCTCGAGAACCCGGGCACCATTCCGCTGGAGATTATCGAAGTGCAGTCCGGCAGCTACCTTGGCGAGGACGACATCGTGCGATTCCAGGACGTCTACAACCGGCACCAGACCAAGTGACGGCCCAGGACCATGAGGACTTGTCGGAGCGGCTCGGTTCGCGGTTCGGACGCGCCATGGCGCCGCAGACCATTGCGCAAGAAGGATCTCGATGAAAGAAGAAGAGGGGAACGTTACCGGCGCCAGGCCGAGCACACGCTGGCATCGGCGCGTGGCGACCGAGCAAATGACGATTACGACAGGACGAACTTCAAAGCGCACCAGGCGGCGGAGCGCGCCGTGAAGGGTTATGTCCAGGCGACGATTCAATCCGTCACCGGGTACTCCGTGGTCAGGCTGCTCGCGAGCCCGGGGCTGGAGCCGCCGGCATCGATCGTGGACTGCGCCAAGGCGCTTGACAAGGCGTACATTCCCCGCCCGTTATCCCAATGCCTACGACTCCGGGGCTCCGATGGACTACTACACGGCGGCGGACGCCGACGCGGCCATATGAGTGCGCAGGCCGGATCATTGACTCGCTCAATGCTCTCGCTTCCCGCTGACCCGCTGGACCGCGTCGAACGCATCGCCCGGGTGCGCAATTATCGGCGCGCTCTGGGGTTGAAACGTTGTCGCGCCATTGTCTTCGGCTCCGTTGGCCGGGGCGACTTTACGGCGGACAGCGACACGGATGTGCTTGTCATCAGCGATGAACTTCCGCAGGCGATACGGGCACGCATGGATCTGCTTTTCCCCGCGCGCGACGTGGCGCCCGAGATCGAACCGGTGGGCTGGCGCGAGAGCGACTGGCGGCGCCGCGAGGCGGCCAACGATTCGTTCGTTGCGCTGCTCAAGCGCGACGGCATAGAAGTGAGGACATGAGGGAGGGCGCCGGGTGCATAACCAATCGTCCGCCCGAGACCGCCATTGATGACGCCACGGGACTCGTTTGCGCTGTCAGAGAGCCAGTCGACCCATATCTCGATCGGCGAGAAACGCGGCCTTGCGGATCCGATGCCATCCATCTCGAGAGTTATCGAGGCGCGGCCCCGCGCCTTCTTCGGCGCGAAGGCCATCGTGCGTGCCCGGGCTGTCTACAACCGGCATCAGAAGACGTGAGTGAGCAAGACCGAAACGAATTGCTGGATCGGCTCTTGGCCGAGATTCATGCCGCCGTTCCGGGCGTGCTCGCGATTTACCGCTTCGGGACTTGGGGAACACGCAATGAACGAGCGCAGAGCGATATCGACCTTGCGATACTTGCCAGTGAGCCTCTTGCGGCAACCACACGGTGGCAGCTTGCACAGCATCTGGCAGGCATAGCGAAGCGCGATGTGGATCTCGTGGACCTGCGTAAGGCGTCAACGGTGATGGCCGCCCAGATCATTGCCAAGGGCGTGCGGCTTTGTTGTTCGGACGAGAATGCCTGCGCGCAGTTCGAGGACTTCGTATACGCATCCTATGCGCGGTTAAACGAGGAACGGCGCGCCATACTCAACGACATCCAGGCGCGGGGCAGTGTGTATGGCAGATGACGTACTGCTCAACAAGGTGGCGATCATCGAGCGTTGTCTCAAGCGCGTTGATGAAGAGTATCGGGGTCACGAACAGGAATTCGCCACCAACCTTACACGGCAAGACGCGATCATCTTGAATCTGCTGAGAGCCTGCGAAGCCGCGATCGACCTGGCGATGCATCTCGTGCGGGCCAAACGCCTTGGCCTGCCACAGGAGAGCCGCGAGGCCTTCACGCTGCTGGAACAGGCTGGGGTTATCGAGGCGCCGTTGGCACAACGGATGCGTGCCATGGTCGGATTTCGCAATATCGCGGTCCACGACTACCAGCGGCTCAATCTCGACATCGTCAGGATGATCATCGAGAAGCACCTCGATGATTTCCGCCGCTACGCGGCGACCGCCATCGCCGCGGCGAGCTAAAGCGACCATGAAGAAGGCGCTGATCACCGGCATCACGGGCCAGGACGGGGCGTATCTGGCCGAGTTCCTGCTCGCGAAGGGCTATGAGGTCCACGGGATCAAGCGGCGCACGTCGCTTTTCAACACCGACCGCATTGACCATCTGTACCAGGATCCGCACGAGAAGGGCCGGCGCTTCATTCTGCACTACGGGGATATGACCGACTCCTCGAGCCTGATTCGCATCGTCCAGTCGGTGCAGCCCGACGAGATCTACAATCTGGCGGCCCAATCGCATGTGGCGGTGTCGTTCGAAGAACCCGAATACACGGCCGATTCCGACGCGCTTGGCGCGTTGCGGCTGCTCGAGGCAATTCGAATACTCGGCCTCGGGAAAAAGACTCGGTACTACCAGGCCTCCACGTCCGAGCTGTACGGCAAAGTGCAGGAGATCCCGCAACGCGAGACCACACCGTTCTACCCCCGATCGCCATACGCGGTGGCGAAGCTCTATGCCTACTGGATCACGGTCAACTATCGCGAAGCCTACGGGATGTACGCCTGCAACGGCATACTTTTCAACCACGAGAGCCCCATTCGCGGGGAGACCTTCGTCACGCGCAAGATCACCCGTGCGCTCGCGCGCATCTGTCTCGGGCTTCAGGATTGTCTGTATCTCGGAAACCTCAATGCCAGGCGCGACTGGGGCCATGCGCGGGACTATGTCGAGGCGCAGTGGCTGGTGCTGCAACAGGAAAGGCCCGACGACTTCGTGATCGCCACCGGCCAGCAGTACAGCGTGCGCGACTTCATCGACGCAGCCGCGAAGGAACTCGGCATCTCGCTCACATGGCGCGGCAAGGGCGTGAAAGAGACGGGCTCGGTCGCCAAGGTGGACGGCCACGCCATGAGCCTGCTCAAGAAGGGCCAAACGATCGTGCGCGTGGACCCGCGCTACTTCCGCCCGACCGAGGTCGACACCCTGCTTGGCGATGCGCGCAAGGCGCGGCGCAAGCTCGGCTGGAAACCCAAGGTCACGTTCAAGGATCTCGTCGCGGAAATGATGCGCGAGGATCTCAAGGCCGCCGAGCGCGATGCGCTCGTGAAGCGGCACGGCTACAACGCTTACGACTATCACGAATGATGAAAAGAAACGAGAACGGAGGACCAAGTCCTAAGGACCAAGGACTAGGGAGTGAGCATGGATGCACCGAGAAGGAGTGTTCAGCGATTCGAGGATCTAATCGCATGGCAGAAGGCGAGGGCGCTGACGAGGCAGATCTATAAGCTGAGCAAAGGCCGAAATTTCGGACGGGACTACGGGCTACGCGATCAAATTCGGCGGGCTGCCGTGTCGGTAATGTCGAATGTTGCGGAGGGTTTTGATCGAGCCGGTAGAGCGGAATTCCACCAGTTTCTCGTCGTCGCCAGAAAGTCCTGTGCAGAAGTGAGATCGCGGTTGTACGTTGCACTCGATGCCGGATATCTGTTGTAGGATGAATTTGAACAGTTGCTCAGACAGGCTGAAGAGCTTGCAAGAATCATCGGCGGACTCCGCGCCGCCGTTGCCAGACAGCGACCGCAAGACTATGTCCTGAGCCCGCAGTCCTGTGAACCTGGATTCTCGCATCTACGTCGCCGGCCACCGTGGCCTAGTCGGTTCCGCCATCGTTCGCCGTCTGCTCGCCGGTGGCCACAGTCATCGGTCCTTAGTCCTCAGGACTCACGATGAGCTCGATCTCACGAACCAGGCGGCCGTGCGCGAGTTCTTTCGCATCGAGCGCCCGGATTACGTCTTCCTTGCGGCGGCGAAAGTCGGCGGCATTCATGCTAATAACACCTATCCGGCCGATTTCATCTATCAGAACCTGATGATCCAGACCAACGTCATTCATGCAGCCTATGAAGCGGGGGTAAAAAAGTTGCTGTTCTTGGGGTCGAGCTGCATCTACCCGAAGCACGCGCCGCAACCCATGAAGGAGGAGTACCTCCTTACGGGCTCGCTCGAGCCGACCAACGAACCCTACGCCACCGCCAAGATCGCCGGCATCAAGATGTGCGCGGCCTACAACCGCCAGTACGGTACCAATTTCATATCGGTCATGCCGACCAACCTCTACGGTCCCGGCGACAATTACGATCTCGAAAACTCGCACGTCATCCCGGCCCTGATCCGCAAGATGCACGAGGCGAAGGAGCGCGGCGAGCGCGAGGTCGTCATCTGGGGCACCGGCACCCCGCGCCGCGAGTGTCTTTACAGCGACGATCTCGCCGACGCCTGCGTGTTCCTGATGCAACGGTGCGATGCCCGGGATATCGGCGAATTCATAAACATCGGCGTCGGCGAGGATCACAGCATCCGCGAGATCGCCGAGGCCGTCGCCGCCGTCGTGGGTTATCGCGGCGGTTTCCGCTACGACACCACCAAACCCGACGGCACACCTCGCAAGCTGCTGGACGTGACGCGTATGACTGCGCTTGGTTGGCGCGCCAAGACTCCGTTGCGGGAAGGACTCCGGCTCGCCTACAGCGAATATCTCGCCCGAGCCTCATCGGCCTGGCCCTTTCGGCAGCGAAGTGAAAGTCATTGATATCAAAAAGGGGGTTGAATGACCGTTAGGCTGCACCCTCATGTACAGGCCCGCCTGCAAGAGCGGGGTGGCCGGAGGAAGACGTTCAGGCGACCGTGGAGGGCGGCGAACGGTTTGAGGCAAAGTATGGCCGAATCGGCTTTCGGCGTAATTTTCCGTTCGATGGCGACTGGCAGGGTAAGCATTATGCGAATAAACAAGTTGAGGCTTATGCTGTAGCGGAAAACGGCGATTGGATCGTGATTACCGTGATCGTCAATATTTCTGACAGGAGTAGCTACGATGAAAATGACATACGACCCAAAATACAATGTCGCGTACATCCGGCTCCACAAGAAAACGAGGCAGGTGACGACCATCAAAATCAGCGATGAGATCAATATTGATGTCGCCGCGGATGGAACCGTTTACGGCATTGAGCTTTTGAATGCCAACCAACAGTTGGCAGAAGATCAAGGCAAGCTGATTGTGGAGTCGACTGGGCAGCGGCGCGAAATCGAGCTTCGAGCCTAACGTTGGGCAAACCGATCGGTATCGCCAAGATCGCCGGCATCAAGATGTGCGCGGCCTACAACCGCCAGTACGGTACCAATGTCATATCGGTCATGCCGACCAACCTCTACGGTCCCGGCGACAATTATGAACTTGAGAATTCGCACGTCTCCGAGGCACCAATCCGCTCCGTGGCGGCACCATGAGGAGCGGAGTGCCGCGGCTTGCCTGTCACCCTGACGAGAGCCAGGCGGCGCCTTTGGGTTTCGACGAAGAGATGATAAGGAGCGACCCCGCGGGGGGCGGGATCGCATGCCATTTAGTGATCTTTTGTAGCGGCTGTCAGTCAGCCGAATCAAGCGCCAGCCAACGATGCGAGTCGACGAGTTACTGAAGGAGAAACGAGCGGACATCTTGCGGCTTGCGCAGGAACATGGTGCGCACAACGTGCGGATATTCGGTTCCGTCACCCGCGGCGAGGCCGATGAACAAAGCGATATCGATTTCCTGGTCGACATGGAACCCGGCAGATCCCTGCTCGACATGGGGGGGCTTTTGATGGACCTGCGCGATCTG
>CAYZVX010000020.1:0-35773 GCA_964482055.1 uncultured Acidiferrobacteraceae bacterium
TGGGACCGCACGCCGGCCGAGCTGCGCGCCGCGGCACTCGAGCGCGCCGCCGACCTCATCGAGCGCGAGCGCGCCGCGCTCATGGCGCTGCTCGTGCGCGAGGCTGGCAAGTGCATCCCCGACGCCCTGGCCGAGGTGCGCGAGGCGGCCGACTACTGCCGCTATTACGCGGGGCGCGCGCGTGCCGAGTTCGCAGAGCCCAAGCGGATGCCCGGTCCAACCGGCGAGCGCAACGAGCTCACCTGGCATGGGCTGAGCCCCTGGAACTTTCCGCTCGCGATCTTCGTCGGCCAGGTGGCCGGTGCGCTCGCCGCCGGCAACGCCGTGATCGCCAAGCCCGCGCACCAGACCCCGCTCGTTGCGCACCTCGCGGTGCGTCTGCTGCACGAGGCGGGCGTGCCGGCGGCGGTGCTGCACTACCTGCCGGGGCCGAGCGCGCGCCTCGGCACGGCGCTCCTCGCCGATGCGCGCCTCGCCGGGGTTGCGTTCACCGGCTCGACCGAAACCGCGCGCGCCATCGCGCGACAGCTCGCCGCCCGCACCGGGCCAATCGTGCCGCTCATCGCCGAGACCGGCGGCCTCAACGCC
Organism: uncultured Acidiferrobacteraceae bacterium; assembly: GCA_964482055.1. Taxonomy (GTDB): domain Bacteria; phylum Pseudomonadota; class Gammaproteobacteria; order Acidiferrobacterales; family Sulfurifustaceae. Next base: position 589 of record CAYZVX010000020.1, read on the forward strand.
ATGATCGTCGACAGCTCCGCCCTGCCCGAGCAGGTCGCAACCGACGCGCTGCGCTCGGCGTTCAACAGCGCCGGCCAGCGCTGCTCGGCGCTGCGCGTGCTGTTCCTGCAGGAGGAGATCGCGCCGCGCGTGTTGCGCCTGCTCAGCGGCGCGGCGGCCGAGCTCGCAATCGGCGATCCGGCGCGGCTTGCAACCGATATCGGGCCGCTCATCGATGCCGCGGCGGTAACTGCGCTCGCCCAACACGCCGCGCGCATGCAACGCGAGGCGCGCGTGCTGTTTGAGCTGCCGCTGCCGCCCGGCACCGAGCACGGCAGCTTCTTCGCGCCGCGCGCCTTCGAGATCGAGCACCTGGCGGCGCTCGAGCGCGAGGTGTTCGGCCCCATCCTGCACGTCGTGCGCTACCGCGCCGATCGCCTCGATCAGGTGATCGAGGCGATCAATCGCTCGGGCTATGGGCTGACGCTCGGCGTGCATAGCCGCATCGAGGCCACGGCGCGCCACATCGCCGCACGCGTGCGCGCCGGCAACGTCTACGTCAACCGCAACATGATCGGCGCCGTGGTCGGCGTGCAGCCCTTCGGTGGCGAGGGCCTGTCCGGCACCGGCCCCAAGGCCGGTGGCCCGCACTACCTGCACCGCTTCGCCACCGAGCGGACCCTCACGGTTAACACCGCGGCCCTCGGCGGGGACGCTGCGCTGCTCACGCTCGGCGAGGAGGACTGACCCACACGGATCGCAGCCGGCTGCGTTGGACCAACCCGGCGGCATGCGCAAGGCGCGCTTCGTTCCGAGAAACTGCACAGTCGTTGCCAGAACTTGCTCGCGCCGATAAAAGACACTGATTGGCGAGCAGGCCGGCGGCGGGCGGACAATTGTCTGCGTTGGCTGCACCAACGAGGATGCAGCGCTCGACACTCGTCGAAGGAGGATCCTATGACACGCAAAGCGGGTTGGCTGTTGGCCGTTGGGCTTGTCTTTCACGCCGGCGCCGGCGTGAACGCGCAGGCGCCATTGTCGATGGCGTATCCGCAGTACATAGAGGGACCGGTGCCGGCGGAGGTGGATGCAAGCGCGGTGGCGGCCGACTGTTTCTACACGGAGAACCGGCAACTGGCGCAGTGCCTCGCCCCGGTGGCGCTGCGCGAAGCGGCGAGCCCCGCCATCGAAGGGCTCGTGCCGGCGGAAGAAGACCGCACGCGACTGGCGGTGGATTGCTTCTACACGGAGAATCGCACTCACCTGCCGTGCCGCTAGGCCGCGGACCTGCACGCCGGGCGGGTCGCCCACCGCGCTAGGCGCCGGCCTGAGCGGTGCGCTTTTTCTGCATGATCTCCGCGAGCAGCGGGCGGCAGATCACCTCCAGGGCGTGCTTGAGCGCGCCGCCCGGAATCATCATGGTCGTGGGGCGGGTCATGTGCGAGCCGGGAATGCGGCGCATCAGGTCGACGAAATCGTGGCGCTTGCGGTCGCGAAAGTGCACGATCAGCGCCGACTCGTCCTCGGTCGGGACATCGCGCGCGATGAAGGGGTGGGAGGTGTCGACCAGCGGGATGCGCTGGATGTTGATGTCGGTAAGACCGAACTGCGGCACGATATAGTGGATGTAGTCGTCCATGCGGCGCAGGATAGTCTCAAGCGACTCATCGAGCGAGCAGCGGCCCCCGGCGCAATCGCGGTGAATCTTCTGGATCCATTCGAGATTGATGGCGGGCACCACGCCGATCAGCAGGTCCACGTACTGGGCGACGTCGATGCCCTTGGCGTTGACGCGCCGGTCGATCTCGGGCGGAAAGTGGCGCGCGTCGACCTTGCGGCGCGTCCAGGTCTGCGCCACCAGCCCGCCGTGCTGGCCCTCGTAGAACAGCAGGTCGCTGCCGGGCGCGAGCGGGTGCCAAGGCGTGAATTCGCCGACCGGGATGCCGAGCTCGGCGGCGCGCTCCACGTCATGCGCATACTCGCGCACCACGCCGCTGCCGGTCTCGGAATAGGTCTTGAAGAAGGCCTCGAGCTCGGGGAAGTGGTTGCACTCCGGACCGAACCAGGAGATGTGGCGGCGGCTGGCGCGCGCCTCGGCGAGCAAGGCGGCGAACTGCCGCTCGGTGAAACGGCGGAAGGCATCGCCGTGCACGATCGCCGCCTTGAGCCCGAGCCGGCGGAACACGGTCTCGAAGGCGCGCCGCACCGTGGACAGTCCGGCCCCGGTCGATCCGGTCACGGCAACGATGGGGTGCTTGATCGGCACGGGGGCGGCAACCTCGCGGCTTTCGTGGACACGAAGCCCCCGATGTTACCGGGACCGGAGCCGTTGTCCATAAGCGACCGGCCCCGGCCCGGCACGGGGGACGCCCTTTGCGCCCGCCCACCGCGCGGGCGGTGCGGCGCTACGAAACGGCTTGCGGTGCGCGGCGGGCGGGCCAGGTTCCAGTGACCGCGCGCAAGATGAAGGACGGAACGCAAAACCCGGTGCTGACGTTGACGAAGGCCACCGCCACCAAGGCCCAGCCGAGGATCTGGCCGGCGATCACGGCACCCAGGTCGAAACAAGAAGCGGTCGCAACGAGCCACAGCGACGCCAGCGCGCAGGCGAAACGGCGCGGCCGCGGGTAGCGCGGGATGCGGGCGCCGCCGCTCAGGTAGCGAAGCCCGTGGTTGTAGAGCAGGTCGAACGGGTGTCCCGGCAGCACGGCGCCGGCCAGCGCGAACGGCAGCAGCCACCACAGCACCGTGCCGCTGGCGAGCGCCGTGCCAATCGCAGTCACGATGAGACAAACAAACGGCGCGAAGCGCAGACCGTAGTTGATGCGGCGCACCGTGTCGTCATCGAGCCCGGTGAAGCCCTGCAGCTCGACCAGCCAGCGCGTGGAGGAAGAACTAGTGTTCATGTTGTGTTCCTCTGTGTGTAAGTAGTGCGCGCACCCCGGGATGTTCCCGGATTGCGCGCGCAAACGTTGATGCAGTGAGCGCGCAACGGTTTCGAGACCGTCGGCCTACATCCCGAAGATGTAGGTGTTCGGACCCTGGCCGCCGAGCGCCTCGTGCACCACGCGCCCGATGTCGCTCGCCTTGATGGCGCTGGTGTCGTAGCGGACCTTGAGCACGCGGCGCACGTAGGGGCTGAAGTCCGTGGCGTGGATGCCGGGGCGACCCTTGAGCGCGCCTTCGAGCTTGGCGCGCACGGCATCGCTGGGGTTCGAACGCACATCGAGCATTACGGTAACGCCTTCGCGAGTCATGGTTGCTTCCTCCGTATCGGTCAGTTTGGGTAGAACAGAACCGCTCTGTTCTTGCTGACAGAGTACGCGGGCAACGTATCGGAAGGATTTCGGGAGGTTGGCGCTTTGTCGCCGGTTTGTATCACCGGCGGCGCCCTGACGGCGCAGCGGGGGAAATCAATCGCGCGCGGCCAAGGCCCGCTCGATCAGCGCGCGCAGCGCCTCGATGTCGACCGGCTTGCGCAGCACCTCGCGGATGCCGGCGGCAGCGATTACCTCCGCCGACAGCTCCTCGCCGTAGCCGGTGTAGAGAATCGGGCGCGCGCCGGCGTGGCGGGAGCGAACCTGGCGGGCCAGCTCGATGCCGGTCATGCCCGGCATGGTGTAGTCGAAAAGATAGATGTCGAACTTGCGGCCGTGGTCGGCCAGTCGGCCGAGAGCCTCGGCGCCGTTCGCGCAGGCCTGCACCGTGAGGCCCCAGTCCTGCAGGCGATCGACCATGTACTCGCGTACGCTCGCATCGTCCTCGACCAGCAGCACCGCGCCCCGCAGAGCGGGAGGCGCCGCAGCGCCCGCACCGTCGGTCGCGGCGCCGAGGCCGACCGGCTCCTTCGCCTCCACCGCCGGCAGCCACAGGCAGAAGCGCGAGCCGCGGCCGGGCTCGCTCACGACGCCGATGTGGCCACCGTATTCGTGCACGATGCCGTGCACCGTGGCGAGACCCATGCCGCTGCCCTTGCCAACCTCCTTGGTGCTGAAAAACGGCTCGAAGATGCGGTCCACCACCTCACGCGACATGCCGATGCCGGTGTCGCCCACGCACAATTCCACGTAGCGGCCGGCGGCCGGCTTGCGGCAGGACGAGCACACGCACGGGGTGGCGCACTCGATCTGCCTGAGGCTGATGTCGAGCTCGCCGCTGCCGGCCATGGCGTCGCGCGCATTGATGCACAGGTTGAGCAGGACCTGCTCGACGTGCACCGGATCGGCCATCACCGCCGGCAGGTTCTCGGCAAACGAGAAGCGCGTCTGGATCGTGGCCGGCAGCATGGACTCCATGAGCTTGACGCACTCCTTGATCAGCGGCGCGAGGTGCAAGGGGCGCGGTTCGCCGCGGCTCCCGCGGCTGAAGGTCAGCATCTGCTGGATGAGGTCGCGGGCGCGGGTGGCGGACCTCTGGATGCGGTCGAGGTAGCGGTTGAGCATCTCGTCGCGGTGCCGGCGCTCCCACTCCTGCGCCATCACGACGTAGCCCATGATGCCGGTGAGAATGTTGTTGAAGTCGTGGGCGATGCCGCCCGTCAGGTGGCCGATGGCCTCCATCTTCTGGGCCTGGCGCAGCTGCGCCTCGAGCCGCAGGCGCTCGGCCTCCGCCGCCTTGCGCTCGGTGATGTCGCGCATGATGAGCAGCAAGTGCGGTGCGTCGCCGTAATGCACCGGCACACCGTGGACCTCGGCCTCGAACAAGGTGCCATCCTTGCGCTGGGCCCTGGCTTGGGATTTCAGGCTGTGGCCGGCACTCGCCGCCTCGAAGAACGCCCAGCAGCGCAGCTGACTGTCCGGGTGTACGAACTGGAACGACTCGGCGGCCAGCAGCTCCTCGCGCGAACATCCATACAGGCGGCAGAAGGCCGGGTTGGCGTCCATGATGCGCCCGTCGGGCGTGCAGAGGGCGAGCCCGTCCACGGAGGCGTTGAAGATGGTGTGATAGCGCTCCTGGCTCGCGCGCAGCGCCTCCTCGGCCGTCTTGCGCTCGGTGATGTCGCGGGTGAAGGCGAGGATGCGGTCCACCCCGCCGATGGCGGTGCGATTGAGGCGCACCTCGTCCCAGCGCAGGCTGCCGTCGCGGTTGCGCGCGTGCCACTCGAACACCGGCGACGCGCCGGCCAGGGCGCGCGCCAGGTGCCGTGCGGCGTCGGCCTGCGTGTAGGGTGGCACCCCTTCGCTCAGATCCTCGATCGTGAGCGCGAGCATCTCCTCGCGCGTGTACCCGTAGCGGCTGCAGGCCGTGTGGTTGACGTCCACGATGGCGCCGCTCGCGATGTCGTGCACGAACACCGCATCCCCGGTCGATTCCAGCAACGCCCGAAAGCTCGTCTCGGAGCGGGCTTGCGCCTGCACGGCGTTGCGGCGTTCGAGCTCGATGGCGGCGCGCACCGAGAAAAGCCGCAGTAGCTGCTCGGTGAGCTCCGCATCGCGGATCGGCTGGCGGTGCATGACCGCCATGAGACCCAGCACCTTGCCGTTCGAATCGAACAGCGAAATGCCCGCGTAGCCCTCGGCATTGAGCTCCTTCGGATGCGGATCGGGAAACAGCAACTGCACGCTTTGCGGAAAGAGCCGGAAACTCGCGCCCAGCACTTGCTCGCACGGGGTTCCGGCGAGGTCATACTCGAAGCTCGGCGCGGGTCGGCCATCGCTCACCATGGCCAGCACCCGGACGGTCTTTGACCGGTCGCCCGTGAGCACGCCGATGAAGGCGTAGTTCACATCGAGCGCCTTGGCGGCGTGGCTCACCAGGTGCTGGAAAATGCCCTCGCCGCCCACGCCCGCCACGCCGTCGGCGGCGTAGCGCAGCGCGCGACGCAGGGCTTCCTCGGGTCGGGCAGTGCTCGGTTGTACGGCGTAGGTCATCGGTATCGGTCCCACGGCCTGCGCGCGGGCCGCGAATCGATGGACAGTCTACCCCCGGCGGAACCGGCGCGGATCACCGCGCACCAAACGCCAACAATTGAAACAAAGCGGAAACAAAGCGCCGGTCAGCTGCCGGCCGGCACGTACATGTAGCCCACGCCGCGCACGGTCTTGATGAGCTGCGGCTTGTCCGGATCGAGCTCGATCTTCTTGCGCAGGCGCGCGATGCGGATGTCGATGCTGCGGTCGAACGGGTCCCACTCGCGGTTCTGCGTCAAAGTGAGGATCTGGTCGCGCGACAGCGGCCGGCCCGGCCGCTCGATGAAGGTCTGCAACAGCTCGAACTCCATGGCGGTCAGCGGAATCTCTGCGCCGTCCCGCCCGAAGAGCTGACGGCTCACGAGATTGAGCGTGCAGCCCCCGATGGGGACGCGCTTGTCGGACGCCGTGGGCGCCGGGGCCCCGCTGCTCGCGCGCTGGTAGCGGCGCAGCACGCTCTTGATGCGGGCGTGCAACTCGCGCGGATCGAACGGCTTGGCGACGTAGTCGTCGGCGCCGACCTCGAGGCCGACGATCCGATCGACCGTCTCGCCAGCGCCCGACACCATGATGATACCGATGTCGTGGTGCTCGCGCAGGTACCGCGCGAGGCTCAACCCGTCCTCGCCCGGCAAGCCGACGTCAAGGAGCACGACGTCCGGGACGTGCTCCTGGATGCGGGTACGCATATCCGCCGCACCCGCGGCAGTTGCAACCGCGTAACCGACCCCCGACAGGTAGTCGCTGATCAGCTCCCGGATGTCGGGGTCGTCGTCGACAACGAGAACATACGGCTGCGTCGTCATCCACCGTTGCCAGGGCCGTGGACCGTCGCCGGCGTGCGGCGCCGGCGGGTCGCTTGAGGAGTTCCCGGATTCTGGCATATCGAGAGCCGCCCTTACAAACCCATGAACGGAAAAGACCGGGGCCGGCGCGCGCCGGCCCCGGTTTCCGGCCCCCGGCCTTTCAGGCCGCGCCGGCCGCCGTGGCGCCACGCCCGAACAGCCGCGGGATCAGCATCGGCACGCGCTCGCGATAGCCCGTGTACTCCGGGTGCACCTCGACCAGATCGCGTTCCTCGAGGCGGATGGCAATCAGGATGTAGGCGGTCGTGGCGATCGCGAACACCAGGTGCGTTAACGTCATGGTGGGCGTCGCCCAGAAGGCGAACAGCCAGCCGACGTAGAGCGGATGACGCACGTACCTGTAAAAGAGCGGCGTCTTGAACGGCAGCGCCGTGTACGGCTTGCCGATCAGGTACAGCCACACCTGGCGCAGCCCGAACAGATCGAAGTGGTTGATGAGGAAGGTCGACACCAGCACTAGCAGCCAGCCGAGCGCGAACAGTCCCCACAGCACCGCCTGCCCGGTCGGGTCGGTGACGTTCCAGATCACGCCACCGAGGGGCTGCCAGTGCGCGAACAGCGCGATCAGCGCGATGCTCGAGAACAGCACGTAGGTGCTGCGCTCGATCGGCTTTGGCACCACCTGCGTCCACCAGTGCTTGAACCCGGGACGGGCCATCACGCTATGCTGGACGGCGAAGACCCCGAGCAGCAGGGTGTCAACGAAAAGCGCCTGCCACAGCGGCACCTTCGGAATGCCGTCGATCGTCACCGGCACGACCAGGTTGCCGATGAATCCGATCGCGTACAGGAAGGTCGCGAAGAACAGGGCGTAGGCGGCGACGCCGTAACTGAAGTACAAAATGCGCTTTGACATGACATGTCTCCTTGTGGTTGAGCTGAAGAACAGGGCCCTAGGCCCCGACCCGACCGATGTCTGCGAATACCGCAACCAGCAGTGCCCAGAACGCTTCGATTCCTTCCGTGCGCGCCTTTGATTGCCTGCGACGAAGTCCGCTCATGGGCTTTTTCCTCCTGCCGGTTGACTCGCTGCACGGTGGCCTTCGGCCCCATGCGCGGCACAGGATAGGGGCGCGGCGTTGCTGAAGAATTTCCGGACGCTGCGCATTTGTATACGGATCGTTTCAGTCCGCGCGCCATGGCAGCGGCCTGTCAACCGCTGTCCGCGGCGTGCGTTGTTCGCGCGAACCGGCAGGAATCCGCCGGCCGGAGCGAACTCAACCTGAAGGAGAACAACGCGCCATGAACCTGATCCACAAGATCGCACTCACCGCCGCCGTCCTCGCCCTGCCCGCGCTGTCCCTGCCCGCCGCGGCCAGCGGCGCTTCCGGTGCGCGCGCCCATGCTGCGAACCGCGATCCGGGCGTGAACCGCCACCAGCACCGCCAGAAGCACCGCACCAAGCAGGGCGTGCGCTCCGGCGAGCTGACCCGCGACGAGACCCGAGCGCTCGCGAAGGAACAGCGCGCCATCCGCCAGGAGGAGCGCGCCTACAAATCTGACGGCAAGCTAACCAAGGAGGAACGCAAGGACCTGCACCAGGACCTCAACCAGGCAAGCAGGCACATCTATCAAGAGAAGCACGATGGCGAAAAGCGCAACTGAGCCGCATCGGCCGCCATTGCTGCTGGGGACGGCGGGGAGAGGTCTGCGGTGCTGAACCCCGAAACCGCCGCGCGCACCGCCCCGGGCGTCGCGGCGGTTACTGCTTCGTTAGCCCGGGCGCGCGGTCGTGGGCGGCGCCGGAAGCAGACGCAGTTCGTTCGACAGCTTGACCGCGAGCGCCTCGGCCTTCCAGCGCACCTTCGAGTAAACGAAAAGCAGGACCGATTCGGTCTCTACGTCGAAGGAGTAGTTCATGATCGCATCGCCGCCCAGCTTGCGCGCCTCCTCCATGAGCGCCTGGTAGCCCTTGCCGCCGGTCATCACGGCGCCGAACCATAACGTGGTCTCGCCGGTCGCCTGCACCGGTGCGATCACCTTGAAGTCGCTGCTGCGCAGCTCATAGGACGTCAGGCTTTGCAACGCGCCGGGCATTTCGGTGTGCATATAGATGCACCCGGACAACGACGCGCCCAACGCGACCGCTCCCGCAATGTAGGCCAGTGCTTTCATGGTTGCCTCGCGCGATGAAGGTGGATTGTCCACGGACTGTCACGCGACATGTTACGCCACTTGCGCCGGTTGAACCTTAAGGCTTGGTAGTGACGGTCTCTCCGGGCAATCGCGGCCGCACCACGGGCGGCGCCGCGACCGCGGGCTGCCGCCGCTATCCGATCGCTTCGGGGCGCCACGCTGGTGACGGGCGCGTGGCGAGCGCGCTGCACATCGCATCCACGTGACGGTGGTCCGTGCCGCAGCATCCGCCCACCACCGCAAGCTGCGGCAACAGCCCATGCAGGGCGCGGTATTGGCGGCCAAGCTCCTGCGGATCGCCGGCGTCGAGATCGGTGCTCTGGTCGAGCTCGGCGTGGCTGCGCCGCGAGGCGTTGGCGCGCAGTCCGCGGATGCGCTCCACCCGGGCGCCGCCCTCGCGCAACACACGCTCGAAATGCGTCGGGTGCGCGCAGTTGGTCATGTAGTACGCCGGGTAGCCGCCGGTTTCCTCATCGGCGCGCTCGATCGCCTCGCCGAGCGTGTCGCCGGACGGCAGCCGCCCGTCGGTTTCGAGCGTGAACGAGATCGCCGCCGGCAGCGCGCAGTCCCTCGCGGCGGCCGTGATGCCGATCGCCTCCTCCACGTAGTTCATGGTGAAGGCGGCCACCATGTCGGCGTCGGTCCGGGCAAACGTCTCGATCTGCGCCGCGTGGTAATCCCGCGCTGCGCGGGGGCTCATGCGCGCGCCAGGAACGTAGCCATCGCCACGCGGCCCGAGATTGCCGCTGATGACGATCGGCGTTTCCCTGGTTTCCGAGACGGCGCGGATCTCGCTGAGCAGGTCGATCGCCTTGCGGTTCGCGTCCGCCAAGGCCTTGGCGTCGTAGCCGAGCTTCGCGCCCCAATCCGGGTTGGCGCGCCAGGTGGGACTCTCCAGCCAGATGCCGACGCGGCAGGAACGCGCGAGCTCAACATAGCGCATGAAGTAGTCGCGCAGGATACCGGCACCCGCCTCGTCCTTGAGCAGGTCGAAAGCGGCGAAGGCCGGCAGGTCGATGCCCTCGTGGTAAATGAGCGTGGTTTCGAGCCCGCCGTCGGTCATGAACCACTGGTCATCCAGCGGCGGGAGGCGCCTGAAGTGCCTGCTCGTGGCGGTGTCTCCTTTCGATGTTGTCGGGGTTAACCGGGCAGGTCGTCCCGGGTTTAAACTGACGCGCGAAAGGCTAACCGTGCAGCCGCTGCTGGACTAAGGCCGTTTCGGCAACGAACCGGACAAATCGGCCATGACCGAGACACCCCGACCGGCGACCGTCGCCATCCTCGCCTTCCCCGAGACCACGGCCTCCGTGGTCTACGGCATGTATGACTTGTTCATGTCCGCTGGCCGCGACTGGGAGACGATCGTCGACGGGAAACCCGGCCCATCGCTGCTGCACCCGCTGGTCGTGGCCAGCCGGGCCGAGGCGTTCGAGGCAGCCAACGGCGTGCGGATTGCGCCGCAGGCATCGATTGCCGAGGGTCCCGCGCCCGACATCGTGTGCGTGCCGGAGCTGACGATTCCGCCTGGCAACCCGCTGGCGGGACGCTTCCCCGAGGAGATCGCCTGGCTGCAACGCTGCCACACGGCCGGGACGACGCTCGCCACCGCCTGCTCGGGCGCCATGCTGCTCGCCGAGGCCGGACTGCTGGATGGCCACGAGGCCACCACGCACTGGGCGTACTGCGACATCCTGCGGCGCCGCTATCCGACCGTGAAGGTGAAGGCCGAGCGCGCGCTCGTCGTGAGCGGCGAAGGCCACCGCCTCGTCATGGCGGGCGGCGGGACGAGCTGGCAAGGCGTCGCGCTTTATCTGATCGCGCGCTTCGTCGGCGTCGATGTCGCGATGCACGTCGCGAAGATCAATCTCATCGACTGGCATACCATCGGCCAGCAGCCGTTCGCCGCGCTCACCCGCGCGCCCGGTCGAGGACGCCGTGATCGCGAAGTGCCAGGAATGGGCGGCGTGCACTACGACGAGGACGCGCCGGTCGCGGCGATGGCCGCCTTGAGCGGCCTGCCGGAACGCTCCTTCAAGCGCCGCTTCGCCAAGGTCACCGGGGCTGCCTCCGCTCGAATACATCCACACGCTGCGCCTCGAGGAAGCGAAGCACATGCTCGAAACGACCGAGCAGCCGGTCGAGGCCGTCGCCAACGAGGTCGGCTACGAGGATTCGGGCTTGTCCGGGCGGCTGTTCCGCCGCAGGGCCGGGCTCACGCCGGCGCGATACGGCAAGCGGTTCGGCTCACTGCGCCGGGCGCTGCAGGGCGGCGTCGCCTGAACGGGCCGGCGCGGCCAGCGCGGCCTCGAGCAACGCGCCGTAAGGAGCCAAGGGCTGCAGATCCTGCGCGCTCGCCACAACCAGGTCGCCGTAACCCCACGCCTGCATCACCGCCCGCCCTTTCGGGCTGCGCGCAAAGCGCAGAATCGCATCGGTCAACTGCGCGCGGCGCTCGCGCGCAACAGCCGGACTGGCGAGATACACCACACCCGGAACGGCCATCTGCTCCCAGCTCTGCGTCACACGTACCCAGTCGCGGACCTCCGGCGACATCTGCTTCAGCGCGCGATCCGAAACAATGGCCGCCTCCGCCTCGCCCGCCAGCACGTGATTCACCGCGGCGCTGTGCGTAGGCACATGACGAAGCTGCACGTCCTTGCCCGGCCGCAGCCCCGCCTCGCCGATCAGGCTCATGGCCTGCATGGAGATGATGGCGAGTGGATCCGGAAGCGCGAGGTGTTTGCCGCGCAGGTCCGCCAGTCCCTGCACGGAAGCGCTCAGGGCCGTCACGAGAATCGGGTGAGTGGCGTGCTGCGGCCGCAGCAAGGGGATGTAATCCGTGTCGCGATGCGCCAGATAGGCCGAGTGCGCCACCGTAATGACCAACGGATACTCGCGGCGTTCGATACGTTGATGAAAGCTCCGGTAGTCCGGAGCCGTGACAACCTCGACCGTCTCCCCCAGCTCGTGCTCGAGGTAGGCGCGCAGCGGCTGGTAGTTGCGAATCAGGGTGCGGGCCGGAAGAAACGGCGCGATGCCGATTTCGAGCCGCGCCGGTTTTGCAGCGCCGGCTGGCGGCTCCGCCGGGGCCGCAGGCACGACACCGAGCATTCCGAAAGCCACCAGCAGCCGCGCGCCGCGGCGGCAACCGCGCCTGAACCATCGCAATGCGCTATGGCCCATGCAAGCGGCGCTTGAGCATGGCGACATAGGGATCGAGCGTGCGCAGCTGCTCGGCTGTGGGCGGCTCGAGTCCGACAAAACCCGTCTGTTTAAAGAACTCAACACCAGCCGGCTGCTGTTTCTCAAAATCCATGAGCAGCTCGCGCAGCTGGCGCACCTCCTGCGGCGGGACCTGCGGATGCGCCAGGTACATGACATGCGGAACCGCGTCCGTCGTTGCGATCTCGCGCAGGTTGTCCCGCACCTCGGGCGCCATCTGCGCGAGCGCGGTGGGTGCTGTCAGCGCCGCGCTCGCTTTGCCGCCGTGCACGGCCAGCATCGCCGAGTTAAACGACGTGTAGTGATGCACGTCGACGTCCTTGCCGGGTTCCAGTCCCTGTGCCCGCAGCAGCTGCTCGCCCAGCATGGCGACGATGGCAAGCTCGTCTGGTGCGCCAACCGTCTTGCCGCGCAGATCGGCAACGCTGGCGATGCCGCTGTCGCGACGCACAACGATGATCCCGCGCAGCTCGCGTTTCACGCGCACCAACGGCACGTAGCCGGCCTCGACCTGGGCGAGTCGCGCGAAGTGCGGGGCCGTGACGACGACCCGGTACTCGCCGCGCTGCGTGCGCGCGATGAAGGTGCGATAGTCGGGCGCGGTCACCAGAACGACGGGGCGCTTGAGCCGATCCGCCAGATAGTCGCGCAACGGCTGGTAGGTAGACAGGATGGCCCGCGTACTGAACGCGGGGAAGACGCCGATCTCGAGCGCTTGGGGTTCGGCCGCCAACGCCGGTGCGCCGGCTACGAGCGATGCCGCCAGCCAGGCGCCGCGCCGGACCCTTTGCCAAGCTAGGTTTGGCATTCATCCCTCCGCGCGGGAGCAAGAACTACCGTTGCCCACTCGATGATCGACACGCCAGCTAAGTATAGGTCCACGACGTGCCGCCTGTGCCGGCGACGTCAGGCTGCTTGCTTGTGAGCCGCGCCGGGCTCCACTAAAGTGTAAAAGGTGGTGGTAGGGGGAGAAGCTATTTTGCCGTCGATAAGCTGGACGATACCAGCGGCTGCCAGCGGGAGGGACCCCGGCCAACGAGGCTCGCTCCCAATGCAATGGGCTGGCGGCGAGGGGCCGGGCGGCGCGTGATCCGGCTCGTTGCGCGCAACTCGCTGCGCTTCAAGCTCATCCTCGCGAGCGTCCTGGTCGAGGCCGTGCTGCTCACCCTGCTGGTGGCCAACAGCCAGCGCTTGATCGGCAACAGCCTGCTGGAACAGGCGCGCCTGCGCCTCGCTGAGCTCAACCCCCTGCTCAATGCGGCGCTCGCCGCGCCGCTCGCCGAGCGCGACTACGGGACGCTCAACGACATTCTGCGCGAAAGCCGCCGCCGCGAAGGCTTGACCTACCTGGTGCTGCTCGACAACACGGGCCGGATCGTGGCCAGTGCCGGTTGGGATGCGCACACGCCACTGCCGCCACTCGATCACGATCTCGGCGACCGCAGCGCTAACGGTCACGACCGGTTTGATACCGAGACACCGATTACGATAGCCGGACAGACCTACGGCACACTGCGCTACGGCCTCGCCACGGAGTTTCTGCGCACGGCGCGCGCCGCGCTCCTGCAGCAAAGCGTCCTCATTGCGGCGGCGGAGATCATCTTGTCAGTCCTGCTGCTGGGGCTGCTGGGTGTGTTGCTCACGCGCCACCTCGGCCAGCTCGCCGACGCGAGCCGCGAGGTCGCCGCCGGCAACTTCACTGTACGGCTGCCGGTGCGCAGCCGCGACGAGGTCGGCGTGCTGACGGAAACGTTCAATGCCATGTCCGAGGCCGTCCGCCAGCAGGTCAGCCAGCTGCAGCAGGAACAGGCGCGGCTCGGTCACCTGCTGTCGGCCATGAATGTCGGCATCCTGTTCGAAGACGACAACAACCGCGTCATGTACTTCAACCCCGCGTTCCGGCGCATCTGGCACATCCCCGAAGCGGTAGACCTGAAGGGCAAGACGACCTCCGAGGTGCTGCGGCATTCGGCCAACGTGCTGTCGCGCCCCGACCACTTCTCGCGGCACATCCTGCAGGTCATCGGCACGCACGAGATCAGCGAGTCCTTTGAGATCGCGCTCGCCGACGGGCGCATGGTCACACAGATCTCCTATCCCGTGCGTGACCCGGAGGGACGCTTCCTCGGGCGGCTGTGGATCTACGAGGACGTCACGCGCGAGCGCCAAACCGCCGAACAGCTTATCTACCTCGCCGAGCGCGATTCGCTCACCGGCCTTTTCAATCGCCGCCGCTTCCAGGAAGAGCTCACGCGCATGCTGGCCGACGCCGACCGGCGCAAGACCACGGGCGCGCTGCTGTTCTTCGACCTCGACGAGTTCAAGTACGTCAACGACACCTTCGGGCATCGCGCCGGCGACGCCATGCTGATCCGTGTGGCGGCCGAGGTTGGCACGCTGGTGCGGCGCAACGAGATCATCGCGCGCCTCGGTGGCGATGAGTTCGCGGTGCTGCTGCCAGAGTGCAACGAGGCGGAAGCGGTACAGCTCGCCGAGCGCATCATACGCGCGATCGCCCAGATTCCGTTTCGCTTCGAGCAACAGAACCTGCGGCTCACGACCAGCCTCGGGATCGCCATGTATCCCGCGCACGGCGCCGACGCCGAGGAGCTGGTGGCGCGCGCCGACACCGCCATGTACCAGGCCAAGGAGGCCGGCAAGAACGCCTGGCGCGTGTACGGCAGCGACCGCGACACCACGCGCGAAATGCTCGGGCGCCTGTCGTGGCAGGAACGCATCCGTAATGCGCTTGCCAAAGACCTCCTGCAACTGCACTTCCAGGGCATCTACCGCGCGAGCGACCACGCGCTGCACCACCTCGAGGTGCTGGTGCGCATGGTTGACGAGACCGACCCGGACAACATCATCATGCCCGGCCACTTCATCGGCTACGCCGAGAAGTCGGGCTCGATCCGCGAAATTGACCGCTGGGTCCTTACCGAGTCGATACGGCTGCTGGCCCACGCCCCGCAGCTGCCGCCGCTCGCCGTCAACATCTCCGGGCGCTCGTTCGAGGACCCGACGCTTCCCCGGTTCATCGCCGACCGGCTCGCGGAGGCGCGCGTGAATCCGGCGCGCCTGCTGTTCGAGCTCACCGAGACCTCGGCGGTCACCGACCTGCACGACGCGCAGCGTTTCATCGAGGCGCTGCGCACCACGGGCTGCACGGTCTGCCTCGATGATTTCGGCACCGGCTTTTCATCGTTCGCCTACTTGAAGCACCTGCGCGCCGACGTGCTCAAGATCGACGGGCTGTTCATCCGCGACCTGCCGAACGATCGCGACAATCAGGTGTTCGTCAAGTCGATCGTGGACGTGGCGCGCGGCATGCGCAAGTTCACGATTGCCGAGTTCGTCGAGGACGCCGAGACCCTGGCCCTGCTCAAACGCTTCGGTGTGGACATGGTGCAGGGCTATCACCTCGACACCCCGCGTGGCGACCACCCGGTCGTCGAGCAGCATCTCGGCTGACCGACAGCCGCACGCCGTCGCCGCGAGCGGCCGGCGCCCGAGGTCTGTATGTCGTCGGGCGGCAGCTTCGGCCTCGCTCGCACGATTGCCAGCGACGGCGGGTCGACACTATGCTTGCGCTCGACGACGGCGTGCGGAGACCGTAAACCGATGACGATGCCGCCACGGTGGCGCGCTCGGACGCCCGGGGCATCGTTTCCAACCGCGCCCGTCGCCGAGCCGCTCAACCAAAGGAGTTGCCAACCATGATCGTGCGACTGCGCCGCCTTCTTGTCTTGTTCCTGCTCGCCTTGCCGCTGAGCCCGGCCGGTGCCGATGATTACACGGACGCCATCAAGGTGTTCCGCGAGGCGGGTGAGAGCGGCCAGTTTTTCAGCAAGAGTTATGGGTACGCCGTGTTTCCCACGATCGGCAAGGGCGGCATGGTTGTCGGCGGCGCGCACGGTTCGGGTCGGGTGTACGCCAACGGCAAATACGTGGGTGACACTGCCATGACCCAGATCACCGTCGGCCTGCAGCTCGGCGGGCAGGCGTACAGCCAGATCATCTTCTTCCAGGACCGGCGCGCCTTCGACGAGTTCACCAGCGGCAATTTCCAGTTCGGCGCGCAGGCGACCGCGGTGGCGATCACCGCTGGTGCCTCGGCGCAGGCGGGCACGTCCGGCGCATCGGCGGGTGCGAGTGGTGGCCGGCACGACGCGACCACCACCGGCAAGTTCTACCGGGGCATGGCGGTGTTCACGGTCGCAAAAGGCGGGTTGATGTACGAGGCGAGCCTCGGCGGCCAGAAGTTCAGCTATACGCCGAAGAAGTAGCGAGCGGCCCGGCAATCCTCGGAACCGCACGCAAAGAACCGATGGCTCACCTTTTCAAGACGCTGAACGCCTGGGGTACGGGCGATTTCGATGCCGCCCTAAGGAAGGAAATCGAAGAACTGAAAGCCGAGCAGCTTCCCCTGCAACAAGGGCTGTCCGCGGGCAGCTATGCCCTGGGCGACAGATTCGAGGCGATGGTCATCGGTGCGCACGAGCACGACGGCGTGATTCGCGCAAGGGTAGGCATCTTCTATTCCGGGATCATCGCCGGATGCAGTTGCGCCGATGATCCAACCCCTGTCGAACCGCAGCCCGAGTACTGCGAAGTGCAGGTCGACATCGATCGGGAGACGGCCGAAGCGACCATCACGCTTATCCCGACAGCAGGCAGCAGCGCTTAGCGGCGATCGAATGGCGCTGCGGGGCTGCGCCAGCAAATCGTGGACTCTGCGGCGCCGCAGCGGATTTCCCCAGGTTTGCCGGAACGCGTTCATCCCGCCCCGGGGCCGCGCGGTTAAGCGCCTGAAACGCCGGTTTGCGCCATCCAAACGTAGCGTTGCGCAGAGCCAAGAGCGCACGAATTAATCCCCATTTTCCAGGCGGTCGGCTAGAGGAAGCTGAGAGAGAAGGCTGACACGCTGCCCGGTGTCCTCGCGCACGAGCTGTCGCACGTCCATATTCGGCAACACAGCGGCGCGTACCGATACGCCACCGACATCCCGAGCTGGTTCCTGGAAGGCATGGCCGTCGTCGCGTCATCCGGCGGCGGTGCGCAAAGCGTGAGCGAGGCACAGGCACGGGCAGCCATCCGTGACGCCGTGCTGTTTGAGACCGACGGCACAGGAAGCATCTTTGGGCACAGGGTCGCCCACGACTATGGCCTGGAGGCACACATGTGCTACCGCCAGGCCAGCGTGTTCGTCGAGCACTGATCGAATCCGACCCCGCCGCTTTCAGGGCTGCGCTCGCCGATGTTCTGAACGGGACCCGTTTCCAGAGCGCCTGGCGGCGGCACTATGGCCGCACCATCCCCGAGCTCTGGGCGCGCTTTGTGCAGAGCGGCGGGACCTGGTGGCGAGTCCGGGCAAACGCTCGCCCTGCTCGCATCGAACTGCCGAATCAACAACCGTATGCCGACCCGCTCTCCCGCCGGCCAGCTCGTGACCGCGAACACGGGGCGCAGCCTCAGGCGCCCGGGGGGCGACGCCTGATCAGCGATGGCCCCACATGACCGCCAGCTCCAGGCTAGGGACTATGCGGTCAGGCGAGACGCCGTCGCACTGAACCACGACGACCTGAGCGCCATTCGGGCCTCTAAGACGCGATGTCTTCGTGGATGCACAGGTAATTGCCCTCGGCATCCTTGTACCAGGCGGCCTTTTCTGAGCCCAACACGCACACGTGATCGACGGTCTTGAGCCCGGGAAGATCGTAATCCTCGAACACCACGCCCCTGCCCCTGAGATCGCGAATCGCCGCGTAGATGTCGGGCACCTGGAAACTGATCGCCGTGTGATCCGCCTTGGTGCCGCCGGGCTTCGGGAAGAGCGCGAGAATCGCCCCACGCGCGCAGTTGTACACGAACTTGCCATCCGGCCGTATGCCGGCCGGCCGCATGCCGAGCTTGCGCTCGTAGAAATCGCGCGCCCGGTTGAGGTCAATGACGGGCAATATCGTAGTTACGGGAGCATTGGCCAACATCGAGAATCCTCCTGTCACTGGGTACAGTGAGGTGCCGCCAGCCGGGCGGGCAAACATCCGGGCCCGCGCTGCACACAGCATGCGCGCCGCGCGCCGCGTGTCGCGCTCGTCAAGAATGTTCGGGCGACGGAGCGGTGAATACCCGGCACGCGGGCACTGGCCTTGGCGGCGCTGGACAGCGCCTAGCGCCCCGCTACCCTTGGCTGCGTCATGACGCGCGGCGCTGACTTCATTGACTTCGTGCTCGAGCAACTTGCACCGCTCGGCACCGTGCGCGCACGCGCCATGTTCGGCGGCTTCAGTATCTATCGGGGTGACACAGTCTTCGCCCATCGTGCTCGACGAGCGGCTGTATCTCAAAGCGAACGATGTGACACGCAATGAGTTCGAATCGCGCGGCCTCAGCCAGTTCATCTACACGACGCGCGGCAAAACCGTGCGCCTGTCGTACTACGAGGCACCCGCCGAGGTTTTCGAAGAGCCGGAAAGCATGTGCGAATGGGCCCGGCGGGCGCTTGCGGCCGCGAGTCGGCCCCGGGGGGGCGCGGCCCGGACGAATGACCCGAAGGCACGTCGCGCCAGCTGGCCCACGGGCGCGCCGCAAGAAGTGCTAGTGCCGGTGGGGTTTTGAGGGTCGCCCGTGCATTCACCAGCCGCGGCCAGAGACGGGCTGTCGGCTCCCGGCATCGGTTGCCAGTCGGTCCCATCCGAGCTTACGCTGTGCCAAGCCGCGCCCCCGCCCGCTAGCGGGTCGTACGCACCTTGATCGGGAGGTCACCATGTCCGAGATCTACGACACGCCGCACCGCACCCTGCAGGAGCGCTTCGACACGCGCCGACTCGCCGACCGCCTGGAAGAAGCGCTCGTGCACGATACCATCAGCAAATCCGAACGGCAGTTCATCGAGAGCCGCGACATGTTTTTCCTCGCGACCGTGGACGCCGGCGGCCATGTCAGCTGCTCCTACCGCGGCGGCGATCCCGGCTTCGTGCGCGTGGTCGACGAGCACACCATCGCCTTCCCCAACTACGACGGCAACGGCATGTACCTGTCGATGGGCAATGTGCTTGCCACGCGCCAGGTCGGCATCCTGTTCATCGACTTCGAGAACCCGCGGCGCATGCGCTACAACGGCGAGGCGAGTATCGACTTCAACGATCCCCTCAAGGCCGAATATCCCGAATCCCAGTTTGTGATCCGCGTGCGGGCGCGCGAGATCTTCACCAACTGCCCGCGCTACATCCACCGGATGAGGCTCGTACAACGCTCGCGATTTGTGCCGAAACGTGAATGCCCTACCCCAGTTCCCGGCTGGAAGACTGGCGAATGGGTGGCCGACGTGCTGCCGGCGCAGGACCCGGCGCGCGACAAGACACGCGAAGTGCTGTAGCGCAGTTTCGCCTGACGCGCCGACGTCAGCAGGGACCGCGTCGATGGCCGGCTATTCCGCACTGCCACTGGCCAAGACACTGGGAATCAAGCCGCCGCTGGCCTGACGCCGCTTCGCGCTGCGAGAGACTGCCGTACCTGGTCGAGCCCGCGCCTTGCGCTGGATCGCCGGGCACGGGGATTTCGATGATGACGTTGATCTCGTTGGGGACGTCTCGTCCGGAAGTAACAAGATCGCGGTTCAGATCCCGTCCGTCTGCGCTGCCAGGACGGGCGCGCATTGTGCAAGACGGCGAACCGGTCCGCCTGTGCAGGCGCCGCTGTCGAATGCCCGCCGCATGGCAATCGCACCGTTGCTGTCACTGGAGTGTGGTTCGAAAGCGCCGGAAGCTCACCGTTATCAGCACCGCGGCCATCGCGACCAGTACTAGGGCATGGCCGGTCACGAGCCCTGGATCACCGCCCTTGAGCATGATGTTGCGCAACAGCGCCAGGAAGTACATGAGCGGATCGAGGTAGGCGACCCACTTCATGACCTCCGGCATGTTCTCGATCGGGAACATCAACCCGGAAAGCAGGACCGCTGGAAACAGGAACATGAATCCGGCCATAGTGGACTGCTGCTGGTTGCTTGCCAGCGTCGAGATCAGCGTACCTATCGCCACCGTCGAGCACACGAAGGCCAGCGACGCGAGCAGCACGACGGTGAGCGAACCGCGCATCGGCACGCCGAAGCCGAGCACGGCGACACCCAGGATGAGCGGCACCTGCGCCAGACCGAGCACGAGGTAGGGGATGGTCTTGCCCAGGATGACCTCCACCGGCCGCACCGGTGCTGCGATCAGCATCTCGAAGGTGCCAGCCTCCTTCTCGCGCGTGAGCGACATGCTGGTGAGAATGATCGTGGTGATCGACAGCAGCATGACCATGACGCCCGGCACCATGAAATAGGCCGTCTCGAGCGTCGGGTTGAACAGCACCCGGACATCGAAGCGGATCGGCGATTCCGGTCTTCGCGCATGCAGGTCGTCCTCGACCACGCGCGTCGCGATGGAACGGACGTAGTACTCCACCGCCTGCGCCTCGAGCACGTTGGTGGCATCGACCAGCAGTTGCAGGTCAGCCGTTCCGCGTTGCAGCGCGCGCGTAACGCCGCCCGGCGGTGCCACCACGGCAGCGTCGGCCTCACCGGCGCGCAGGCGCTCGAACGGATCGCTGGCGTGGTCCCCGGGAGCGGGCCGGAACCACTCGCCCTGCACGCTGCGCTCGTAGATGTGCGCGAGCACCCAGTCGTTGGCGTCGGGCTGCGCCCACAGGTCGACATTTTTCACATCAGTCGAGATCGCCAGCCCGAACAGTGTCAACTGGATCATCGGCGCCACGAACAGCAGCAGCCGCATGCGCGTGTCGCGCAGCGCCTGACGGAACTCCTTGCGCAGGAAGGCGCGCAACTGGCGGATCACGGCTCGAGATCCTTCTTGAAGGCACGCGCCGCGAGCCCGATCATCACGGCGCACAGCACGGCGAGCGCAACAAAGGCCAACCCCATCTCCAGCAGGGTCGAGCCCTTGAGATAGGAGTCGCGCGCGATGCTGGTGAACCAGCGCGCCGGCAGGATCATGGTGAGGTAGCGAAAGAACGCCGGCATGCTGTCGATCGGGAAGATGAACCCCGAGAGCAGGAACGCGGGAATCAACGATGACATCATGGCGATCTGCATGGCGATCTGCTGGCGGCGCGTCAGCACCGAGATGAGCAGCCCCTGCGCCAGGTAGGTCGCGAGGAACAGCGCCACGCCCGCGGACAGGAGCAGGTGGCTGCCCTGAAACGGCAGGCCGAACACGGTGCGCGAGATCACGTACACGAAGCCAACGGCGATCAGGCTGAGCACCGCATACGGTGCGAGCTTGCCGACGATGATCTCGAGCGGCTCGGCGGGGGTCGACAACAGCAGCTCCATCGAGCCCTCCTCCCACTCGCGCGCCACGGTGAGCGCCGTGAGCAGCACCGCGAGGATCGCGAGCACCGCGACCGCGAGGCCCGGCACCACGAACCAGGGGCTGTTGAGCTCCGGGTTGAACAGGAAGCGCGTCTTGATCTCGACCGGCTTGGGCGGGTCGAAACCGGCGATGCGGCGTGCGGCGAGCGCCTCGATGGCTCCCACATAGCTCAGGATCGGGCCGACGGTCGAGTTGTCCGAGCCATCCAGCAGGACCTGCGCCCGTGCCGGCCCGCCCGCGAACAGGTCCTTCTGGAATCCGCCTGGGATCACGAGGGCTGCGCGATTGCGATCGCTCAGGATCGCCCGTTGTGCGGCCTGCGGTGAGGACACCCGGTTCACAATGAAGTAGCCGGAGCTGCCGAAGGTCTCGATGACCTGGCGCGAGGCCCGGGTCTGATCGGCATCGTGCACGGCCAGCGGAATGTTCTTGACGTTGAACTCCATCGCGAACCCGAAGGCGAGCACCATGAACACCGGCAGCCCGAGCGCGAGTGACAGCGTGAAGCGGTCGCGCAGCACGTGGTACATCTCTTTTTGCGCGAGCGCCGCCGCGCGGCTTAGGCGAAAGCTCACCGCTTCTCTCCTTCGACGGTACGGATGAACACGTCTTCCAGCGTCGGCGTGATGGGCTGCACGCGGAAATCTGCGGCCAGTGCGCGCCGCAACGCGGCCGCGCCGCGGCCGCCACGCAGCGCGATATGAAAGCGCCTGCCGTAGGGCTCGAAGAACGCGACCTCCGGATGGCGACGCAGCGCCGCGAGCGTTGCGTAGGCCACCGGCCCGTGCGGCTCGAGCTCGAGCAGCTCACCGGGGAATGCCGTGCGCTTGAGCCGTGCCGGGGTGTCGAGCGCGACGATACGGCCCGCGCGCATGAGCGCGATACGGTCGCATTGCTCGGCCTCGTCCATGTAGTGCGTGGTGACGAACAGCGTCTTGCCGCGCGCGGCGAGGTCGCGGATCAGCGCCCAGAACCGGGCGCGCGCCGCGGGCGTCACGCCGGCGGTCGGCTCGTCCAGAAACACCACTTCCGGGTCGTGCAGGGTCGCGGCCGCGAGCGCCACCTGCTGCTTGATGCCGCCGGGCAGCTCGCGAATCATCGCGTCGAGCGGGCGCTGGAAGGCGATGAGCTCGAGCAGCTGGTCGCGCCGCTCTGTGTAGGCCTCATCATCGAGATCGCGCAACCCGGCGATGAAGGACAGGTTCTCCTCCACCGTGAGATCATCGTAGAGCGTGAGCTTCTGCGACATGTAGCCGACCCGGGCCTTGATGGCGCGCGCATCGCCGGCCAGGTCCGCACCGGCCACACTGCCCGCCCCGGCGCTCGGGCGCAGCAGCCCGCACAACACGCGGATGGTCGTGGTCTTGCCGGCGCCGTTCGCGCCGAGAAAGCCGAAGATCTCCCCGCGCCCGACCGCGAAGCTCACGTCGTCAACCGCGGTGAAATCGCCGAACCTGACCGACAGGTTGCGGACCTCGACTGCGATCTCGTTCATGCGGGCACCCCGCCCTGGCGCAGGAACAGCTCATCGAAGCTGCGCGCCTGCGCCTGCGTGAGCACCGCGCGCGGCTCGCCCTCAGCGACCGTCTTGCCCTCCGCCATGAGGTGCACGACCGCGCAGCGCTCGGCCTCGTCCATGTAGGCGGTGGTCACGACGACCAATATCTGGCGGTCGGCGAGACGATAGAGCAGATCCCAGAATTCGCGCCGGCTGATGGGGTCGACGCCGTTGGTGGGTTCATCGAGCAGCATCACCTCAGGCGAACGCAGCAGTGCGCACATGAGGCCGAGCTTCTTGTACATGCCGCCCGAGAGCTTGCCGGCCGGGCGGGCCACGAACGGACCGAGGCGCGTGATCTCGAGCAGTTCCTCGCGCCGCCGCCGAAACTCGGCGGGCGCGATGCCGTAGAGCTTGCGGAAGAACTCAAGGTGCTCGTCGATCGAGAGATCGGCGTAGAGGCTCTGAGTCTGCGGCATGTAGGCGACGCTAGCGCGCACCTCGGCAAACGGCAGCAGCGCGCCCGCGCGCCGGAATTCGATACGCCCGGCATCCGGTTTGAGCAGGCCGAGCACGGTGCGCAGGAGCGTGGTCTTGCCGGCGCCCTCCGGGCCGATTACGCCGTGCATGCGCCCGGCGTCGAGCTCGAGCGACACCCCGGCCAGCGCCTGGGTGGCGCCGAGCCTCTTTTCAACGCCCTCGACGCGGATCGCGATTGGCTCGGCCACGGGCGACTACTCCGGCAGTACAACTTCGATGGTCATGCCGGGCTTGAGAATCTCCTGCGCGTTCGCATCGCGAAAGCCGATCTTGACTCCGAATACCAGGCGCTCGCGCTCGGCGCGCGTCTGTACGTTCTTCGGCGTGAACTCGGCCTCGTCATTGATCTTGAGAATCACGCCCTCGAAGCGCCGATCGCCGAGCTCGGGCAGGAACCCGGCGAGCTTCATGCCGGGCGCGAGCTTCGCCACCAACGGTTGCGGCACGTAGATGTACGCCCAGATGTCGCGCACATTCGCGAGCGTGAGGATCTTGGTGCCGGGCAGCATCCACTCGCCGGGTTCGTGGTAGCGGCTCAGGACCTTGCCGTCGATCGGCGAGACGATGGTGCACCACTTGAGCCGGGTCTCGGCGTCTTCCTTCTGGTGGCGCGCCTGGTCGAGCTTCTCCTGGCTCACGGAACCTATCTTCGCAAGTTGCACGTCGCGCGCGTAGCTCTCGCGCGCCAGGCGCGCGGCGATCTTGTAGTCTTCGCAACCGAGCACAACCAGGATGTCACCCGCCTTCACACGGTCGCCCTCACGCACCCGCACTTCGTCAATCGCCGCGGCGAGACGCGCCGAGAGGTCGACCTTGGTGGCCTCGAGCGTGCCGGCATATCGAAACGGCCGCTCGAGCAGCAGGTAGGCGGCGAATCCCGCACCGCCAAGCAGCGCGAGCGCGAGCAGCAAGATCACTTTCCTGGGAGGGCTCTTCATGGCAATTCCGTCTTCGGTTGATCCGGATCCGATACGACCGACGAGCCGACCGGTGCGTGCCACCAGCCGCCGCCGAGCGCCTGGAACAGTGCGGCGGTGTCGGCGAAGCGCGCCGCCTGTGCCTGCACCAGCGCAATCTGCGCCCGCTGGTGCTGGCGCTGGGCCGTGAGCAATGCGAGATAGGGCGCCCCGCCCAGCTCGTACTGCCGTTGCGTGAGATCGAGCGCCTCGCGCGCGGCGGCGGCGGCTTCGGCCTGGGCCGCGAGCGTCTGGGCATCGCGCTCGAGGGCGCGCAGCGTGTCCGCGACATTCTGAAACGCGCGCAACACCACCTCGCGGTACTGCGCCGCGGCCTGCTCGTAGGCGGCGACGGCGGCGCGCCGCTGCGCGGTCAACTGACCGCCGCGAAACAGCGGCAGCGTCAGCCCCAGGCCGTAGCTCCACACCGACGTGCCGGCCGTGAACCAGTCGCCTGCGGCGTTGGTGAGCGAACCGTAGCTGCCGGTCAAGGTGATCTGCGGGTACTGGTTGGCCGTGGCCACGCCGACCTTGGCGCTGGCGCGGTGCAGGAGCGATTCCGCCGCGCGAATGTCGGGCCGTTCACGCACCAGCGCCGAGGGCAGACTCACCGGCAGCGCCTGCGGCAATTCGAGCGCCGCGAGCGTGAACTCCGGCAACCGCGCCGCGCTCGGCGGCTGGCCGATGAGCACCGCCAGCAGGTGACGGGTGCGTGCCAGTTCCTTCTCGAGCGCCGGCAGACCCGCGCGCGTCTGCGCGACCTGGCTACGCTGCGTGAGCACGTCGCTCTTGGCCGCGCCGCCCAACGCGAACTGGCGCTCAGTGATGGCGAGCTGCCTCTCCTCCGCGGCGAGGATCTCTTGCGTGGCGGCGAGCTGCGCGCGCAGTGCCGCCTCGCGGATGGCGGTCGTCACGACATTGGCGGTGAGCGTGACATACGCGGCCTGGAGCTGGAAGTGTTGAAAGTCGGCCTCGCTTTCGAGCGCCTCGAATTCGCGCCGCGCACCGCCAAACAGATCGAAGTAGTAGCCGACGCTGACCGAGGCGTTATAGAGATTGAACTCGACCGGCTGGATCTGCGGCATGCCGATAGCCGCCGGCGAAAAGCGCTGGCGCCCGGCCGAGGCCTTGGCGTCGACCTGCGGCGCGAACAGCGCGCCGCGTGCAGCGTCCAGACTCTCTTCCGCCACGCGCAGGGTGGCCTGCGCGGCGGCGAGCGTCGGGCTCCCGGCGAGCGCCTGGCGCACCAGCTGATCGAGCGCCGGCGAGCGGAACAGCTCCCACCACTGCGCCGGGACCGGCGCGCCGCTCACGAGGCGTTGCGCCGCCCCAGCCGTCCCCGGTGCGGCGACCGTTTCGCCGGGCACCGGCGTCGGCGTGTAGCCCTCAACCGCAGGGGCCTCCGGCTCGCGAAAATCAGGCCCGACGGCGCACCCGGCGAGCACCAGCACGAACAACGATAAGGCGAATTGGGATGGCGCGCGCATGCAGCGCGATGATAGCGCGGTGCCACGCTCGGTTATTGACGCCGATCAAGCCGCCCACGGGCCAAGTGGCCACCACCGTGCGTGACTGGCATAAAGGCTGACAGTGGAGGCTGCGGTGGCACCGCCGGGGCGGTTCGATGTCGGCACGGCGTCGAGTTACTATCTCACCACCGCGGGCCATTATTATGTTCGACAAGCCCTTCGCTGGCCCCGTGACCTGACCAACAACCGAAACGAAGACCGACATGGATGTCATCAAGACCCTCCGAGCCGGCGCGCCCGGCACCAAGCGCTATCGCCAACAGTACGGCGACAAGCTGCTATTCGTTCGCTACCGTGCCGATCCCGCCACTCAGAGACGCGTAACGACCATCGACCGCTACGCGCCAGGCAGAGCGAAGCGATGGCGCGTAGTACGAGGTCGGCGTGCGGTGCGTGGCGTTGTTGGCCACGCACCTGCCCACGCCGTAGAGCCATTGTGGGCGAGCGCGCTGCCCCGAAGGGGCGCGCTCGACCGCAGGGCGGCCGAGGCCGGGCGAGCGCGAGCCGAGACCCGGAACATTGCGCCGAGACCGAGGGCGCGAGGGGGACTGGGAAGTCCCGTCGCGCATACCGAGGGCCGGCGCACACTGGATCGTGGTCGACAGTGCGCCCTTGCGTCCCCCGCGTCACGATGCCGACAAGGTGATCTTCCCGAGAGCTAATCAACGCCTGCTTGTCCGCATTGCCTATCATGAAGAAACACTCCGTCAGCGGGTTAAGGAAGCCGGCGGGCGCTGGGTGCCGGAAGAATGACTCTGGCAACTGCCCTATCGGCAGGTGAAGGCCCTGAATCTCGAAACGCGTGTCGTCAAACCAGCGCCGTGATGTGTCCACCGATAGACAGAACTGTCTACCTATGGAATGTTGTGTCCACCGCTACCCAAAATTGGCCATTGGTGGATAGTCCGTCTACTCGTAATTAGATTGCACCTCAACCTTTTGCTCGCCCCTCGGGAGGAACCCGGATGGCAAAGCTCCAACGGCAGTGGAAAACAGGAACGGATTACACTATTCAGGGACCCGCCAAACGTAAGCCTCGAAAGATGACGCTCATTGCCAAAACCAGGATCAACGGCAGAGAAGTGCTCCTGTTTCGCGTACGTCGCAAAGCTGAAAAGCATCACTGAAATGCAATCTAACCCGCGGTTCCAAGCGACGTCGGCGCTGACGCGCCGCCGCGGCCGAAGCGGAGCGTCAAGCAATCCTCTGCTGTCGTCCATGCCGCGCGATCAGCGCCTTCAGCTCCGGCACGCATGACCCGCAGTTGGTTCCGGCCTTAAGGCGCACGCCGAGCGCCTCGACGCTCGTGCACCCACCGCGGATCGCCTCGCAGAGGGTCGCCTCGCCCACCCCGAAGCACGCGCATACCTGCCGGCCGGCCTCTTTCTGGCCCTTTGGCGGCGTGCCGGCCAGGATGCCGGCGCGCGTCACGGCGTCGAGGCCATCGAGCGCGAACAACCCGGCTAGCCACTCGCGCGGTGGTAGCTGCGGATCGGGGCCGATGAAGATGCAGCTTTCCAGCTTGCCGCCGGTCAAGCGCGCGGCGCGATAGCGGCGCGCGGCATTGTCGAAGTACTCGATCCACTCGACCCGCCCGTCCGGCGTGCACAGGACGGCGCGCGCGGCCGCCGCCCAGTCCTTCGGCAATTCCTCGCCGGCGAGCTCGTAACGCCACAGGCCCGAACCGCGAGCGCACGACCAGTACAAGACGTTCTTGAGCGTGAGCCTGCGGCGCGACAGCAGGAACCCGTGCCACGCGGGTTTCAGCGCCGCCAGGTGCACTGGCGTGTGCTTGAATTCCGGCTCGCCCGAGACCGGATCGGTTGCCGGATTGACCACGCGGTCGATACAGCCGGCATTGCTGAACTGGTCATTCCAGTGCATGGGCACGAAGACGCTTCCGTCACGCACGGCGTCCGTGACCCGCACCCGAGCGATTGCCTCGCCCCAGCGCGAGGCGATGCGCGCGAGACCACCATCGCTCACGCCAACGCGCGCGGCATCCGCCGGGTGGACGTCGACATACGGCTCGACGGTGTGCGCCGAGAGCCGCGCCGACCAGCCGGTGCGGGTGAGCGTGTGCCAATGGTCGCGCACGCGCCCGGTGTTTAGCGTCAACGGGAAATCGGCATCGGTCGGGTGAGCCGGCGCGCGCGGCGTGATCGCGACGAACCGCGCGCGCCCGTTCGGCGTGAAGAACCGACCGTCGGCGAACAACCGCGCCGTGCCCTGCGGACGCTCGGCGGTCACTGGCCATTGCAGCGCAGGCAACCGGGCATAGGCCGCATCGCTCAAGTCGGCCAGACCCGAAAGATCAAAATCGCGCGTCCCGGCGTTGGCCTGCGCCGACAGTGCGGCGTGCTCGCGAAAGATCATGCCCGGGCCTTCGTAAGCAAAGGCGTCGGCATGGCCGAGACGCCGCGCTACCTGGGTGACGATCCACCAATCCGGCTTCGCCTCGCCTGCCGCCGGCAGGAACGCGCGCTGGCGCGAGATGCGCCGCTCGGAGTTGGTGACGGTACCGTCCTTCTCGCCCCAACCAGCCGCCGGCAACAGCACGTGCGCATAGCGCGTCGTGTCCGTGTCGCGCACACAATCCGACACCACCACGAGCTCGCATTTGGCGAGCGCGCGGCGCACCTGCTCCGCGTCCGGCACGCTCACCGCCGGGTTGGTCGCCATGACCCACAGCGCCTTGATCCGCCCGTCCTCTACCGCGCCGAACAGGTCGACCGCCTTGAGGCCGGGCCGCGGTGCGATGGTCGGCGCCTTCCAGAATTTGCGCACCAGCTCGCGGTGCGCGGGATGGTCGAGCTCGAGGTGCGCGGCGAGCTGGTTGGCAAGCGCACCGACCTCGCGCCCGCCCATGGCGTTGGGCTGGCCGGTGATGGAAAACGGCCCCATACCGGGACGGCCGATGCGCCCGGCGGCGAGATGGCAGTTGATAATGGCGTTGACCTTGTCGGTGCCGCTCGAGGACTGATTGACGCCCTGCGAGAACAGCGTCACGACCCGTTCGGTGCGCGCGAACAGGTCGAAGAAGCGCGTGACGTCCGCAGCCGCGAGCCCGCAACGCTCCGCCACCGTAGCCACGTCCGGGCTGCTCGCGCATGCGGCGGCGAGCGCGGCCTCGAAGCCTTCGGTGTGGTCGCGGATGAACGCCGGATGAATTTCATCGCGCGCATGCAGGTGCACGAGCAGCCCGTTGAACAGGATCGCGTCGGCTCCGGGACGCAGCCTCAGGTGCAGGTCGGCGACGTCGACGGTCGCGGTGCGGCGCGGATCGATGACGACGATAGCAAGGTCGGGATGGTCCTTCTTCGCCTGCACCAGTCGTTGATAGATGACCGGATGACACCAGGCGGCGTTGGAGCCGACCAGCACCACGAGCTTCGCGCGTTCCAGATCTTCGTAGCCGCCGGGCACGGTGTCGGCGCCGAAGGCGCGCTTGTGGCCAGCGACGGCGGAGGCCATGCACAGACGCGAGTTGGTGTCGATGTTGGCCGAGCCGATGAAGCCCTTCATCAGCTTGTTGGCGACGTAGTAGTCCTCGGTGAGCAGCTGGCCGGAGACGTAGAATGCCACCGCGTCGGGCCCGTGCCGGTCGATGATCGCGCGCAGCTTGCCGGCAACGAGGTCAAGGGCGGCGTCCCAGCTGGTGCGGTGACCGTTGACCTCGGGATGCAACAGGCGCGTGCTGACATCGAGCGTATCGGCGAGCGCCGCGCCCTTGGAACACAGCCGCCCGAGGTTGGCCGGATGCTCGGGGTCGCCGCGCACGCTGACCGCGCCATCGGCGGCGACCGTGGCGATCACGCCGCAGCCGACACCGCAGTACGGACAGGTGGTTCGAGTTTCAACTGCCGTCATAAGCAACTTGAACCGCCAAGACGCCAAGAAGAACAGCAATGACCCGGAGAACCTCCTTGATCCATTAGCCTTCCTTGGCGTTCTTGGCGCCTGTCGCGGCGGTTCAGGATCACATTGCTTCCGGCGTCAGAGACAGAAACACCCGCTCGCCCTCGACCCGCACCGGATAACGCGCCGCGCAACCCTCGTCCGGGGCGACCGCGAGACCGGTGTCGAGATGAATCTTCCAGTCGTGCAGCGGGCAGGCGACCTTGCGCCCATGCACGATGCCCTGCGACAGCGGCCCGCCCTTGTGCGGGCAGCGATCGCGCAGCGCGAATACCTCGTCGTCGAGCGTGCGGAACAGCGCGATGTCGCCGTCGGCAGCGCGCACCACGCGCGCGCCCTGGCGCGGGATGTCGTCGAGGGTACCGATTTCGAGCCATTCGTTTGATCTTGCCTTCATTGCGGTCTGCATGGTTCTTCCTCGAATCCTCGTCTAACTCACCCGCTTCAACGGGACGAATTCGTGCTTGTCCACACCCTTGGCACGCTCCGCCCAGGGATCGACCTGCGCGAACTTCTGCGAGTGCAGGAAGCGCGCGGCGAGCGCCTTGCGCCCGGCTTCGTCCTCGACCACGCGGCGCTTCACGTACGCCAACCCCACGCGCTCCACCCACGGCGCAGTGCGTTCCAGGTAGTGCGCCTCCTCGCGGTACAGCTGCAAGAAGGCCGCGCAGTACTCCTTCACTTCCTCCGGCGTCTTCACCGCGCACAGAAAGTCGGTGGCGCGCACCTTCACCCCGCCGTTGCCGCCGACGTGCAGCTCGTAGCCGGAATCCACGCACACCACACCAAAGTCCTTGATCGTCGCCTCGGCGCAGTTGCGCGGGCAACCCGACACGGCGAGCTTCACCTTGTGCGGCATCCAGGAACCCCAGGCCATTTTCTCGAGCTCGATGCCCAGGGTGGTCGAGTCCTGGGTGCCGAACCGGCACCAGTTCTTGCCCACGCAGGTCTTGACCGTGCGAATCGCCTTGCCGTACGCATGACCGGACACGAACCCGGCCTGGGAGAGATCGCCCCAGATCGCCGGCAGTTGCTCCTTCTTCACGCCCAGGAAGTCGATACGCTGGCCGCCGGTGATGTGCACGGTCGGCACCTTGTGCTTCTCGGCGATCTCGGCGAGCGCCTTGAGCTCGGCGGGCGTGGTCTCACCGCCCCAGATGCGCGGCACCACCGAATAGCTGCCATCCTTTTGGATGTTGGCGTGCACGCGCTCGTTGATGAAGCGCGACTGGCTGTCGTCCACGTACTCGCCCGGCCAGGCCACCAGCAGGTAGAAGTTGAGCGCCGGACGGCACTTGGGGCAGCCGTCGGGCGTGCCCCACGCCAGCATGTCCATGACGGCGCGGATGCTCTTGAGCTTGTGGTCGCGAATGGCGGCGCGGATCTCGTCATGGTTGTGCTCGGTGCACGGGCAGAGCGGCTTTTTCTTCGGCGTGGTCGAGTAGTCGCCGCCGAGTGTGGAGGCGAGCAGCGCCTCGACGAGCCCGGTGCAGGAACCGCACGAGCTCGAGGCCTTGGTATGCGCCCGCACCTCTTCCAGCGTGAACAGTTTCTTGTCGGTGATGGCCTTGACGATTGCGCCCTTGCACACGCCGTTGCAGCCGCAGATCTCGGCGCTGTCGGCCATCGACGCCACGCGCGTCTTGATGTCGCCGTGGCCGGAATCGCCGAGGTGCGCCTGGCCGAACAGCAGCTTGTCGCGCAGGCTTGCGACATCGGTGCCTTCGCGCATCAGCTCGAAGTACCAGCTGCCGTCCAGGGTGTCGCCGTACATGACCGCGCCCTGCACGCGGTTGTCCTTGAGCACCACCTTCTTGTACACGCCGCGCCCCGCGTCCTTGAGCACGATCTCCTCGCAGCCCTCCCCGCCCTGGAAATCGCCGGCCGAGAACAGATCGATGCCCGTCACCTTGAGCTTGGTCGAAGTGACCGAGCCCACGTAGCGCGCGAAGCCGAGCTCGGCCAGATGGTTGGCGCAGACCTTGGCCTGCTCGAACAGCGGCGCCACCAGCCCGTAGGTCTGGCCGCGGTGCTGCACGCACTCGCCGACGGCGTAGATGCGCGGGTCGTAGGTCTGCAACGTGTCGTTGACCACGATGCCGCGCTCGCAGTAGAGACCAGCCTTCTTGGCGAGCGCGAAATTTGGGCGGATGCCGACTGCCATGACCACCAGGTCAGCAGCGATCTCGGTGCCGTCCTTCAAGCGCACCGCGCGCACATATTGCTCGCCCAGGATCGCCTCGGTCTGCGCCGGCATGAGGAACGTAAGGCCGCGCTCCTCGAGCGAACGTTTGAGCAAGGCCGCCGCCGGCTTGTCGAGCTGCTTTTCCATCAGCGTATCGAGCAGGTGAACCACGGTGACGCTCATGCCCTGCTTGAGCAACCCATTGGCGGCCTCGAGCCCGAGCAGCCCGCCGCCGATTACGACCGCATGCTTTCGCGACTTCGCGGCCGCCAGCATGCGCTCGATGTCGTGCATGTCGCGGAACGTCACCACCCCGGCCAACTCCTTGCCAGGCACCGGGATGACGAACGGGTTGGAGCCAGTGGCGAGAACGAGGCGATCGTACGGTGCCTCGGTGCCGTCGGCGGCCACGACCTTGCGCCGGCCGCGCTCGATCGCCACCACTTCCCTGCCCTTGTGCAGGGTGATGCCATTCGCCGCGTACCAGGCATCGCCGTTGAGCACGATGTCCTCGAAGCGCTTCTCGCCGGCCAGCACCGGCGACAGCAGGATACGGTTGTAGTTCGGCAAAGGCTCGGCCCCGAACACGGTGATGTCGTACTTGTCGGGTGCGAGCTTGAGCAGCTCCTCCACCGTGCGGATGCCGGCCATGCCGTTGCCGATCAGTATCAGCTTCTCCTTCATGACCTGCTCCTCAGGCCGCCTCGCCTGGCCGGTGCTGGCGCTCGTACAGGAAGCGCAGCACCTCGCTGCGCGCATGCACGTACACCGGGTCCTCGGCCAGCGTCAGGCGCTCGCGCGGCCGCGGCAGCTTGATCTCCAGAACTTCACCGATGGTCGCGGCCGGGCCGTTGGTCATCATCACGATGCGGTCGGCGAGCAGCACCGCTTCGTCCACGTCGTGCGTGACGACCAGGCAGGTGCTGCCGGTCGCCGCGAGGATGCGCGCCAGCTCGTCCTGCAGGTGCGCGCGCGTGAGCGCATCGAGCGCGCCAAACGGCTCGTCCATGAGCAGCACCTTCGGCTCCATGGCGAGCGCCCGGGCGATGCCGACGCGCTGCTTCATGCCGCCCGAAACCTCGTGCGGATACTTCTGCGCGGCGTGCGCAAGCCCCACGAGCGCAAGCGCCGCCGCGGCGCGCTCCTTCAGCCGGCGCTTGGGCTCCTTGCCACCAAACACGCGCTCGACCGCGAGGTACACGTTGCCGAAACAGGTAAGCCACGGCAGCAGGGAATGGTTCTGGAACACCACCGCGCGCTCCGGTCCGGGGCCGGCGATCTCGCGGCCCGCGCACAGCAGCGCGCCGGAGGTGGCGCTATTGAGCCCGGCCACCAGGTTGAGCAAGGTCGACTTGCCGCAACCGGAGTGGCCGATGATGGCGATGCACTCGCCCTGCCGCACCTTGAGGTTCACATCGGTGAGCGCCACGAACGGGCCGCGGCGCGTGTTGAACACCATGTTGACGCCTTCGATCTGCACGTACCTGTCCATGTCAGCTCCTCAGGCCTGCGCGTAGTCGAAACGGCGGGCCAGCAACAGGATCGTCTGCTCGAGCAGCAGCCCCACGATGCCAACCACGAAGATGGCGATGATGATGTGCTCGACGTTGAGGTTGTTCCATTCGTCCCACACCCAGAAGCCCAAGCCGACGCCGCCGGTGAGCATCTCGGCCGCCACGATTACGAGCCAGGCCACCCCGATCGACAGGCGCACGCCCGTGAGCAGGTACGGCAGCACCGCCGGGAACAGGATGCGCGTCATCACCCTCCACTCCGAGAGATTGAGCACGCGCGCCACGTTGAGATAATCCTGCGGAATGCGCGTCACGCCCACCGCGGTGTTGATCAGCATCGGCCAGATGCTGGAGATGAAGATCACCCAGATCGCCGCCGGCTGCGCCTCCTTGAACACGTACAGCCCGATCGGCAGCCAGGCGAGCGGCGATACCGGCCGCAGCAGGCTCACGATCGGCGCCAGCATGCGGCTCAGGAACACCACGCGCCCGATCAGAAAACCGAGCGGAATCCCGACCAGCGCCGCCAGGCCGAAGCCCATGCCGACCCGTCCGAGCGAATTGAGGATGTTCCAGCCGATGCCCTGATCGTTGGGGCCCTTGCTGTAGAACGGATCGCTGAAGAGCGCGGCGGCCGACTGCCAGGTCTTGACCGGGCCGGGCAGGCCGCTTGTGGCCGACACGATCGCCCAGAGCAGGGTGAATGCCGACACGCCGATCAGTGGCGCGACGATGCGCAGGGCGATCTCGCGCCGTTCGGCCGGGGTGCGACCCCCGGCGGGCACGGCGGGCCGCGCCGCGGCCTTGGCGCGTTTGACTGGCTCGGTCGGCGCGGCCTCCTTCTCCTTGGCCAGCGCTATCACGTTGGCAGCTGTCATGGTGCTCTCCTCTGGCTTGCTCGTCTCAGACCTTGACCTTGAAGCCCGCGGCGTAGGCCGTCGCGTTCTTGCCGTCCCAGACCACGCCGTCGATCAGGGTGCTGGTGCGCATCTCGGCCGGCACCGCTACCTTCACCTGCGCCGCCGCCTGCTTGTAGAGCGCGACCTGGTTCACCTGCTTCGCCACCGCGAGGTAGTCCGGATCTTCCTTGAGCAGCCCCCAGCGTCGCTGCTGGGTCAGGAACCACATGCCGTCGGAGAAATAGGGAAAGTTCACCTTACCGTCGTTGTAGAACTTCATGTAGTTCGCGTCCTTCCACTTCTTGCCGAGACCGTTGTCGTATTCCCCGCGCATGCGCCCTTCGATCACGCCGGCATCGGTGTTGACGTAGGACTTGGCGGCGATGATTCCCGCCACCTTGGCGCGGTTGGCCATGGTGTCGATGTACTTCGAGGCCTCCAGCACCGCCGCGATCATGGCGCGCGCGGTGTTCGGGTACTTCTGCACGAACTCCAAGCGCGTGCCGAGCACCTTCTCCGGATGGTCTTTCCAGATTTCCTGGGTAGTAACGGCGGTAAAGCCGATCTTGTCGAAGATCGCGCGCGCATTCCACGGCTCGCCGACGCAGAACCCGTCCATGTTGCCGACGCGCATGTTGGCCACCATCTGCGGCGGCG
>CAYZVX010000021.1:0-19678 GCA_964482055.1 uncultured Acidiferrobacteraceae bacterium
TTGTTCCTCGTATCTTGTACCTCGCATCGCGTAGCTGATTTTACAGGCCAGTAGCGCAACAGGTAGAAGAGTTAGCAATGGCAAACCAAAGGATCAGAATCCGGCTCAAGGCGTTCGATCACCGCTTGATCGACCGTTCGGCTGCGGAGATCGTCGATACCGCCAAGCGCACTGGCGCCATGGTGCACGGTCCAATTCCGCTGCCGACCAAGCTCGAGCGCTACACGGTCAACCGCTCGCCGCATTCGGACAAGAAGTCGCGCGACCAGTTCGAGATCCGCACGCATAAGCGCATCATGGACATCATCGAGCCGACCGACAAAACGGTCGATGCGCTCATGAAGCTCGATCTCGCGGCAGGCGTGGACGTCGAGATCAAATTGAGCTGAGGCGACCATGGCACTGGGACTTATCGCACGCAAGATCGGCATGACCCGCGTGTTCGCGGAGGACGGCGCGGTAACGCCCGTTACCGTGCTGGAGGTGACCGCCAACCGTGTGGCGCAGGTGAAGACCGTGGAGAACGACGGCTATCGCGCCGTGCAGCTCACCATCGGCGAGCGCCGTGCGGACCGCGTGGGCAAGGCGCTCGCGGGGCACTATGCCAAGGGCGGCATCGCGGCCGGCCGCACGCTGCGCGAATTTCGCCTGGCCGAGGGCGAGGCGGCAGACCTCAAGCCCGGCGCCGAGCTCAAGGTGGACGTGTTTCAGGTCGGCCAGAAGGTCGACGTGCAGGGCACCTCGATCGGCAAGGGCTATGCGGGCGTGATCAAGCGCCACCACTTCCGGGGCGGGCGCGCCACGCACGGCAACTCGCTGTCGCACCGGGCACCGGGCTCAATCGGCCAGCGCCAGACGCCGGGGCGCGTGTTCCCCGGCAAGCGCATGTCCGGGCAGCTGGGAAACGCCACGCGCACCCAGATTGGGCTCGAGGTCGTGAGAATCGACGCCGAGCGCAACCTGCTGCTCGTCAAGGGCGCAGTGCCAGGTCCTAAGGGTCAAGACGTGTTGATCCGTCCGAGCGTGCGCCGCGCCAAGGCCAAGGTCGCCGCGAAGGCCGAAGCGCCGAAAGGCAAGAAGTAAGGGAACGCAACCATGAAGCTTTCCGTGGTGAACAACACAGGGGCGGTGAGCGCCGAGATGGAAGTCTCGGACGCCGTGTTCGGTGCCGCCTTCAACGAGCCGCTCGTGCACCAGATCGTGGTTGCGCACCAGTCGGCCGCGCGCCGCGCCACGCGCGCGCAGAAGACGCGCTCCGAAGTGCGCGGCGGCGGCAAGAAGCCGTGGCGCCAGAAGGGCACCGGCCGGGCACGCGCCGGCACCATCCGCAGCCCCCTGTGGCGCGGCGGTGGCAAGGTCTTTCCGGCCTCGCCATCCGAGAACTTCGTGCAGAAGGTCAACCGCAAGATGTACCGCGGCGCACTGCGTGCGATCCTGTCAGAGCTTGCGCGTCAGGGCCGCCTGGTCGCGGTGAGCGAGTTCAGCGTGCCCGAGGCCAAGACCAAGGTGCTCGTCTCGCGCCTCAAGAGCATGAATGCGAGCGACGCGCTGATCGTGTCGGACGCCATCGACGACAAGCTTGCGCTCGCCGCACGCAACATTCCGAACGTGGACGTTCGCACCGTGGCGCACACCGACCCGGTCGCGCTGCTGCGCCACGAGAAGGTGATCATGACCCAGGCGGCGCTCAAGAAGCTCGAGGAGATGCTGGTATGAACGAGGCCCGCCTGTACGAAGTGATCCGCGCCCCGCACATCTCCGAGAAGGCTACGGGGCTGGCGGACAAGCAGCGCCAGATCGTGTTCGAGGTGAAGGTTGATGCCAGCAAGCCGCAGATCAAGGCCGCGGTGGAGAAGCTGTTCAACGTCCAGGTCGAAGCCGTAACCGTGACTAACGTCAAGGGCAAGCGCAAGCAGTCCGGGCGCATCAGCGGTCGGCGCCAGGACTGGAAGAAGGCGTACGTGAAGCTCAAGCCCGGCCAGGACATCGATTTCCTGGGCCAGAAGTAACGAGAAGGATTTGGAGCCATGCCACTCGTCAAGATGAAACCGACCTCCGCCGGCGTGCGCGGCATGGTCAAGGTGGTCAATCGCGACCTGCACAAGGGGCGGCCGCACGCGGCGCTGCTCGAGAAGAAGATCCGCGGCAGCGGACGCAACGCCTCGGGCCGCATCACCGTGCGTCACCAGGGCGGCGGGCACAAGCGCCACTACCGGCTGATCGATTTCAAGCGCAACAAGGACGGCATCCCGGGTCGCATCGAGCGCCTCGAGTACGATCCGAACCGCAGCGCCCACATCGCGCTCGTCCTGTACGCCGATGGTGAACGCCGTTACATGATTGCCCCCAAGGGGATCGCGGCGGGCGACCAGGTGGTGTCGGGTGCGCAGTCGCCGATCAAGGTCGGCAACTGCCTGCCGCTGCGCAACATCCCAGTCGGCACGACGATTCATTGCATCGAGCTCAAGCCCGGGGCCGGCGCGCAGATTGCGCGCGCCGCGGGCGCCGCCGCGCAACTGATCGCGCGCGAGGGCGACTACGCGCAGCTGCGCCTCAAGAGCGGTGAGGTGCGCCGGGTGAGCGTCGAGTGCCGGGCGGTCGTCGGTGAGGTTGGCAACAGCGAGCACAACCTGCGTGAGCTCGGCAAGGCCGGCGCCTCGCGTTGGCGCGGCATCCGACCGACGGTGCGCGGCATGACGATGAATCCGGTCGATCACCCGCACGGAGGTGGCGAGGGCCGCAGCAAGGGCGGCAACCACCCGGTCAGCCCCTGGGGCACGCCGACCAAGGGTTACCGTACGCGCCACAACAAGCGCACCGACAGCATGATCATTCAGCGGCGCAAGCAAAAGTAAGAGGTATTGAACCGTGCCACGTTCAATTCGCAAAGGCCCGTTCGTCGACGCGCACCTCATGGCCAAGGTGGAGAAGGCACGCGCCGAGAGCAGCAAGAAGCCGATCAAGACCTGGTCGCGGCGCTCCACCGTGCTGCCCGAGTTCGTGGGCCTCACGATTGCGGTGCACAACGGTCGCCAGCACGTGCCGATTCTCGTGACCGAGAACATGGTCGGCCACAAGCTGGGCGAGTTCGCCGCCACCCGTACGTTCAAGGGGCACACCGGCGACAAGAAGGCCGCGGCGGCGGAGTAAGACAATGGAAGCTAAGGCGATTCTCAAGTACACGCGCCTGTCGGCGCAGAAGGGTCGGCTGGTGGCGGATCAGATCCGCGGGCTGCCGGTGGCGCGCGCCCTCGAGGTGCTCGAGTACAGCAAGCGGCGCGCGGCCAAGTCGGTGCGCAAGGTTCTTGAGAGCGCGATTGCCAACGCCGAGCACAACCAGGGGGCGGACATCGACGAGCTGCGCGTGGCGACCGTCACGGTCGACAACGGCCCACAGCTCAAGCGCTTTCACGCGCGCGCCAAGGGTCGCGGCGTGCGGATCGTCAAGCGTACCAGTCACATCACGGTCGTCGTGAGCGACAAGAAGCCCGCGCGCAAGGGCGCGAAGGAGGCAAAGTAATGGGTCAGAAGGTCAATCCGATCGGTTTTCGCGTCGGCGTCATCCGTGACTGGACGGCGCGCTGGTACGCCGGCACCAAGGACTACACCAACAATCTGATTTCGGATCTCAGGCTGCGCGAGTACCTGAAGAAGAAGCTCGCCAACGCCGCCGTGAGCCAGATCGTGATCGAGCGTCCCACGCAGGCGATCAGCATCACGGTACACACCGCCCGCCCCGGCATCGTCATCGGCAAGAAGGGCGAGGACATCGAGCGGCTGCGCGGTGAGCTGGCCCGGCTGGCGGGTCGACCCGTGCAGCTTTCCGTCGAGGAGGTGCGTCAGCCCGAGCTTGACGCCCAGCTGGTCGCCGAGAGCATCGCCCAGCAGCTCGAGAAGCGCATCATGTTCCGGCGCGCGATGAAGCGCGCCGTACAGAACGCGCTGCGCCTGCGTGCCCAGGGCATCAAGATCATGGTCGCCGGGCGGCTCAATGGGGCGGAGATCGCGCGCACCGAGTGGTACCGCGAAGGACGTGTGCCGCTGCATACGCTGCGCGCCGACATCGATTACGGTTTCGCCGAGGCGTACACGACCTACGGCGTGATCGGCGTGAAGGTCTGGATCTTCAAGGGCGAGGTCTTTGATCGCCCCGAGGCCAAGCTCGAAGACGTGGAGCTCGCCGCCAAGGCCACGGCTTGATCGGCCCGCGTTAGTGAGTAGAGAAAACCATGCTGCAACCGAAAAGAACCAAGTATCGCAAGATGATGAAGGGCCGCAACCGCGGCCTGGCGCTGCGCGGCAATAAGGTTAGCTTTGGCGAATACGGGCTGAAGGCCACGACGCGCGGGGCGCTCACCTCGCGCCAGATCGAGGCCGCGCGCCGCGCGCTGACGCGCTTCGTGAAGCGCGGCGGACGCGTGTGGATTCGGGTGTTCCCGGACAAGCCGGTGTCGCGCAAGCCGCTGGAAGTGCGCATGGGCAGCGGCAAGGGCAATCCGGAATTCTGGGTCGCCGTGATCAGGCCGGGCGCCGTGCTGTACGAGATGGAAGGCATCGCCGAGACCGAGGCGCGCGAGGCGTTCAAGCTCGCCGCCGCCAAGCTCCCGGTCAAGACCATGTTTGTGAGCCGATAAGGCACAAGTTGATATGAAGGCGAAAGACATACGCGCCATGAGCGCGGAGGATCGGCAGAAGGAGCTCACCGCGCTGCTCAAGGAGCAGTTCAATCTGCGCATGCAGAAGAGCACCGGCCAGCTGGGCAACCCCGCCAATATGGGCAAGGTGCGGCGCAACATCGCGCGCATGCGCACTGTGATGAACGAATTGAAGGGCAAGTAGCCATGACGGAACGGACCGAAGCCGCAAAGGCGGCACGCGCGCTGAGCGGACGCGTTATCAGCAACAAGATGGACAAGACCATCACGGTGTTGGTCGAGCGCCGCGTCCAGCACCCGGTGTACGGCAAGTTCATGACACGCCGCACCAAGCTCAAGGCACACGATGAGAACCGTGAGTCGCAGGAAGGCGACCTGGTACAGATCGAGGAATGCCGCCGGCTGTCGCGCACCAAGGCCTGGCGCCTGGTGAAGGTGCTGGAGAAGGCGCGGCAGGTCTGAAAAAGGTTATTGGCTTTCGGCAGTTACGTGCGAGTGATAAAATTGCACGCTTTCCCGGAAGCGCGATTCGGAGACTAGCAACATGATCCAGATGCAGACCCAGCTGGCGGTCGCCGACAACAGCGGCGCGAAGCGCGTGCAGTGCATCAAGGTGCTGGGCGGCTCAAAGCGCCGCTACGCGGGCATCGGTGACGTCATCAAGGTGAGCGTCAAGGAGGCGATTCCGCGCGGCAAGGTGAAGAAGGGCGATGTCTACGATGCCGTTATTGTGCGCACCCGCAAGGGCGTACGCCGCTCCGACGGATCGGTGATCCGGTTTGACTCAAATGCGGCGGTGCTGCTCGACAGCAAGCGCGAGCTGTTGGGTACGCGCATCTTCGGACCAGTGACGCGCGAGCTGCGCAGCGAGCAGTTCATGAAGATCATCTCGCTGGCGCCGGAAGTTCTTTGATAACGGTGTAGCCATGCACAAGATCAGAAAAGGCGATCAGGTTGTCGTCCTGACCGGCAAGGACAAGGGCAAGCGCGGAACTGTGCTCGCCGTGCGCAAGGACGGTCGCGTGGTCGTCGAGGGCGTCAACGTGGTCAAGCGCCATACGCGTCCCAACCCCAGCCGCGGCGTGACGGGCGGGATCATCGACAAGGAGGCGCCGGTGCATCTTTCGAACGTCGCGCTCTATAACGCGGCGACCGGCAAGGGCGAGCGTGTCGGCATCAAGACGCTCGAGGACGGGCGCAAGGTGCGTTATTTCAAGAAGAGCGGCGAAGTCGCGGACGTGAAGTGAAGATTTCAAGAACTCCTCACCCTTGCCCGGTGTTGAAGAAAGAGGGTGAGCGGGTGAACTGCTAAAGAGACAGATTTCTATGGCCAGGCTGCAGGAACATTATCGCAAGAACGTGGTGCCGGCGCTGCAGAAGCGCTTCGGCTACCAGAACGTGATGCAGGTGCCGAAGATCACCAAGATCACGATCAACATGGGCGTCGGTGAGGCGATGGCGGACAAGAAGGTGATCGACAACGCCGCCGGCGATCTGGCCAAGATCAGCGGCCAGAAGCCGAAGATCACCCGCGCGCGCAAGTCGATCGCGAACTTCAAGGTGCGCGAAAACTGGCCGATCGGCTGCATGGTCACGTTGCGCGGCGTGCGCATGTACGAGTTCCTGGATCGCCTGATCAGCGTGGCGATCCCCCGCATCCGCGACTTTCGCGGCCTGTCAGGCCGCTCGTTCGACGGGAACGGCAACTACTCCTTCGGCATCAAGGAGCAGATCATCTTTCCGGAGATCGATTTCGACAAGGTCGACGCGCTGCGTGGCATGGACGTGACGATCGCCACCACGGCCAAAACCGACGAAGAGGCGCGGGCGTTGCTCGATGCCTTCCACTTTCCTATCCGGAGCTAAGCCCGCATGGCCAAGCTATCGATGATCAATCGCGACAAGAAGCGCGCCGCCCTCGTGGCAAAGTACGCCGCCAGGCGTGCGGAGCTGCGCAACAAGGCGCGTAACATCCACCTTTCCGAGGAGGAGCGTCACGAGGCGATGCTCGCGCTGCAGAAGCTACCGCGCGACTCGAGCTATACGCGCCGGCGCAACCGCTGCAAGCTTACCGGCCGTCCGCGCGGTTACTACCGCAAGTTCGGCCTGGCGCGCTCGAAACTGCGTGAGCTCATCATGCGCGGCGAGGTGCCAGGCGCGAAGAAGGCGAGCTGGTAGAACACATGAGTTTCTGGTTTGAAGTTACAAGTTTGAGAACCTGAAACCTGGAACCTGAAACTTGAGATTGAAGTTATGATGACCGATCCGATTGCAGACATGCTGACGCGCATTCGCAACGCCCAGCGCGCTGAGAAGGCGGCCGTGCGCATGCCTGCCTCGCGCTTGAAGCGCGCGATTGCCGAGGTGCTAAAGGCCGAGGGGTATATCGGTGACATCGCGGAGGTGCGCACCGACGGCAAGCCGCAGCTCGAAATCGCCCTCAAGTATCACGACGGCAAGCCCGTGATCGATCGGCTCGAGCGGGTAAGCGCCCCCGGCTACCGTCGCTACGCGGCGAAGGACAAGTTGCCACGCGTGGCTGGCGGTCTGGGCGTCGCCATCGTGTCGACGTCGCGCGGCATCATGAGCGACCGGGCCGCACGCAAGGCCGGTTTGGGTGGTGAAGTGCTGTGCGTGGTGTCTTAGGTTACGGAGCGAGCGAGTAGATACCATGTCTCGAGTTGCCAAGAATCCAGTTGCGGTACCGAGCGGGGTCGAGGTCAAGATCGAGCCCGGCAAGGTCAGTGTCAAGGGTCCCAAGGGGGCACTTGAGCAGAACCTGCACCCGCTAGTGACCGTCAAGCAGGAGGGCAACCTCCTTAAGTTCGAGCGCGCCAACGACTCGATGCTGGCGCGCGCCGTCTCGGGCACGACACGCGCACTCGTCAACAACATGGTGACGGGGGTGAGCAAGGGCTTCGAGAAGAAGCTCACCATCATCGGCGTCGGCTACCGTGCCGCGGTGCAGGGCAAGAAGCTCAACCTGACGCTCGGTTACTCGCACCCCATCGCGTACGACATTCCGGCCGGTATCACCATCGAAGCGCCGGACCAGACGAGCCTCGTGGTGAAGGGCGCGGACCGGCAGCTGGTTGGCCAGGTGGCCGCCGAGATCCGCAGCTTTCGCCCGCCTGAGCCGTACAAGGGCAAGGGCGTGCGCTACATCGACGAGCACGTGGCCAAGAAAGAGGCCAAGAAGAAGTAAGGGCTTAAGACATGAGCATGAAACAGGAGAAACGCGCGCGCCGTGCCGGTCGGGTACGCCGACGCATCCGCGCCGTTGGCATCGAGCGGCTCACGGTGCATCGCACGCCGATGCACATCTACGCCCAGATCATCGATGCAAGCGGCGGGCGTGTGCTCGCTTCGGCCTCCACCGTCGAGGCCGAGGTGCGCCAGGCGGTCAAGCATGGCGGCAACGTCGAGGCCGCGAAACTGATTGGCAAGCGTATCGCCGACAAGGCCAAGGCCGCCGGGATCACGCGCGTGGCGTTCGATCGCGCCGGCTACCAGTACCATGGGCGCGTCAAGGCATTGGCCGAGGCGGCGCGCGAAAACGGCTTGCAGTTCTGAGGACAGGTCAATGAGCGCATATACCGAAGGCGAAGGCCGCCTCGATTCCTACCAGGAGAAACTGATCAGCATTCGGCGCGTGGCCAAGGTGGTCAAGGGCGGCCGGCTGTTCGGCTTCTCGGCGCTCACCGTGGTGGGCGACGGCGCCGGTCGTGTGGGCATCGGCAGCGGCAAGGCGCGCGAGGTGCCGGCGGCGGTGGCGAAGGCCATGGAGAACGCGCGGCGCAACATGGTGAAGGTCGATCTCAAGGGCGGCACGCTGCACCACGAGGTCCGCGCTCAGCACGGCGCCTCCAAGGTGGTGG
This sequence comes from uncultured Acidiferrobacteraceae bacterium, assembly GCA_964482055.1. Classification (GTDB taxonomy): domain Bacteria; phylum Pseudomonadota; class Gammaproteobacteria; order Acidiferrobacterales; family Sulfurifustaceae. The sequence goes on from CAYZVX010000021.1 coordinate 8,534, forward strand.
TGCGCCCGGCCTCGGTCGGCACCGGTATCATCGCCGGCGGCGCCATGCGCGCGCTGTTCGAGGTCGCCGGCGTGAAGGACGTGCTGGCCAAGTGCATCGGCTCGCGCAATCCGGTGAACGTCGTGCGCGCTACGCTCAACGCGCTCACCTCGATCAGCAGTCCCGCCTCCGTGGCCGCCAAGCGTGGTAAGAGCGTCGAAGAGATCTCGGGCTAGCGGCCATGGCAAAGAAACTGCGAGTGACGTTGGTGAGAAGCCCGTTCGGCACGGGCAAGGCCCATCAGGCCTGCGTGCGGGGCCTGGGTCTGCGCAAGATGCATCAGAGTCGTGAGCTTACCGACACCCCGGCGGTGCGCGGCATGATCCGCAAGGTGTCGTACCTGGTCAAATGCGAGGGTGAGCCGGGGTGTAACGAAGCCTAGCCACACCGCCAAGGACGGCAGGCACAAATGCAGGAAATGGTAAGAGAGCAAACTATGCGTCTGAATTCACTCAAGCCCGCCCGCGGGTCCAAGCCCACACCCAAGCGCGTGGGGCGTGGCACCGGCTCGGGTCTCGGCAAGACCTGCGGTCGCGGCCACAAGGGCCAGACCGCGCGTGCCGGCGGCTACCACAAGGTCGGGTTCGAAGGCGGCCAGATGCCGCTGCAGCGCCGCCTGCCAAAGCGCGGTTTCGTCTCGGCACTGGCAGGCGAATCCGCTCAGGTGCGTCTGTCGGAGCTCAACGACGTCGAGGCCGCGGTGATCGATCTCGCCGCCCTCAAGCAAGCCAACATCGTCCCGCTCCAGGCGGTCAAGGCCAAGGTATTCCTGTCCGGCAGCCTCGCCAAGGCTGTGACCCTCAAGGGGATCGCCGTAACGAAGGGTGCGCGCGCGGCCATCACCCAGGCGGGCGGCAAGGTCGAGGATTGATGAGCAGTCCGGCGGCGCGTCTCGGCGGTCTCGGGGGCTTAGGCAAGTTCACCGAGCTCAAGCAGCGACTGTTTTTCCTGTTGGGCGCGCTCATCGTCTACCGCATCGGCACCTACGTGCCGGTGCCGGGCATCAACCCGACCGCGCTCGCCGAGCTGTTTAAGGGTACGCAGAGCTCGATCATCGGACTGTTCGACATGTTCTCGGGTGGCGCGCTCGGCCGCTTCTCGGTGTTCGCGCTAGGCATCATGCCGTACATCTCCGCCTCCATCATCATGCAGTTGATGACGACGGTGGTTCCGCAGCTCGATCAGCTGCGCAAGGAGGGCGAGGCCGGCCGGCGCAAGATCACGCAGTACACGCGTTATGGCACGGTCCTGCTCGCCACCTTCCAGGCCCTAGGCATCGCAATCGCGTTTGAGTCGCAGGGTGTGGTGGTCGAACCCGGCATCGGCTTCAAGCTCCTTACCGTGATCAGCCTTGTGACGGGCACGATGTTTCTCATGTGGCTCGGCGAACAGGTGACCGAGCGCGGCCTGGGCAACGGCATCTCGATGATTATTTTCGCCGGTATCGTCGCTGGTCTGCCGAGCGCTGTCGCACACACGCTCGATCTCGCCAGCCGCGGCACGTATCAGCCGTTGCTGGTACTGGCACTGTTCGTCATCGTGATCGGTGTCACCTGGTTCGTGGTGCTGATGGAGCGCGCCCAGCGCCGCATCACCGTGAACTACGCCAAGCGTCAGGTAGGCCGGCGTGTGCTGGGCGGACAGTCCAGCCACCTGCCGCTCAAGATCAATATGTCGGGCGTGATCCCGCCCATTTTCGCCTCGAGCATCATCCTCCTGCCTGCCACCGTGGTGAGCTGGTTCGGCACCAGCGAGGGTCTCGGGTGGCTGGGCGACATCGCCACGACCATGCAGCCGGGCCAGCCGATCTACGTGCTGCTGTACGCTGGCTTCATCATTTTCTTCTGCTTCTTCTACACGGCTCTGGTGTTCAACCCCAAGGAAACCGCCGAGAACCTGAAGAAGTCGGGCGCGTTCATTCCCGGCATTCGTCCGGGCGATCAAACCGCGACCTACATCGATGGCGTGATGTCGCGACTGACGCTCGCCGGAGCCATCTACGTGACACTCGTGTGCCTGCTGCCCGAGTTTCTGCACGCCAAGTGGAACGTGCCGTTTTACTTCGGCGGCACCTCGCTGCTGATCGTGGTGGTCGTGTGCATGGATTTCATGGCGCAGGTCCAGGCCCGGTTGATGTCGCACCAGTATGAGAGTCTGCTGCGCAAGGCCAACCTGACCGGCGGCGGCATGGGTATTCCGGGATAGTTCAAGGGACTCGCAGGAGGTCGTCATGAAAGTCAGGGCATCGGTCAAGAAGATGTGCCGCAATTGCAAGATCGTGCGGCGCAAGCGCGTGGTGCGGGTGATCTGTTCCGACCCGACCCACAAGCAGAAGCAGGGCTAGACGCGGTCTCCGAAGGCGAAGCCGCGGCCCTCTTTACGAGGCGCAGCACTTTCGGACCAAGGCTGCCGGGTACGGCTCGCCACGGCCCAACAAGCTCGCAGCTCGGGTGGTGGCGGCCATCCCAAGGCGACGGCAATTGCGCGCCCAAGGTTGGGCGCTAACCGCAGGAAACGGTTGTATTTTCAGGCGCGCGGCACTAGAATTCCGCGCTTTTCCGCGCTCCCGGGTCGTCCCGTGACGCGGTCAACGGAGAGGCGTATGGCCCGTATTGCAGGCATCAATCTACCGAACCAGAAGCACATCTGGATTGCGCTCACCGCGATCTACGGGATCGGGCGCCCGATGGCGCGCGCCATCTGTGCGGCCGCCGGCGTGACGGAATCGAAGAAAGTGAAGGACCTGACCGAGGCCGAGGTCGACAAGCTGCGCGCCGAGGTCGCAAAGCTGACGGTGGAAGGCGATCTGCGGCGCCAGGTCTCGATGAACATCAAGCGCCTGATGGATCTTGGTACCTATCGCGGCATGCGTCATCGCCGGGGGCTGCCGGTTCGCGGCCAGCGCACGCGCACCAATGCCCGTACCCGCAAGGGCCCGCGCAAGGGCGTTGTGCGTGGAACCGGCAAGCCGGCCGGCGCTTAGTAGGCTTTAGTTTTACTCAGTCACTGTCGCTATCCAGAGCACCCTAGAGCATGGCAACCACCCCCGAATCGACGGTCGCACCCAAGGCCAAGAAGCGCGCGCGCCGCAGCGTGTCAGAAGGCATTGCGCATGTGCACGCTTCATTCAACAACACCATCATTTCGATCTCCGACCGCCAGGGCAACGTCCTGTCCTGGGCGACTTGCGGCGGGGCAGGCTTCAAGGGCTCGCGCAAGTCGACGCCGTTCGCTGCGCAGGTGGCGGCCGACAAGGCCGGACGCGCCGCGCAGGAGTACGGCGTGCGCGCGCTGGAGGTACAGGTGAAAGGACCGGGCCCGGGTCGCGAGTCGGCGGTCCGCGCGCTGCACGCCCTGGGATTCGAGATCAACAACATCATCGACGTGACGCCGATCCCGCACAACGGGTGCCGGCCGGCCAAGCGTCGACGGGTGTAATCATTTATTTACTGGAGTGAGTTAGCGTGGCTCGTTACACCGATTCCAAGTGTCGCCAGTGCCGGCGTGAAGGTGGCAAGCTCTTTCTTAAGGGCGAGAAATGCTTCACTGACAAGTGTCCGGTGGAAAAGCGCGCCTACGCCCCGGGTCAGCACGGCCAGCGTCGCGGACGCCTGTCGGATTACGGCACCCAGCTGCGCGAGAAGCAGAAGCTGCGCCGCATCTATGGGGTGCTCGAGCGCCAGTTCGAGAACTACTACAGTGAGGCGGCGCGCGCCAAGGGCTCGACCGGTGAGGACCTGCTCAAGCTGCTCGAGTCGCGGCTCGACAACGTCGTTTATCGCATGGGCTTCGGCGCGTCGCGCTCGGAGGCGCGCCAGGTGGTGCGTCACAACGCCGTGCACGTCAACGGCAAGCGCGTGAACATCCCCTCCTATCAGGTGCAGCCCAACGATGTGATCGAGATCGCCGGTCGCGCCAAGGAGCACCTGCGGATCAAGGCCGCCCTTGAGGCGGCCGAGCAGCGCGGCAGCATCCCGGAATGGGTGGAGGTCGACGCCAAGGCCATGAAGGGGGTGTTCAAGCGCACCCCGGAGCGGGCCGACCTGCCGCCCGAGATCAACGAAAGTCTGGTTGTGGCGCTGTACTCCAAGTAGTCGGCGCGTAAGTAAATCGAGGAAACACCATGCAGAGCTCTGCCACCGAATTCCTGAAACCCCGCACCGTGGACGTGCAGACGATTTCGCCGACGCACGCCAAGGTTACGCTCGAGCCGCTCGAGCGCGGTTTCGGCTACACGCTCGGCAATGCGTTGCGCCGCATCCTGCTGTCGTCGATGCCCGGGTGCGCCGTGACCGAGGTCAAGATCGACGGCGTGCTGCACGAATACTCGACGATCGAGGGCGTGCAGGACGACGTCATCGAGATCCTGCTCAACCTGAAACAGCTTGCCCTGCGCATGCATGGGCGCGACGAGGTTACCCTCACGCTGTCGAAGAAGGGCCCGGGCGCGGTAACGGCCGGCGACATCCAGCTCGAGCACGATGTCGAGGTGGTCAATCCGGGCCAGGTCATCGCGACCCTGACCAAGGGCGTGACGCTCAATATGGAGCTCAAGGTCAACCGCGGCCGCGGCTACGTGCCGGTCACTGCGCGCCCGCAAGAAGGTGGTCGCACCATCGGTGTGATGCAGCTCGACGCCTCCTACAGCCCGATCCGGCGCGTCGCCTACACGGTGGAGAACGCGCGCGTCGAGCAGCGTACTGACCTCGACAAGCTGATTCTCGATATTGAGACCAACGGCGCGATCGATCCGGAAGAGGCCGTGCGGCGCGCCGCCAACATCCTGCAGGACCAGATCTCGGTGTTCGTGGAGCTCAAGACCCCCGAGTCGCGCAAGGAAGAGCGCCGCGAGCCGGAGATGGATCCGCTGCTGCTACGCCCGGTTGATGACCTCGAGCTCACAGTGCGCTCGGCCAACTGCCTCAAGGCCGAGAACATCTTCTACATCGGCGATCTGATCCAGAAGACTGAGTTCGAGCTCCTCAAGACCCCGAATCTCGGCAAGAAGTCGCTCACCGAAATCAAGGATGTGCTGGCGCAGCACGGCCTGTCGCTCGGCATGAAGCTCGAGAACTGGCCACCGGCCGGTCTCAAGGAAAAGTCCGGCGAGAGCAGCACGCCATAAACGGGGTTCACCATGCGCCACCACAAAAGCGGCCGTAAGCTCAACCGCACCAGCGCCCATCGGCACGCGCTGCACCGCAATCTCGCCTGCGCGCTTCTGCGTTACGAGCAGATCATGACCACGCTGCCGAAGGCGAAAGAGCTGCGGCGCGTGGCCGAGCCGCTCATCACCATGGGCAAGGAACCGACCCTGGCCAACCGGCGTCTGGCCTACGCGCGTCTGCGTGATCGCGAGCTGGTGGGCAAGCTCTTCGACGAGCTGGGGCCGCGCTTCAAGAACCGCGCCGGCGGCTATCTGCGCATTCTCAAGGCCGGCTATCGTGCCGGTGACCGTGCGCCCATGGCGCTGGTTCAGCTCGTGGAGCGTGCACCGAAGGCCGCCGCGGCGAAGGGCGAGTCGGGCCAGACCGAAGGGGCCAAGAGCGAATAGCGGCGCCTGTTCTTTGGACGTCGGCAGAAAAGGCCGGGCGCTGCCCGGCCTTTTCGTTGTGTGCCACGCCAAGGCGTGCGCCGGTGAAACGCGGGTGGCCGTCCCGGTGCGAACGCGCGCTGTGCTCCGGCATGGTGTTTGGCGCGCCACGGCGTGCTGAGCCTGCGGCGGCGGGCTGGTACGATGGGCCCATGATCGTTCTGTTCACGGATTTTGGCGTCGCCGATCCCTATGTCGGCCAGCTGCACGGCGCGCTGGCGCGTCTGGCACCGGGCGTACCGGTCATCGATCTGCTCCACAATGTGCCGGCCTTCGATGTGCGCGCCGGGGCCTACCTGCTGCCGGCGCTGGCCGCCCAGTTTCCGCCCGGCACCGTCTTTGTCTGCGTCGTCGACCCGGGCGTTGGCACACACCGTACACCGGTCATGCTGCGCGCCGACGAGCGCTGGTACGTGGGACCGGACAATGGATTGTTCACGCTGGTCGCGCGCCGGGCCGGCGCCGAATGCCGCGAAATCCGCTGGCGCCCTCCGCAGTTGTCGGCAAGCTTTCATGGCCGCGATCTCTTTGCCCCGGTGGCGGCGCAGCTCGCCTGCGGACAGATCCCCGAGTCGGCGCCGGTCGCGCTCACGAGCCCGGCCGGGTCGTGGCCCGATGACTGGCCGCATGTCGTATATATCGATCACTTTGGCAATGCCATGACCGGCCTGCGGGCCGCATCGGTGCTGCCGTCGCAGCGTCTGCAGGTGCGCGAGTGCAAGCTCGACCATGCGCGCGTGTTCGCAGAAGTCCCACAGGGGGCGGTCTTCTGGTACGAGAACTCTATAGGCCTCGTGGAGATTGCGGCAAACCGCGCGAGCGCCGCCGCGCAGCTGGGCTTGCGCCTGGGCGACGCGCTGCAAGTGGTGTCCTAGAGTAGGCGGCGCTGGCGAGCGGCTGGGGCTGCCGCGTGGACGGGCTCGCGCTGCAGCAGCCTTTGGATGAATCGCCCGGTGTGCGAGCCGGGGCACCCGGCGACCTGCTCGGGCGTTCCAGTCGCCACGATCTGGCCACCGCCGGCGCCGCCGTCCGGTCCGAGGTCGATGATCCAGTCGGCGGTCTTGATGACGTCGAGATTGTGCTCGATGACCACGATCGTGTTGCCGGCATCGCGCAGGCGCGTCAGCACGCCGAGCAGCTGCTTGATGTCGTGGAAGTGCAGGCCGGTGGTCGGCTCATCCAGGATGTAGAGCGTGCTGCCGGTCTCGCGCCGCGACAGCTCGCGCGCGAGCTTGATGCGTTGCGCTTCGCCACCGGACAGCGTCGTGGCGCTCTGCCCGAGCGTGATGTAGCCGAGCCCGACGTCGAGCAGCGTGTCGAGCTTGCGCCGGATCACCGGTATGGGCTCGAAGAAGGCGGCGGCCTCCTCGGTCGTCATGTCAAGGACCTGGTCGATGGTCTTGTCCTTGTAACGCACCTCGAGGGTCTCGCGGTTGTAGCGCTTGCCCTTGCAGACATCGCACGGTACGTAAACGTCCGCCAGGAAGTGCATCTCCACCTTGATGAGCCCGTCGCCCTGGCAGGCCTCGCAACGCCCGCCGCGCACGTTGAACGAAAACCGCCCCGGCCCATAGCCGCGCTCGCGCGCCACGGGCGTGGCGGCGAACAGGTCGCGGATCGGCGCGAACAGGCCGGTGTAGGTCGCGGGATTGGAGCGCGGCGTGCGCCCGATCGGGCTCTGGTCGATGTCAACCACCTTGTCGAGCTGCTCCAGCCCCTCGATGGCATCGCACGGGGCGGGCTCGAGGGTCGCCCCGTAAAGGCGCTTGGCGACCGAGGCGTAGAGGGTGTCGATAATGAGCGTTGATTTTCCCGACCCCGACACGCCGGTGATGCAGGTCAGCAGGCCGACCGGAATACTGACGTCCACGTTCCTGAGGTTGTTGCCGCGCGCGCCGCGAATCACGATCTGGCGTGCGGGGTCAGGCGGCGTGCGCTGCGTCGGTACCGCGATGCGCTGGATGCCGGACAGGTACTGACCGGTTAGCGAATTCGGGTTGGCCGCGATGTCATCGGGCGAGCCGCTCGCCACCACCTCGCCGCCGTGGATGCCGGCGCCGGGTCCGATGTCGAGCACGTAGTCGGCGGCGCGTATTGCCTCCTCGTCATGCTCGACCACGATGACGGTGTTGCCGAGGTCGCGCAGGCGGCGCAAGGTGGCGAGGAGGCGTTCGTTGTCGCGCTGGTGCAGCCCGATCGACGGCTCGTCGAGGACGTACATCACACCGACCAGCCCCGCGCCGATCTGCGAGGCGAGGCGGATGCGCTGTGCCTCACCGCCCGACAGGGTCTCCGCCGAGCGCGCCAGCGTAAGGTACTCAAGCCCGACGTTGACGAGAAAGCCGAGACGACTCCTGATCTCCGTCAGAATCTTTTCCGCAATCTGGCCGCGTTGGCCTGGCAGCCGCAGGCCATCGAAGAATTGCAGGGCCGAGGCGACCGGCATGTCCGCCACGTCGTGTATCGCCCGGTCCTCGAGGAACACGTGGCGCGACTCGCGTCGCAGCCGCGAGCCTTGGCACTCCAGGCACGGCTGCTGGCTCAGGTTGCGCGCCAGCTCCTCGCGCACGGTCTCGGATTCCGTCTCGCGGTAGCGCCGCTCCAGGTTCGGGATCACGCCCTCGAAGGGATGCTTGCGCGTGTAGCTGGCGCCGGACTCGCCGTGGTAGCTAAACGCGATGATCTCTTCCCCGCTGCCGTACAGGATCACCTGCCGGATTCGCTCCGGCAGGGCTTCGAACGGGGTGTCGATGTCGAACCGGTAATGGCGCGCGAGCGATTCAAGCAATTGAAAGTAGAAGGCATTGCGCCGATCCCAGCCGCGGATGGCGCCGGCGGGCAGCGGCAGCGACGGGTCTTGCACCACGCGCGCCGGATCGAAGAACTGGCGCACGCCGAGCCCGTCGCACGCCGGGCAGGCGCCGGCCGGGTTGTTGAACGAGAACATGCGCGGCTCCAGCTCCGGCAACGAATACCCGCAATGCGGGCAGGCGTAACGCGCAGAGAACACGAGCTCTTGGGTCGACTGGCCATCGGCGCCGAGCAGCGCGACTCGCACCAAGCCCTCGCCCAGGTGAATGCCGTGCTCGAAGGACTCCGCCAGCCGTTGCTGCTGGCCCGCCCGCACCGTAAGCCGGTCGATCACCGCCTCGATCGTGTGCTTGTGGTTTTTCTTGAGCGCCGGTACCTCGTCGAGGCCGACCACCTGGCCGTCGATGCGGGCGCGCACGTAGCCCTGGGCACGCAGACGCTCGAGCATCTGCGCGTGCTCGCCCTTGCGTGCCTCGACCAGCGGCGCCAGCACCATCAGGCGCGTGGCCTCGGGCAGTTGCATCACGTGATCGACCATCTGGCTCACGGTCTGGGCGGTGAGCGCGACGTTGTGCTGCGGGCAGCGCGGCTCCCCGACCCTGGCGTAGAGCAGGCGCAGATAGTCGTAGACCTCCGTCACCGTGCCGACCGTGGAGCGCGGGTTGTGGGAGGTCGACTTCTGCTCGATCGCGATCGCCGGGGAGAGACCCTCGATCAGGTCGACATCCGGTTTTTCCATGAGCGCGAGGAACTGGCGCGCGTAGGCCGACAGCGATTCGACGTAGCGGCGCTGTCCTTCGGCGTAGAGCGTGTCAAAGGCGAGCGAGGACTTGCCCGAGCCGGACAGGCCGGTGATGACGACCAGCCGCTCGCGTGGCAGATCGACGTCGATGTTCTTGAGGTTGTGCGTGCGCGCGCCGCGGATGCGAATAGCCGTCATGATTCGGTTTCGAGGGCCAACCTGTTAATATACGCGCGTTTTGTTGCCCCAGGCAAAACGCTCCAATCTCGAGACCTGAGCACCCGCGCCGCGAGCCGTGCGCCGCCCGCACACCACCCCACTGAACGCACTTGAACGCCGTGCCGTGGCAAGCCTCGGCGGCATCTTTGCGTTGCGCCTGCTCGGGCTGTTCCTGATCCTGCCGGTGTTCGCCCTGTATGCCGACCAGCTCGAAGGCCACACCCCCTTCCTCGTGGGCCTGGCGCTCGGTGCCTATGGTCTGACCCAGGGTCTGCTGCAGATCCCGTTTGGCCTGGCTTCCGACCGCCTCGGCCGCAAGCCGGTCATCGCCGTGGGCCTCGTGATCTTCACGGTCGGCAGCGTGGTCGCGGCGCTTGCCACGACCATCGAGGGTGTAATCCTCGGGCGCGCCCTGCAGGGGGGCGGCGCGGTGAGCGCGGCAGTAGTCGCGATGCTCGCCGATCTCACGCGCGAGGAGACCCGCACCAAGGCGATGGCGATCATCGGCATCAGTGTCGGCGCATCGTTTATCCTGTCGTTGATGCTCGCTCCGCTGCTCAACTCCGCCATCGGGGTTCCGGGCATCTTCTGGCTGACCGCGGCGCTCGCCCTGCTCGGCCTTGCCGTGTTGTTCTGGTTCGCGCCGACGCCGACACGCACGCAGGCGCATGCCGACGTCGAGGCCGTCCCGCGCCAGTTCTGGCGGGTGCTGCGCGATGCGCGGCTGCTGCGTCTCGATATCGGCATCTTCTTCCTGCACTGCGCGCTGACCGCGGTGTTTGTCGCCGTGCCGCTGGTGCTGGTGCGGCACGCTGGCCTGCCATCGCCCGAGCACTGGAAGGTCTATTTGCCGGTGATGCTGACTTCGGTCGTGTTTCTGTTTCCGCTCATTGCCCAGGCCGAGAAGCGTGGTCGCGCGCGTGTCGTCTTTGCGGGCGCGGTCCTGCTGCTCGCCGTTTCCCAGACGGTGCTGTACGAGACGCACACGAAGCTTTCGGGGATCGTCGTCGGTCTGTTCCTCTACTTTGTTGCTTTCAACGTCCTCGAGGCCATGTTGCCATCGCTCATTTCCAGGACCGCGCCGCCCGCGGCCAAGGGCACGGCGATCGGGGTATTCAGCACCTTCGAGTTTCTCGGCGCCTTCACCGGCGGAGCGCTGGGCGGATTCGTGCACGGGCGCTTCGGTCTGGCGGCGGTGTTCCAGGTCAGCGCAGCCCTGCTCGCGCTTTGGTTTGCGATCGTGGTCACGGCGCCGCTTACGATCGAGCTTCGCACGCGTGTTCTGCGCGTCGGCCGCCAGCGGCCCGAGCAGGCGCGCGAGCTGGCGCGCAAGCTTGCCGCCGTTCGCGGCGTTGCTGAGGCCACGGTGGTTGGTTCCGAGGGTATCGCCTATCTCAGGGTCGACAGCCGGCGGCTCGATACCCAGGCGTTGCGCAGGTTCAAACCGCGGGACTGACCGCGCGAGACGAACGGATTCCGCACCTTAGGCCGCAGTGTTGATGCCCGGGATTAAGGGTGCGCGCTTAGTGCAGGCCGCTCGTACGCATCCAGTCGCAGCGTTGTGCGTGGTTTCCGAGGTGGTTTACACTCTATCGATTTCGCCGGCTGGAAGCCGGTGTGACGCCGATAGAAACGAGGCGAGGGGCGCGCGCCAGGGATGGCGGCGTCTGCGCCTTCGGCGATAGGAACGAGGCGAGGGGCGCGCGCCAGGGATGGCGGCGTCTGCGCCTTCGGCGATAGG
>CAYZVX010000021.1:19778-35340 GCA_964482055.1 uncultured Acidiferrobacteraceae bacterium
AACGAGGCGAGGGGCGCGCGCCAGGGATGGCGGCGTCTGCGCCTTCGTCCAAGGACGGGACCCGGTAATCCCAATGTGACCAAACGAGTGGAGAAAGACTATGGCGCGCGGTGTGAACAAGGTGATTCTGGTTGGCAATCTCGGGCGTGACCCGGAGGTGCGCTACGCCCCGAACGGGCAGGCGGTGGCGAATGTGACGCTGGCGACGTCGGAATCCTGGAAAGACAAGAACACGGGCGAGAAGCAGGAACGCACCGAATGGCACCGCGTGGTCTTCTTCGGCCGGCTGGCCGAGATCGCCGGCGAGTACCTCAAGAAGGGCGCGCAGGTCTATGTCGAGGGTCGCCTGCAGACGCGCAAGTGGCAGGACAAGGACGGCGCCGACCGCTACACCACGGAGATCGTGGCTAACGACATGCAGATGCTCGGCAGCCGCGCCGGCGCCGGGATTCCGAACGAAAGCTTCAATCAGGACCAGCCGTACGGCGAGGGTGGCGCCCCCGCCAAGCCTGCCGCCCGGCAGCCCGCCAAGGTTTCCGAAGGCTTCGACGACGACATCCCGTTCTAAGGGTGGCGAACGGCGATCGGTAATCAGTGAACGGCGCGAACCGATAGCCGCTCACCGCTCACCGTTCTCAACCCGGCGGCCAGTCCATGACGCGCCCGCCGAGCACGTGCAGGTGCAAATGGAATACCGACTGGCCGGCGTCGGCATTGCAGTTCATCACCGTGCGATAGCCGCCTTCGGCGACACCGAGATCGCGCGCCACGCGGGTGGCGGCAAGGTAGAGCTTGCCGACCAGAATGGCGTGCTCGGGCTTCAGGTCATTGAGCGTGGCGATGTGCAGCTTCGGGACTACCAGCACGTGCACCGGCGCCTGGGGATGGATGTCCTTGAACGCCAGGACGTCATCGTCCTCGTAAACCTTGTCGGGTTTGATGGCGCCCGATACCATTTTGCAGAACAGACAGCTGTCGGCCATCCTTCCTCCCCCCGGCTTGTTCCCGTTAATTTCCCGTTTCCGCGGGCAAGGATAGTGCGGAACGCGCAACTGGGGAAGGGCGGTCCGCGCCGGCCCGCGCGTGACGCGCGGCTGGCCATGATCTAGGCTAACTTAGGAGTCGACGTTGGGAGGTCGGTCCATGCCGATGGAAGAGGATCCAGAGGTCGGTGCGGTATACGAAGATGCCGAGGGCAGGACGTTCGAGGTGCGGGCCTTCGATGAGAATGAGGGTATGGTGCAACTTGAGTACGCAGACGGCACGCTCGAGACCATCGATCTCGACGCCTGGTACGAGATGGACCTGACCCTGCTCGAGTCCGCCGAGGAGTCCGAAGAAGATGAGGCCGAGGAGGACTACGAGGAGCGCGATGAGTTCTTGGGCGAGGACGAGGACGAGGATTACGGCGACGACGAAGAGGAATAGCGCGTCGGTCTCCGCCGCCGCGGACCTGCCCGGGTCCGCAAGAGCCGGGCGGCCATCCGTGGCCGCCGAACTGAAACCGTCTCTGCCTTAGACCATATCCTTGAGGGTTTTCAGGGCCTGGACCTTCACGACGTTGCGTGCGGGCTTGGCCTTGAACATGACTTCTTCCTTGGTGAACGGGTTGATGCCCTTGCGCGCCGGCACCGCCGGCTTGTGCACGAGCTTGATCTTCATCAGCCCCAGGACGTTAAAAATGCCGGGGCCCCTCTTGAGGTCGCGCTCAATGAGCTTGGCAAGCGCGTCGAATACGGCTACCACGTCCTTGCGCTTCAGGTTGGTCTGCTCCGCGATGGTGGCATAGATCTCGGACTTGGTGGTGGGTTTCTTGCCGGACTTGTTGGAGGTTGCCATTTACGTAAGTACTCCCAAGTGGTTGGTGTTGGTAACAGGTTGGACCGGGTGACCGCGAAACGCGCGATAATGTAGCCTAATTTTCCCGGTGGTAGAAGCTCGAAGTGCCGTTTTTTCCGGGTTTTTCGCTACCCGCAAGCGCTCTTGTTTCGATCCGGATGCGTTCAGGCTTGGCATGACGCAACAGGAACAACGAGCAATTGATTGATCGGCATACCAGAATCGCGCCGCGTGCAACAGGCGGCGCGAAGTCATGAGACGTCGAAAGTTTCTGGCAGCCGCGGCCGCCGGTGCGCTCGGCATCGCGCTCTATCGGCTGTGGCCCGATCAAGGCTGGCTCAATCCGTGCCTGACGCCGACACTGCCGGAGGCGCTCGCCAGCCACGACCTGCTGGTAGCGGCTTGGGAAGGAGTCGATCCGGCGCTGATGTGGGACTGCCACGTGCACCTTGCCGGTGTTGGCGACGCCGACAGCGGTGTGTGGCTTACGCCAGACATGGACAGCCTGCTGCATCCGTTGCAGTTTCTCCAAAAGCGTTTCTACTTGAACGCCGCCTGCGCCAATCGCCCGGGCGCGGTGGATGAGGCATACGTCTCGCGGCTGCTCGAGCTTCAGGCGGGTCTTCGTCCGGGCGGGCGGCTGATGCTGCTCGCCTTCGACTACTTTCATGATGCATCAGGCAAGCGCCTCCCCGAGCGCAGTGCCTTCCACGTGCCCGATGCCTACGCCCGCGCTCTCGCCGCCCGACACCCGGAGCGGTTCGTGTGGATTGCCTCGATCCATCCGTATCGCACCGACGCCCTGGAGGCATTGACCGATGCGGCGCGAAGCGGTGCGCGCGCCGTGAAATGGTTGCCGTCGGCAATGGGTATCGATCCGGCCTCCCCGCGTTGCGACCGTTTCTATCAGGCACTTGCGGACCTGAAGCTGCCGCTACTCAGCCACGGTGGCGCCGAGATCGCCGTGCACGGCGGGGCGGAGGAGCAGCTGAACAACCCCCTGCGCCTGCGCCGCGCGCTCGACCACGGGGTAACGGTCATCGTGGCGCACAGCGCCTCGTACGGGAGTGACGTGGACCTCGACCGCGGCCCGCATGGACCCTCGGTGGAGAGCTTCGATCTGTTCGCGCGCCTCCTGGACGACCGGCGCTATGAGGGGCGACTGTACGGGGAGCTCGCGGCCGTCGGGCAGCTGAACCGGATGGGCCGGCCGCTGCGCATGCTGCTCGAGCGGGAGGAATGGCACGGCCGGTTGCTCTACGGATCGGACTACCCGCTGCCCGCGGTCATGCCCCTGTTCTCGTTGGCGCGTCTGGTGTCGGCTGGTTATCTCGGGCAGTTCGAGGCCGAGGTGCTTTCGGCGCTGCGGCGCCACAACCCGCTTCTGTTCGATTTCGTGCTCAAGCGCTTCCTCAAAGCGGGGGGAAAGCGCTTCGCCGCCGCGGTCTTTCACACCAGCCATGTGTTCGACCGGGCTTAAGTTTCTGAAATCTCGGCCAAAGTCGCAGCTGCGGCGGCCTACCATTCTGGGCCCGGCCCCACAGACAATGCTTTGCAATGAATGCGTTAGCACAGTCGCACGGCTATAATCGCGCTTGTCTTGCCTGCTCGCAGCCCCCATTCGTTGGGGGCGATTTTTTGTTGGAAGGCCCAAAGCGGGTACGTCATTTAGATCAAGCCGTTTGGAGGTAGTGCATGCCCATCTACGAGTACAAATGCAACAGCTGCGGCCATGAACTGGAGGCCATTCAGAAGTTCAGCGATGCTGCGCTCACGGACTGCCCGAGCTGCGGCCAGGCGAGCCTCAAGAAGCTCATCTCCGCGGCCGGTTTTCAGCTCAAGGGTAGCGGCTGGTACGCCACCGATTTTCGTGGCGGCACCAAGCCCAAGTCTTCCGACGCCGGTTGCGATTCCACGTCATCGGGTTCCGGTTCGTCCGGCCCCGCCGCTGGTGGCTGCGGCAGCGGCGCCTGCGGCTGCCAGTAGCTGATGCACCGACTACGCCGCTATCTGGTTGCCGGGCTCCTGGTATGGGTTCCGCTCGGGGTGACGCTGCTGGTCATCACCTTTCTCGTCGACACCATGGACGGCACCTTGCGCCTGCTGCCAGAGGCATGGCGCCCCGAGCAATTGCTCGGCTTCCGGATTCCCGGTCTCGGTGCGTTGCTGACGCTTGCCGTGGTGCTGGTGACGGGCATGATCGTGAGCAACCTGTTCGGGCGCGAGCTGGTGCGCCTCTGGGAGAGAATCCTCAACCGCATTCCGCTCGTGCGCTCGATCTATTCGGGCGTCAAGCAGATCACCGAATCGCTGTTCACGAGCGGCGCCAAGTCTTTTCGCAAGGTGGTGCTGGTCCCGTATCCGCACGCCAGCAGCTGGACGCTGGCGTTTCTGACCGGTGAGGGCTCGCCGGAGGCGCGCGCCAAGACCGGCAAGGAGCTGGTGAGCGTGTTCGTGCCGACCACGCCGAACCCGACGTCCGGGTTCTTCCTCATGGTTCCGCGGGAGGCCATGATCGAGCTCGACATGTCAGTGGACGACGGCCTCAAGATGCTGCTATCGGTCGGCGTCGTTGTGCCGGAGCGCAAGAAGGCCGCCACCACGCCGGTGGCTGGCAACGCCTGAGCACCCTTTTTCCTTTACGCAACAAGTCTCTTTTCATCCATGCGCAGCCACTACTGCGGTGCACTCAACGAGTCTCACGTCGATCAGGCCGTGACGCTGTGTGGCTGGGCGGCACGCCGGCGCGATCACGGCGGCGTGATCTTTGTGGATCTGCGCGATCGCGAGGGTCTGGTGCAGGTCGTGTTCGATCCGGCGAACCAGGACGCTTTCGCCGCCGCCGAGAACGTGCGCAGCGAGTTCGTGCTGCACATTCACGGCCGGGTGCGCCGCCGTCCGCCCGGCACCGAAAACCCGCACCTGCGCACCGGCCAGATCGAGGTGCTGGCCGAGGCGATCGAGGTACTGAACCGCGCTGATGCGCTGCCGTTTCAGCTCGACGAGGAGGCGCTCGGCGAGACGGTGCGGCTCACTTACCGCTACCTCGACCTGCGGCGCGACATGATGCAGCGCAACCTGCGGCTGCGTCATCGCATGAACATGGCGCTGCGCCGTTTCCTCGAGGACCGCGGTTTCACCGAGATCGAGACGCCGATGCTCACCAAGTCCACGCCGGAGGGCGCGCGTGACTACCTGGTGCCGTCGCGCACGCATCCGGGCCACTTCTTCGCGCTGCCGCAGTCGCCGCAGCTGTTCAAGCAGCTGCTCATGGTGGCGGGCTTCGAGCGCTACTACCAGATCGTCCGGTGCTTTCGCGACGAGGACCTGCGCGCCGACCGCCAGCCCGAGTTCACGCAGCTCGACATCGAGACCTCGTTTCTCGACGAGGCCGACATCACCGGCCTCATGGAGGAGATGATCCGCCACCTGTTCAGAACCGTGATCGGCGCCGAGCTGCCCGATCCGTTTCCGCGCCTGAGCTACGCCGAGGCAATGCGCCGCTACGCCTCGGACAAGCCGGACCTGCGCATCCGGCTTGAGCTCGTGGACGTCGCCGACCTGATGCGCGATGTCGAGTTCAAGGTATTCGCCGGGCCGGCCAACGATCCCAACGGGCGGGTCGCAGCGTTGCGCGTGCCGAGGGGCGGGGAGCTTAAGCGCAGCCAGATCGACGCCTACACTGCCTTTGTCGGCCAGTACGGCGCCAAGGGCCTGGCCTACATCAAGGTCAACGATGCCACCAAGGGTCGCGACGGGTTGCAGTCGCCGATCCTCAAGTTCCTGCCCGACGCGGCGATCGCCGAGATCCTGAAGCGTACGGCGGCGCAGAACAACGACCTCATCTTCTTTGGCGCCGGTCGCGCCCGGGTGGTGAACGACGCGCTTGGTGCCTTGCGCCTCAAGCTCGGCGAGGACCTGGGGCTCAAGGAGCAGGGCTGGAAGCCGTTATGGGTCGTGGACTTCCCGATGTTCGAGTTCGACGCCGAGGCCAAGCGCTGGGTGGCGCTGCACCATCCGTTCACCTCGCCCAAGGCCGAGGATCTTGAGCGTGTCGACATCGACCCGGCCAACGTCAAGGCGCGCGCCTACGACATGGTGTTGAACGGCAGCGAGATCGGCGGCGGCTCCATCCGCATCCACCGCGTCGACGTGCAGGAAAAGGTCTTCACCACGCTTGGCATCGGGCCTGAGGAGGCGCGGGCCAAGTTCGGCTTTCTGCTCGACGCGCTGCGCTACGGCGCGCCGCCGCACGGCGGCATCGCCTTCGGCCTCGACCGCATCTGCGCCATCATGACCGGGATGGAGTCGATCCGCGACGTCATCGCCTTCCCCAAGACGCAGAAGGCCTCCTGTCTCCTGACCGACGCCCCAAGCGTGGTAAGCGAGCAGCAGCTGCGCGAGCTGCACATCAAGCTGCGCAAACCCCTCACCGAGCCGGTGGGTGGGCCCGACGAGGTTTAAGCGCCCGGAATCGGTGCTGGTGGTGGTCTATACGGCCACCGGCAAGGTGCTGCTGCTGCGCCGGCGCGAGCCGGCGGATTTCTGGCAGTCGGTGACCGGCAGCCTGCGCTGGGAGGAGCGCGAGCCGCGCGAGGCCGCGGTGCGCGAGCTGCGCGAGGAGACCGGTCTGGAGCCCGCGGGGTTGCGCGATCTGGGCCTGGCGCACCGATTCCCGATTCTGCCGCAATGGCGCAGCCGCTATGCGCCCGATGTGCGCGAAAACCTGGAGCACGCCTTTGCGCTTGAGCTACCCGCGGAGGTCGCGATTAATATGAACCCCAGCGAGCACACGGACTACGGCTGGTTCACGTTCGCCGAGGCCGCGCGCCAGGCGAGCTCGTGGACAAATCGCGAGGTGATCGAACGATTGCGCTCGGAACGCTGACATGGCAACCGCGCTGGCATGTGGGCAGTTTCACACGCTGGGCGGCGAGGATTGCGACGCGCGCATTCGCGCGGCGAAACGCCGCCTCGGCTCGCGGCGGGTCATTCCCGGCCACTCCCGCCAGCGCGACGAGGCATTTCGCCGCGCCGACTTCTCCGGCGACTCGCTCCGGCCGTTGCGCCGGCAGCAGATCTCGATCCTGCTGAGCCTGGCGGCCGGTTGTTCCATGGCGGACATGGCTGCGCCCACTGCGGTCGAGCGCGCCTGGAAGGGCCTCAGGCGCGTCGCGCTTCAGCGCATGTTGGACGTTTCGCCCTGATCACGGTTTCAGGTCCAAGCTTTCAGGTTCAAACTTTCAGATCTCAGCTGACGTCCGACGCAAATGCCGGCCTCTAACCCCGGAACCCGGAACCGGAAACCTGAAACCGTCGTGCTGATGCACGGCCTGTGGTTGACCGGGGCGTCCCTGTACTTTCTCGCCCGCCACCTGCGGCGCTGCGGTTTCCGCGTCCACACCTTCACCTATGCCTCGGTGCGAAAAGACCTGCGCGCCAACGCCGCTGACCTGCAGGCGTTCGTGGCGCGCCTCGACGCCCCGGCCGTGCATTTCGTCGGTCACAGTCTGGGCGGAATCGTCATCCGCGCGCTGTTTCACTACTTCCCGCAGCAACCCCCCGGACGCATCGTGACGCTGGCCACGCCGCACGGTGGCAGCCACGTGGGCGAGCGCATCGCGCGCTCGCGCCTGGGTCGGCGCGCGCTGGGTGCGAGCGTGCGCCAGTTGCTGGCGCGCGTACCGCAGGGCTGGGCGCTGCCGCCGCGCGACATCGGCGTGATCAGCGGCACCGTGCCGATTGGCTTGGGGCGCCTGTTCTCGAATCGGCACGGACCGGGCGACGGGTTGCTCACGCTCGATGAGGCGGCGCTGCCGGGCGCGACGGATTCGATCGCGTTGCGTCTGGCCCACTCGGCGATGCCGTTCGCGCGCCAAACCGGCGAGCAGGTCTGCCAGTTCCTGCGCTCGGGCCGTTTTCGGCATCTCGACTCTCGCCGCGCTACGGCATCCCGGTAGGGCGCCGCTTCCGGCATCCTGCCAGGTGCCACGCGCCGGCGTTCCCTTGGGCGCGGTGCCCTGATCTGGTCGGGACGGCCGCCGGTTGGGGGAGCTGTTTCGGGGTGTTACACTGCGCTATCTTGACGTTCGCGGATTCTCCATAAATCCAAGACCTTAGCATCGATACCATGGCCGGACACAGCAAATGGGCCAACATCAAGCACCGCAAGGGCGTCCAAGACGCCAAGCGCGGCAAGATCTTCACGCGCCTGATTCGCGAGATCACGATCGCCACGCGCATGGGCGGGGGCGGTGATCCCGCGCACAACCCGCGACTGCGCGCGGCAATCGACAAGGCGCTCGACGCCAACATGACCAAGGACACCATCGAGCGCGCCATCAAGCGCGGCACCGGCGAGCTCGAGGGTGCGCACTATGAAGAGGTGCGCTACGAGGGCTACGGTCCGGGTGGTGTCGCCATCATGGTTGAGTGCCAGACCGACAATCGCACCCGCACGGTCGGCGAGGTGCGGCACGTCTTCGCCAAGTATGGCGGCAACCTCGGCACCGACGGCTCCGTGGCGTTCCTGTTCAAGAAGAGCGGCGTGCTCACCTATCCGCCGGGCGTGAGCGAAGACAAGATCATGGAGGCCGCGCTCGAGGCCGGCGCGGAGGACATCAAGACCGACGCGGACGGAACGGTGGAGGTGCTGACCTCGCCGGACAGCTTCCATGCCGTGCTCGAAGCCATGATCCAAAAGGGGCTCAAACCGCAGCATGCCGAGGTGCAGCAGCGTGCCCAGACTGCCACCCCGGTGGCCGGGGCGGCGGCCGAAGCGCTGCTGCAGCTGCTGGATGCGCTGGAGGACCTGGACGACGTGCAGAACGTCTACTCCAACGCGGATTTCCCCGACAATCTCCTGAAGGTCGCGAGCTGATGCGGGTGCTCGGCATCGATCCCGGCTCGCGCGTGACCGGTTTTGGTGTCGTGCAGGTATTGCGCAACGGCCGCCTCAACTATATCGCGAGCGGCTGCGTGCGCACCGGCCGGGGCGAGCTGCCGGCGCGCCTCAAGGCCGTGTATGACGGCGTGGCCGAGGTGATCGCGACCTACCAGCCGGGCGTGCTGGCCATCGAGAAGGTGTTCGTGGCGCACAACGTCGATTCGGCGCTCAAGCTTGGTCAGGCGCGCGGCGCGGCGTTGTGCGCGGCAGTCAATCACGCGATCGGCGTTGCCGAGTACACAGCGCTGCAGATCAAGCGCGCGGTGGTCGGGCGGGGCGCTGCGGAGAAACGCCAGGTCCAGCACATGGTCAAGGCCCTGCTCGAGCTCAACGCCGCGCCGCCCGCCGACGCGGCCGATGCGCTCGCCTGCGCCATCTGCCACGCCCATCATGTCGTGAGCGCGCATCCGGCGGCGGGGTGCACGCGCGCCGCGAGCTGGCGCGCGCTGAGGATTTTGGCGTGAGCGGTCACGACGGCACGGCGGACCGGTCCGGTTCGTTGGAGGCGGCATGATCGGGCGCCTGCACGGCACGCTGCTCGCCAAGGAGCCTCCGACGCTCCTCGTGGACGTCGGCGGTGTGGGTTACGAGCTCGAGGCGCCGATGACGACCTTTTACGAGCTGCCGGCGACCGGCCAGAGCGTGACGCTGTACACGCACCTGGTGGTGCGCGAGGACGCGCACCTGCTGTTCGGTTTCTCGCGCGAACCGCAGCGGCGGCTGTTTCGCGAGCTGCTCAAGGTCAACGGTGTGGGGCCGCGCGTGGCGCTCGCGATCCTCTCCGGCATGTCGGATCAGGAGTTCGTGGCGTGCGTGGCGCAAAGCAACATCGCCCGGCTCACCCACATTCCCGGCATCGGGCGCAAGACCGCCGAGCGCCTGGTCGTGGAGCTGCGCGACAAGCTGCCCGACATGGAGGCGCTTGCGGCCACCGCTGGCGGGGGCCAGACCGCCGGCGTTCATTCCGTCCCGGGAGCGCCGGGCGCCGCCGACCCGGTGAGCGAGGCGGTGAGCGCGCTGATTGCGCTGGGCTACAAGCCGCAGGAGGCGAGCCGCGCCGTGCGCAACATCGCCTCCAAGGATGCCAGCGCCGAGGACATCATTCGCCAGGCGCTGCGCAGTATGGCGGGGTGAGGTGGTGATTCGCGACTGGTGACTCGTCAGCCGTTTTCCAACCGTTCGCGAGCTACCAATTACGAATCCCGAGTCACGAATCACGAGTCACGACCCAATGATCGAAACCGACCGGCTGGTATCGGCACGCGTGGTGGAGGAGCGCGAGGAGACCGGCGAGGGGCGGCGGCTGCGGCCGCAGCGCCTCGCCGAGTACATCGGCCAGGCGCCGATCCATCGCCAGCTCGAGGTGTTCATCGCCGCCGCGCGCGCTCGCCAGGAGGCGCTCGACCACGTGTTGCTGTTCGGGCCGCCGGGCCTCGGCAAGACCACGCTTGCGCACATCGTGGCCAACGAGATGGGCGCCGGACTGCGCCAGACCGCGGGGCCGGTGCTGGAGCGCCCGGGCGACCTTGCCGCCATCCTCACCAACCTGCAGCCGCACGATGTGCTGTTCATCGACGAGATCCACCGCTTGAGCCCGGTGGTCGAGGAGATCCTCTACCCGGCAATGGAGGACTACCAGATTGACATCGTCATCGGCGAGGGACCGGCGGCGCGCTCCATCAAGCTCGAGGTGCCGCCGTTCACGCTGGTGGGCGCGACCACCCGCGCCGGGCTGCTCACCTCGCCGCTGCGCGACCGGTTCGGGATCGTGCTGCGGCTCGAGTTCTACCAACCCGCGGAGCTCGCCCAGATCGTCAGCCGCTCGGCCGGCATCCTCGGCGCGCGCATCGAGGCCGAGGCGGTCGGCGCGATCGCCCGGCGCTCGCGCGGCACACCGCGCATCGCCAACCGGCTGCTGCGGCGCGCGCGTGATTACGCGGAGATCAAAGGTAACGGCGTCCTGACGGGCGACATTGTCGAGGCGGCGCTTGGCATGTTAGAAGTCGACCAGCACGGTTTCGACAACCTCGATCGGCGCCTGCTGCGTGTCGTGATCGAGAAGTTCGGCGGCGGCCCGGTGGGCGTGGACAGCCTCGCCGCCGCCATCGGCGAGGAGCGCGGCACCATCGAGGACGTGATCGAGCCGTTCCTGATCCAGCAGGGTTTCCTGATGCGCACGCCGCGCGGACGCATGGCGACGGCCGCCACGTGGCAGTACTTCGGCCTGCAAGCGCCGCAGGCGACCGAAGCGCCACAGCGCGACATCTTCGAGGACCGATAAACCCGCGTGGGTTGCCGGCACGTTCACAAGATCAATGACGGACCGCAGTCGTGAGCGCGCTGTTCGCCATCCCCGTGCGCGTGTACTACGAGGATACCGACGCCGGCGGCGTCGTGTACTACGCGAATTATTTCAAGTTCATGGAGCGTGCGCGCACCGAGTGGCTGCGCATGCTCGGGTTCGAGCAGGATGAACTTTCCCGGCAGGACGGAGTCGTATTCGCCGTGCGCACGGCCCGCGCGGAATTTCTGAAGCCGGCGCGCTTCAACGACCTGTTGCAGGCAACCGTCGCCCTGCAGCGCCGCGGACGCGCGAGCCTCGGCTTCGCGCAGGAGGTGCAGCGCGCCGGCGAGGTGCTGTGCCACGCCGAGATCCGGATCGCCTGCATCGAGACCAAGGGTTTTACGCCGTGCCCGATCCCGGCGCGGATCCTGGCGCGTGTGCAGGAGTGGACGCAGGCATGACCGTCTCGGTGTCGACGCAGGGTATGGACCTGCTGAGCCTGGTGCTCAACGCGAGCCTGCCGGTGCAGCTCGTGATGGTGCTGCTCATGGGCGCTTCGCTCATCTCCTGGACCATGATCTTCCGCAAGTGGTTCGCATTGAAAAGTGCGGTGCGCGCCGCCGACGGCTTCGAGCAGAGATTCTGGTCGGGCGTAAATCTCAACCAGATGTTCATCGAACAGGCGAAGGTCGAGAGCCCGAGCGGGATGGCGGCGATTTTCGTCGAGGGGTTCAAGGAGTACCGGCGCCTCGCCGCGCAGGCCGCGGCCGAGCCCAAGGACATACTCGAGGGCGTGCAGCGCGCCATGCGCGTGGCACTGTCGCGCGAGATCGATGACCTCGAGACGCACCTGTCGTTCCTCGCGACCGTCGGCTCCACCAGCCCGTACGTGGGCCTGTTCGGCACGGTGTGGGGCATCATGAATTCCTTCCGCTCGCTCGGCACCATCCAGCAGGCCACCATCCAGCACGTCGCGCCCGGCATCGCCGAGGCGCTGATCGCCACCGCCATCGGCCTATTCGCGGCCATCCCGGCGGTCATTGCCTATAATCGCTACTCGAACAATGTCGAACGCCTGGTCACACGCTACGAGAACTTCGCGCACGAGTTCGCAAGCGTGCTGCAGCGCCAGGCGTTCGCTGCACGGGGCGCCTGATGGAGCCGTACCGCGCGCACCGCAAGAGGCTCATGAGCGAGATCAACGTCGTGCCGTACATCGACGTGATGCTGGTGCTGCTCGTGATCTTCATGATCACGGCGCCGTTGCTCGCCACCGGCGTCAAGGTCGAGCTGCCGCAGGCGGCGGCCAACCCGGTGGACGCGCCGGATCACGAGACGCTCGTCGTGACGGTCGACCGCGAGGGCCGCTATTATCTCGATGATCGGCGCGTCGGAGCCGAGGAGCTGCGCACCAAGGTATCGGCCATCCTGCGCGCCCGCCCGCAGACCCCGGTGTTGGTGCGCGGCGACCGCAGCGCGCCGTACGGACAGGTGGTCGCGGCCATGACGCTGCTGCAATCGGCCGGCGCGTCCACGGTCGGTTTGCTCACGGTGCCGCCGCCCGGCAAGTAACGTGGTACGCGCACGCAAACGCAAACCGGGCTCCGCCAAGGCGCTCGTGCTGGCGGTTTTGGTGCATGTCGTGCTGCTTGTGGTGCTGCTCGTGAGCTTCCGCTGGAGCGCAACGCGCGGGCCGCAACCGGTCGTCCAGGCGACCGTGGTGCAGGAGCAGGCCACGGTTCGGCCGCGCACGGAGGAAGCGCGGCGGCGCGAGGAGGAAGAGGCGCGCAGGCAGGCCGCGGAGGACGCGCGCCGCACGGCCGAGGAGGAGCAGGCGCGCGCGGCCGGGGCCAAGCGCCAGCGCGACGAGGAGGCGCGCCGGCAGGCCGAGGCAAAGAAACGCCAGGAAGAGGAGCAGCGGCAGAAGCAGGCGGCCGAGCAGAAGCGCAAGGCGCAGGAGCAGGAAAAAGAGAAGGAAAGA
This sequence comes from uncultured Acidiferrobacteraceae bacterium, assembly GCA_964482055.1. Lineage (GTDB taxonomy): Bacteria > Pseudomonadota > Gammaproteobacteria > Acidiferrobacterales > Sulfurifustaceae. The sequence goes on from CAYZVX010000021.1 coordinate 32,829, forward strand.
ATCCGCCAGGCCGAGGAGGCCAAGCGCCGCAAGGCGGAGGAAGAGAAGGCGCGCGCGGCCGAGGCCAAACGTCGCCAGGAGGAAGAGGCACGGCGCCGCCAGGCCGAGCAGGCGCTCAAGGAGCAACTTGCCGCGGAGGAGAGCGAACGCGAGGCGGCCGCCAAGGCGGCGCGCGCGCAGAGCGCGATTGAGAAGTACAAGGCGCTCATCCGCCAGCGCGTGACGCGCCACTGGAGCCGGCCGGTGGGCTCGGCCAAGGGGCTCACCTGCGTGGTGCGGGTGCAGCTCGTGCCGGGCGGCGAGGTCGTGCAGGCGCGCGTGGTGCGGTCGAGCGGCGACGCGGCGTTCGACCGGTCGGTGGAGAACGCGGTGTTCAAGTCCACACCGCTGCCCTTGCCGCAAGACAAGGATCTGTTCGAGTACTTCAAGGAAATCGAGTTTCTGTTCAGTCCGGAAGGTTGATGCAGACCATGTCGAAGAAAAACGCAATCGCATTGCTCGCGCTGTGGGTGGGCCTCGCACCGCTCGCGGCGCGTGCCGTGGTGACCATCGAGATCACGCAGGGCACCGAGACCGCCATGCCGATCGCGGTCGTGCCGTTTGACTGGCAGCCCGACAAGTCCCGTCCCGGTGCGCCCGCGCGCCCGCCGCATGCGGTGTCGGACATTGTCGAGGCCGACCTGGCGCGCAGCGGGCGCGTCCAGGTGCTGCCGCGCAAGGGTTATCCGGCCGCCCCGCACGAGGATCAGGACGTGGTGTTCAAGGACTGGCGCCTCATCAAGGCCGAGGCCCTCGTGATCGGCCAGGTCCGGGCGGTCGGCAACAACCAGTTCCAAGTGCAGTTTCGCCTCTACGACGTGTTTAAGGAGCAGCAGCTGGCCGGCTACAGCTACACGGTGAGCGCCGACCTGCTGCGCACCGTGGCCCACCAGATCGCCGACGTGATCTACGAGAAGCTCACCGGCGAGCCGGGCGCGTTCAATACGCGCGTGGCGTATATCACCAAGGACGACGCGCGCCCGCCGCGCAAGCCGGTCTACCGGTTGCAGGTCGCCGACTCCGACGGTTTCGCGCCCAAGTCGCACGTCACCTCGAGTGAGCCGCTGATGTCGCCCGCCTGGTCTCCGGACGGCAAGCGCCTCGCCTACGTGTCGTTCGAGCAGCAGCGCGCCAACGTCTACGTGCAAAACCTGCTCGACGGGCGGCGCGAGCTGGTGGCGGAATTCCGCGGCATCAACAGCGCCCCGGCCTGGTCACCGGACGGCCGCAAGCTCGCGCTCACGCTGTCGCGCGACGGCAACCCGGAAATCTACACGCTCGACCTTGCGACACGCGAGCTCAAGCGCCTGACCTACAACGCCGCGATCGACACCGAGCCGACCTGGTCGCCGGACGGCCGGCACATTGCCTTCACCTCCGACCGCAGCGGCGGGCCGCAGATCTACCGCATGCCGGCCAATGGCGGCCAGCCGGAGCGCCTTACCTTCGAGGGCGATTACAACGCGCGCGCCTCGTATTCGCCGGACGGCAAGATGCTGGTGCTGGTGAGCGGCTACCGTGGCAAGTACAACATCGCCACCCTGCGCCTCGACAACAAGGTGTTGCAGGTGCTGACCGACACGGCGCTCGATGAGTCGCCGAGCTTTGCGCCCAACGGGCGCATGGTGTTGTACGCGACGGCGGTGCGCGGGCGCGGTGTGCTCGCCGTGGTGACGACCGAGGGACGCGGCCGGCAGCAGTTCCGTTACGACGAGGGCGACATCCGCGAGCCCGCCTGGTCACCCTATAATCGCGATTTGCAGACGATCACCCCCAGCGGGGGTAAAGGAGCTAGTTCATGAAGCCGACGATGTCCCGCCTGTTCGTGAAGACCCTGTTTCCGGTGCTGGCCTTGGGCCTGTTGCTTGGGGCCTGCGCCACCGACACCAAGAAAGAGGCGGCGGTCGAAGAGAAGGGTGCCGAGACTGCCGGCGCTGCCGAGCGCGGCCGCATCGAGGCCGAGCCGCTCGGGACCACGCCCAAGAGTGCCAAGGCCGATCTGCTCGCACAGCGGCGCGTGCACTTCGCATTTGACTCCAACGCGATCGACGAGGAGGCACGCGCCATCATCCAGGCGCACGCCGAGTACCTCGTGGCCAACCCCCAGATCAAGCTCAAGCTCGAGGGCCATTGCGATGAGCGCGGCACGCGCGAATACAACCTGGCGCTCGGCGAGCGCCGCGCGCAGGCGGTTGCCCAGCTCATGCGCGTGCTCGGCGTGAACGGCAGCCGCATCACCAACACCTCGTACGGCGAGGAAAAGCCGCTGGCACTGGAGCATGACGAATCCGCGTGGCGCCTCAACCGCCGCGTCGAGATCATCTACTGACGCCCATGCGCCGGCTCACTACCGCGCTGCTGCTCACCGCGCTCGCCATTGCAGCGAGCGCGGCGGAAGGGCCTTTCGAGCCGCGCGCCGCGCGTTCGGCCGCGCCCGCCGCCAGTGCGGCGGCCAGCAGCAGTGCGGCGACCC
>CAYZVX010000022.1:0-33540 GCA_964482055.1 uncultured Acidiferrobacteraceae bacterium
TGGGCCTCCTCCAGGCCGGCGACGACCACCGCGTCGGCCGGCGCCGCCCGCATCTGCGCCGCGCCGGCACGGCGGGCGCGCCACATCGACACCTGCTCATTGAGCACCGGCCACGCCGCGTCGCAGATCAGCAGAGGGACATGAGCAGCTGTCACGGCCGGCACCATAATGGTTAAATGCGCTCCCCTTATTGTAGGGCAAGCGCCATGCACCCACGCAGCGTTCTCGTCACCGGCTGCTCCTCTGGCATCGGTCTCACCCTCGCCCACGGCCTCAAGACCCGCGGCTATCGCGTGTTTGCCACGGCGCGCAAGGCCGAAGACGTGGCGCGGCTCGCGGCGGCCGGCTTCGAGAGCCTGCCGCTTGACCTTGATTGCAGCGCCTCGATCGGCGCCGCGGTCGCGGAGGTGCTGCGGCGCACCGGCGGGCAGCTCTACGGGCTCGTCAACAACGGGGCCTACGGGCAGCCTGGCGCGGTCGAGGACCTCACGCGCGACACCCTGCGCCGCCAGTTCGAGACCAATGTCTTCGGGACGCAGGAGCTCACCAATCTGGTGCTGCCCGCCATGCGCGCCCGCAACGAGGGCCGCATCGTCCAGTTAAGCTCGCTGCTCGGGATCGTGTGCCTCGCCTACCGCGGCGCCTACAATGCCTCGAAGTTTGCGCTCGAGGCCCTGTCCGACACGCTGCGCCTGGAGCTGCGCGACACGAAGATCTTCGTGGCGCTCATCGAGCCGGGCCCGATCAAGAGCCGCTTTCGCGACAACGCCTACGCCGCCTTCCGGGCCAACATCGATGCCGCACACAGCGCCCATCGCGAGAAATACGCTGCCATGATCCGCCGGCTCGAGGGGCGCAGCGGTCCGCTGCCCTTCACCCTGCCCGCCGATGCGGTATTGCCCAAGGTGTTACACGCCCTCGAGGCGGCGCGCCCGAGGACACGCTACCGGGTCACCGTGCCGGCCCATCTGTTTGCGGCGCTGAAGCGGCTGCTGCCCTTTCGGATGCTCGACTGGGTGGCCGCGGCCGTGAGCGACAACGGCCGGCGCTAGTCGAGCACGTGCGACACCAGGCCGTCGGCGAGCTTTGGCTCGAACCAGGTCGACTTGGGCGGCATTACCAGGTTCGCGTCGGCGACCGCCATCATGTCGTGGATCGAGGTGGGGTGGAGCGAGAACGCCACGGCCATCTCGCCCGAGTCGACGCGCCGCTCAAGCTCCGGGAGCCCGCGAATGCCGCCGACGAAGTCGACGCGCTTGTCGCGCCGCGGGTCGCCGATGCCGAGGATCGGCGCGAGCAGGTTGTCCTGTAGCAGGCTTACATCGAGCCGCCCGACCGGGTCGGCAAGCGGGATGTGCTGCGGCTTGATCGTGAGCCGGTACCACTGGCCCTTGAGATACATGCCGAACTCCCCGGCGCGCGCTGGTTTGACGGCGTGCGCCTCGGGCCTGACGGAGAACGCCGCCTCGATGCGCGCGAGCAGCCCCTCGCGCGTGAGCCCGTGCAGGTCCTGCACCACCCGGTTGTAGTCGAGGATCTGCATCTGGTTGTCCGGAAAGATCACCGCGAGGAAATAGTTGTAGGACTCCTCGCCGGTGTGGCGCGGGTTGGCGGCCTTGCGCGACGCCGCCACGCGTGCGGCGGCCGCCGAGCGGTGGTGGCCATCGGCGATGTACAGGCAGGGCATGGCGTCGAAGACGGCCGTGAGCGCAGAGATCTGCGCCTCGTCGCGCATTACCCACAGGCTGTGGCGCACGCCGTCGTCAGCGACGACATCGACCTCCGGGGCGGCGGCCGAGGCGCGCGCCACGATGGCATCGACGTCGAACGAGCGCCGGTAGGTGAGGAACACCGGGCCGGTCTGGGCGTTGAGCGCCTCGATCTGGCGCACGCGATCGTCTTCCTTGTCCGGGCGCGTGAGCTCGTGCCGGCGGATGCGGTTGCGCTCGTAGTCGCTCACCGAGGCGACCGCCACGATTCCGGTCTGCGTGTGCGTGCCCATGATGAGGCGATAGACGTAGTAGCAGGCGCTCGCATCGCGCTCGAGCACGCCTTCGCGCAGCATGCGCTCGAAGTTTTCCCGCGCCTTGGCGTAGACCGCCGGGCTGTAGGGATCGATGCCGGGTTCGAGATCGATCTCGGGCTTGGAGATGTGCAGGAAGCTCCACGGCTTGCCGGCCGCACGGCGGCGCGCCTCCTCGCTCGACAGCACGTCGTACGGCGGCGCGATGACCTCGGCGGCGCGTCCGGGCGCCGGGCGCAGACCGGCGAAGGCTCGAATCAACGGCATGGGGGCTCCGGTGCAAAATAAGGCGCGTATTCAAAACCACTTGCCGACACCGGTCAAACCGTGCGCGATCCGGATCACCAGAGCGCCGAGCGCGTGGTCTATTGCCGCTCGACGCAGAGGGCCGCAGGCCGGCGGCCAACCGTCAACGGGCGGAAGCGGACCATACGGGAATCCACGCCGGCCCTGGCAGTCGCCGCGCGCCGGCGGTTGCTCAGCGCGCGCAGGCCGGATGGCCGGCGTTCTCGGCGTAGAAGCAATCAACCCACTCGACTTCCGGCTTGACGGCCTCGAGCGGCAATTGTGCCGTGCGATACGCCTCGAGGCGTGCCGCTTCCAGGCGCGCGGCCAGGCTTGGGTTGTCTTCTTGTTCCTCGGCGTGCGCCGGAAACGCACACATGGCGCTGAGCACGGCAATCGCGGCGATGGTCTTGGCAACAGTCATGGCGGGTCTCCTCTTGCTCACAGGGCACGGTGCATTGCAGGGCACGCTGGCGGAACTTGTTGCGCACCACCGACACGCCAGCGTTGCGCAAGCAGACTCTAAGTGGTCCTGGCTGTCGGGCGCTGTGAACTGGCTCACGAAACCCGCAGATACCCGCCTGCACCTGCCGGTGCAACCGGCCGGGCCGGTGCGGTTGCACGTCGACAGCATGAAGGGCTTCACACGTGGCGGGAACAGCACGCCAGAACCGCCGCTGCGCAGCCGTAGCGGCGTGGCCGCAGCACACGCGAGCCGGTATGCTAGGCGGCCGTTTCAGCGCCAGCGACTCGCCGAACCATGTCCAGACCCGCATGCCGTTACTATCTCCCGCCGGAGTGGGCGCCGCAGAGCGGCGTAATGCTCACCTGGCCGCACGCCCACGGGGACTGGGCTGCGCGACTGCACGAGGTCGAGCCGGTATTCGTTGCGATTGCGCGCGAAGTCGCGCGGCGTGAAAAGGTGTTGATCACCTGCTACGACGAACGCCACCAACAGCATGTCGGACAGCGGCTCGACGCCGGCGGCGTCGATCAGCACCGCGTCGTGCTGCGCACCGCGCCGTCGAACGACACCTGGGCGCGCGACCACGGGCCGATCACCGTGGCCTGCGGGGATGAGCTGCTGCTGCTCGATTTTCTGTTCAACGGCTGGGGCGGCAAGTACGGCTACGCCCTCGACAACGCGCTCACCCGCCGGCTCTACGACCAAGGCGCGTTCGGCACCACCGCACTGCAAAGTGTCGACCTGGTGCTCGAGGGCGGCTCGATCGAGGTCGACGGCAGCGGCAGCCTGCTCACCACCGAGCGCTGCCTGCTCGCCCCGACGCGCAACCCGGGTCTCACCCGCGCGGCGCTCGAGGCACGCCTGGCCGAGCTGCTGGGCGTGACGCGCGTGCTGTGGCTCAAGCACGGTGCGCTGGCGGGCGACGATACCGATAGCCACATCGATACCCTCGCGCGTTTCTGCGACGCCCGCACCATCGCCTATGTCGCGTGCGATGATCCACGCGACGAGCACTATGCCGACCTCAAGGCGATGGAGCAGGAGTTGCGGCAATTGAAAGCCGCCGACGGCACGCCGTACCGGCTGGTGCCCCTGCCGTGGCCGCGTGCCGTGTTCGACGAAGACGGCCGGCGCCTGCCCGCCACCTACGCGAACTTCCTGATCATCAATGGCGCCGTGCTCGTCCCTACCTATCGCGATCCGGCCGATGCGCTGGCGCTGGAACGCTTGCGCTCCTGCTTCGCGGATCGTGAAATCGTCGGTATCGATTGCCTGCCGCTCGTCTTCCAGTACGGCAGCCTGCATTGCGTGACCATGCAGCTGCCGGCCGGCGTGTTGCCGGACTGAGCTGCCGGTCCAGAAAAACACAAGAGGCGCCGCGCGGCGCCTCTTGTGATCGGACGGCAGCAATCGCTGCTTAGCGCGCGGCGGGCGCGCCCGCGCCGGCACCTTTCTCGGCGGCCTTCTCCTTGCCCTTGGCCTTGGGCTCGCCCTTCACCTCGACCTTGGTGGCGGTCATGGTGTAGTAGACCGTGACCTTGGAGCCTTTCTTGAGGTCGCCCTCCACCTTGGTGTTGGCATCGCGCGCGAACTCCCACTTCCCGTCCTTGCCGGCGTCCAGCACGATCGACTTGTCGGTGACGTCGAGCACCGGACCGGTCTTCTGATAGCCCTTGTCGGCCATCGCGACCGGCGCGGCAAGCGCGAGACCGGCGAGTACCGCCATAGCGTTCTTGATCACGTTGTTCCTCCTCACGGGACAGAAATGGTTTTGGGAGGCGCCACAATAGGAAAATTGGCGCGCCCGCGCAAGCGGCCGGGGCGGGCTTTGATGCTAACATTGCCGCCATGACGGCCATGCTCCATGTCGGGCTCGTGCAGCACGCCTGCAGCGAGGACCGCACCGCCAATCTCGACGCCTCGATTCAAGGCGTTCGTGCGGCCGCCGCGCGCGGCGCGCAGCTCATGCTGTTGCAGGAGCTGCACACCGGCGTGTACTTCTGCCAGACCGAGGATCCGCGGCGCTTCGACCAGGCGGAGCCGATACCCGGCCCGACCACCGAGGCGCTCGGCGCGCTGGCAAAAGAGCTCGGCGTGGTCATCGTGGCATCGCTGTTCGAGCGGCGCGCCGCCGGTCTCTATCACAACACCGCCGTGGTGCTGGAGCGCGACGGCGGCATTGCCGGACGCTACCGCAAGATGCACATCCCGGACGACCCCGGTTACTACGAGAAGTTCTACTTCACCCCCGGTGATCTCGGTTTCGCGCCGATTCCGACCTCGGTCGGCCATCTGGGCGTGCTCGTCTGCTGGGACCAGTGGTTCCCGGAGGCGGCGCGCCTCATGGCGCTCAACGGCGCGGAGCTGCTGCTCTACCCGACGGCGATCGGCTGGGACCCGCGCGACGCCGAGCCCGAGCGCGCGCGCCAGCGCGAGGCCTGGCTCACCATCCAGCGCGCCCACGCGGTCGCCAACGGGCTGCCGGTGATCGTGTGCAACCGCGTCGGGACCGAGCCCGACCCCTCCGGGCAGTCGCCCGGCATCCAGTTCTGGGGCTCGAGTTTCGTGGCCGGAGCGCAGGGCGAGCTGCTCGCGCAGGCCGCCAGCGACGCGCCCGAGGTGCTGGTTGTCGCGCTCGATCGCAGCCGCACGGAACGGGTGCGACGGGTGTGGCCGTTCCTGCGCGACCGGCGCATCGACGCCTACGGCGATCTCATCAAGCGCTACGGGAAGTAGGGGATAGGAGATTCGAGGCGCGAGGTACGAGAAACCTCCGGAACCTCTGATTCTCGCTTCTCGTATCTCGTCCCTCGCAGCTTCTTACACATGCCTCAGCTCCACATCCAGCAGTCCGCCGAGCTGCTCGATGCGATCCTCGGTGGCCGGCTGCCGGCTGACGTCCAGATGGACCGCTACTTCCGTGCCCATCGCAACATGGGCGCGCGCGATCGCGGCATGGTGGCGGAGACCGTGTACGGCGTCCTGCGCCAGCGCCGCGTGCTCGCCTACATCGCCGGAGACAGTGCCACAACGGTTGATCTGGTCGCGGCGTATCTGCTCACGCAGGGCTACAGCGGCCGCGCGCTCCTCGACGCTGGGTTCGCCGGCGAGTCCGCAACCGCGCCGTCCTTGGCGTGCGGCCCTCGCCTTAGTCCCGGCGGCGATGTTGCGGTGCTCGTCGAGCGCGCGCGCACGCTCGATGTCCGCGCCCTTCCGTTTGCCGTGCGCGCGAGCCTCCCGGACTGGCTGGCCGAGAAGCTGCTCGCGCAGTTCGGCGCCGAGGAGGCCGAGCAGCTGGCGGCCGCGCTCAACCGCCCCGCGCCGGTCGACCTGCGCGTCAACACGCTCAAGATCCGGCGCGAGGAGCTGCGAGAGCGGCTGGCGCGGGAGGGCTTCGAAACCGTGCCGACCCCCTATTCGCCGGTGGGGCTGCGGCGTACGACACGCGAGCCACTCTTTCATACCGCTGCCTTCAAGGAGGGGTTGTTCGAGATCCAGGACGAGGGCAGCCAGCTGCTGTCGCTGCTGCTCGAGCCGCGCCGCCACGAGATGGTCGTCGATTTCTGCGCCGGGGCGGGCGGCAAGACCCTGCACCTCGGGGCGCTGATGGCCAACAGCGGCACCCTCTACGCCTTCGACACCGTGGCCAAACGCCTCGAGAAGCTCAAACCGCGGCTCAAGCGCTCGGGCCTGCAGAATGTCCGCACCATCGCCATTGCCCATGAGCACGACGAACGCGTCAGGCGCCTGCACGGCAAGATCGACCGCGTATTGATCGATGCGCCCTGCTCCGGCACCGGCACTCTGCGGCGCAACCCGGACATCAAGTGGCGCGCGATCGACCTGGCCGAGCTCACCGCCACGCAGGCGCGCATCCTGCAGGCGGCGAGCCGGCTGCTCAAGGTCGGGGGGCGCCTGGTGTATGCGACCTGCAGTCTGCTGCGCGAGGAGAACGACGCGGTGGTCGATGCGTTCCGCGCGGCCCATCCGCAGTTCGAGCCGGTCCCCGTTGCGGAGGTTCTGGCGCGCCGAAGCATCCCGCTGTCGATGGCGGATGCGGCGCTGCGGCTTGCCCCGCACCGCCACGGCACCGACGGATTCTTCGCCGCCGTCCTTGAGCGCCGCGCGTGAGGCGGCGGGCCGTTACTTCTGACTCAGCTCCTTGAGCTTGCGGCGGGCGCGCAGGAACGTCGTGACCCAGAGCGCAAGCAGCACGGCGACCACGGCGCCGATCACATACAGCGCGTAGCGGTGGTAGTCGTCGATGAACAGTTTCATGGTCTCACCCAGCAGGTAGCCGGCGTAGGTGAAGGTGAACGCCCAGACGATCGCCCCGATTAGGTTGAGCGTGAAGAAGCGCACGCGCGGAATCCCGGCCGAGCCGACGGCAAACGGCGTCACGTTGCGCAGGCCGTAGTAGAAGCGGAACGTCAGGATCAGCCAGTACTGGTGGCGGTGCAGGTGCTTGTAGACCTTGTTGGCCGGCGTCTGCCAGTGCGGCCGCTTGCGCAGGATCTTCGGACCCCAGTGGCGCCCGATGTAGTACCAGAGCTGGTCACCGGAAAAACTGCCGGCGATCGCGCTGACGATCACCCACGGCACCTCGAGCAGACCCAAGTGTGCGGCGATCCCGGCAAGGATCACGATGGTCTCGCCTTCGATGAAGGTGATGACCAGAATGGCGAGGTAGCCGTAGTTCTCAATCAGCTCTTGCAGCGACATCGGCTCAAGACGATTCGCGGTCAACCACCACCGGTTCTGAACGGTGGTCCGGCAGCATCAGCAGGTTTAAGAATCACTACAAAGAAAAAAAGCCCCGTCGGTGACGGGGCTCCGGGAATCTTGTTTATTTAGATGCGTGTCTCCTAGCGCGGGACGACTCGAGTGGCTTGCCTGCCTTTGGGTCCCTGGGTGTGCTCAAACTCTACCTTCTGTCCTTCGGCGAGCGTCTTGTACCCATCTGCCTCGATGGTGGAGAAGTGCACAAATACGTCTTCGCTGCCGTCGGTGGGGACGATGAAGCCATATCCCTTGGAGTTGTTAAACCACTTGACGGTACCAACTTGCATAAAGGCTCCTCTATTATGAAAAGCTAATATGTCGCCCGTATTTCGGATTGTTGCTTGCGGACGACCGCGCCATCCTACGTCAAGACTCCGACGCTGACAACGCGGGGCCTCTACTCGTGAATCGGGCGACCGCGGCTGCGTTTGCGTTCGGCCCGCCGCCGCTTGCCCGCCAGGCGCCGTTCCTTGGCCGCCCGCGGCACGGCGGTCGGCTTGCGCGGCTTGGGTCGGCGGTTAAGGCGCGCCAACCGCGCAATCAAGCGCGTAAAGGCGATCTCGCGGTTGCGCGCCTGCGAGCGGGTATCGGAGGCGCTGACCACCACGCCGGACGGCGGGTGGGTGAGGCGCACCGCCGACTCGGTCTTGTGCAAGTGCTGGCCGCCGGGTCCGCTGGCGCGAAAGGTTTCGATGCGCACCTCGCGCTCGAGCACGGCGCGCGACAGGGAGTACGGGGGTCGCCCGGCAGCCACGGTCAGGGTCCTGCGGATGTGTTCGGTACGCGCATTGTTACAATAGCCTCACAGTCAACGACCGGCCACGGGCGCGCATGATCGTCATCCTCAAACCGAATCTCACCGACACGAGCCCGGAATACCGGCAGATTGTCGACTATCTGACCCACAAACCCAAGATCACCACGCGCGTGCACCAGGAGGTCGGCACGCTGCAGACCCTTACCGAGATCTACGTGATCGGCGAGACCTCGACACTCGACAAGGCCGAGATCGAAAGCCTGCCCGGCGTCGATCGCGTGGTGCGGGTCTCGGAGGAATACCGCATCCTCGGCCGGCACCGCGACGACCGCCGCCCCACCGGCTTCACCTACAACGGTGTGGAGTTCAGCCAGGACAACCTGCACGTGTTCGCCGGGCTGTGCGCGGTCGACACCCGCGAGCACGTCGATCGCATGCTGCGCGCGCTCGCCGCGCACGGCCAGGTGTGCACGCGCATGGGCGCCTACAAGCCGCGCACCAACCCCTATTCCTTCCAGGGCCACGGCAAGGCGTGCCTGCCGTGGGTGTTCGAGCTCGCCGGTCACCACGGCATCAAGGTCATCGCCATGGAGATCACCCACGACTCGCACCTCGACGAGATCCGCGAGGCCCTGGAGAGGACCGGCAAGCCCACAGGCGTGATGCTGCAGATCGGCACGCGCAATACCCAGAACTTCGAGCTCCTCAAGATCGTCGGCCGCCAGCGCGAGTTTCCCGTGCTTCTGAAGCGCGGCTTCGGCATCACGCTCGAGGAGTCGCTCAACGCCGCCGAGTACCTCGCCAGCGAGGGCAACCGCAACGTGATCTTCGGGCTGCGCGGGATGAAGACCAACATGGGCGACCCGCACCGCAACTTCGTGGATTTTGCCCACGTGCCGGTCGTCAAGCGCCTGACGCGCATGCCGGTGTGCATCGATCCCTCGCACTCGGTCGGCAACCGCGAGCGGGCGCCCGACGGCATCCTCGACATCGTGCACGTCACGGCGCAGGGCGTGATCGCCGGCGCCAACATGGTGCTGGTCGACTTCCACCCAAACCCCGCCCAGGCGCTGGTCGATGGCCCGCAGGCCCTGACGCTCGAGGAGCTGCCCTACTTCCTCGAGGACGTGGCGCTGGCGCGCCAGGCCTACGAGCAGCGCCGCGCGCTGGCACAGCGCTTTGCCCAGTCGCGCCGCGGCTAGCTTCCCGCCGGGATGGACCTACTTGCTCGGGTAGTGGCGCAGGGTCGGTCCGACGTAGAGCTGGCGCGGCCGGTCGATGCCGTGTGACTCCTGTTGCAGCTCGAGCCAGTGGCTCACCCAGCCGGCGGTGCGGGCCAGCGCGAACACGGCGGTGAACATGTTGAGCGGAAAGCCCATCGCGCGCAGCAGGATGCCGGAGTAGAAATCGACGTTGGGATAGAGTTTGCGCTCCACGAAGTACTCATCCTTGAGCGCAATCTCTTCCAGCCGCACGGCCACCTCGAGCAGCGGGTCATCGACGCCCAGATGGCTCAGCACCTTCTTGGCCTGCGCCTGGATGACGCGCGAGCGCGGGTCGAAGTTCTTGTAGATGCGGTGCCCGAAGCCCATCAGGCGGAACGGATCGTTCTTGTCCTTGGCGCGGGCGATGGCCTTGGGAATGTTCTCGACCTTGCCAATCTCGGTGAGCATCTTGAGGACCGCCTCGTTGGCGCCGCCGTGCGCCGGCCCCCAGAGGCTCGCGATGCCGGCCGCGATGCAGGCAAAGGGGTTGGCGCCGCTCGAGGCGGCGAGCCGCACCGTCGAGGTCGAGGCGTTCTGCTCATGGTCGGCGTGCAGGATCAGGATCACGTCGAAGGCGCGCGCCAGCACCGGATCGACGATGTATTCGCTGGTCGGCACCCCGAACATCATTTGCAGGAAGTTTGAGGCGTAATCGAGCTTGTTGTTCGGGTAGCGCTGCGGCCGGCCGATCGAGTAGGTGTAGCTCGCCGCCGCCAGCATCGGCATCTTGGCCACGAGGCGGATCGCCGCGCGCATGCGATCGTCGGGATTACGGATGTCCATCACGTCGTGGTAGAAGGCCGACAGCGCCCCCACCACGCCGACCATGACCGCCATCGGATGCGCGTCGCGGCGGAAACCGCGGTAGAAGCTCATCACCTGCTCGTGCAACAGATTGTGCTGACCGATGGCGCGGTCGAATGCCATGCGCTGCGCGCGCGCCGGCAGCTCGCCGTGCATGAGCAGATAGGCCACCTCGACGAAGTCGCTGTGCTCGGCCAGCTCCTCGATCGGGTAGCCGCGGTACAGCAGTATGCCGTTGTCGCCGTCGACGAAGGTGATTGCGCTCTTGCACGAGGCAGTGGCGCGGAATCCCGGATCGTAGGCGAGGATGCCGTGGCGCGACAGCAGCGACTGGATGTCGACCCCCGCGGGACCGGCGCTTCCCTCCACGATCGGGAGGTTGCCGTTGCCGGGCTCGTCGGTGAACGTGAGGGCTAGGTATTTGCTGGTCATCGGTTTGCCGTCCTCGCTCAGGGTGATCGCGCGACAAACAAAGGATGGGCGATGCGTGCGCCCGTGTCCACCCCCGCGGGGCTGGACCGCGGCGGGAATCTTTAGAACAATGTCGCCCCGACAACCGCTCCGACACCGATGGCCGAGAAAACCTGCCCGCACTGCCAGAAGGTGCTTCCCGCCAGGCTGGTCTGGCGCAGCCTGTTCGCGGGGCAGACCGCGCACCGCTGTCCGGCCTGCGGCAAGCGCTTTCGTCTGACCTACGGCGCCAAACGATCGGTGGCCTACCTCAACGTCGCGCTCGTTCTCGGCGTCACGATCCTCATCGGCTACGCGTTCTACGGCGATGCGGCCGGCCTGGCGCGCTACACGCTCTATTATCTCGGCGCCGCGGTGGTGATCCTGCTGGTGCTGCCGCGCCTGGCACGCTTCGAGAAGACGAGCGCACCGTATCGGTAGTGACAGTGAACGGTGAACGGTAAACACCGTTCACTGTTTACTGTTTACTGCTCACTGCTCACTGTTCACCGCCTCTCATACAGCCACTGCAACAACGCATCCTGCACCTGCTCGGCGGCGAAGGTGCTGAGCTGGGCGTGGTTGTGCAGGGCCACCACGGCCACGCGCCGCCCCTGGCGATCGAGCAAATAGCCAGCCAGCGTGCGCACGCCATTGAGGCTGCCGGTCTTGAGGTGGACGCGGCCTTCGAGCGCCGTTCCCGCGAAACGGCGCTTGAGCGTCCCGTCCAGCGTGGCTACCGGCAGCGAGGACAGCAGCTCCGGCATGTAGGGGCTGGCGTACCCGACCCGCAATACCTCCCCCAGGTGGCGCGCCGATATGCGCTCCTCGCGCGACAACCCGGAGCCGTTGTCGAGCACCAGCTCCGGAAACTGAAGGCCGTGCCGGGCGAGCCAGGCCCGCACCGTCTCGATGCCCTTTTCCGTCGTGCCCGGCGCGCCGCGCCGCTCCGCCCCGAGCGTGAGCAGCAGCTGGCGCGTCATGACGTTATTGCTCCACTTGTTGATCGAGCGCACGACGTCGGCGAGCGGCGGGGAATGCAGGACATGCAGGCGTCGCGCCTCGCTCGGCACCGCGCCCAGGCGCACCCCGCCATCGAGGCGGCCGCCCTGCTCCGCCCACAGCGCCTTGAACACGCCGTGAATGTAGGCGACCGGCTCGGATACGACGCGAAAGAACTCGTACTGGCCGCAGGCCGCGTCATAACGCCCGGTGAAAAGGACGCGCACCCCCTCCTCGTGCTCGATGACTTGCATGCCGATGCGCCGCGGCCCCTCGCGGCAGCCCTCGTGCGCCAGGGTGATGCGGTTGTCGATGCGCACATGCGCCGGGTGCGGGTCGGCGCTGATGCGCAGGCCGTTCGCCTGCGGCCGCAGCTGAAAGCGCACCGCCTGGAAGTTGAGCAACAGCGCCGCCGGCAGGACGTTGTAGGTGCGCGTGGGCTGCTCGTCGAACTCCGCCGCATCACCCGGCTCGGGCGCGAAATACGACTGGTCAATCACGAGATCCCCGGCGATCGCCTCGACGCCCTCGCCGCGCAGCCCGCGCAGGAAGCGCCAGAAATGCTCGACCACCAGGAACGGATCGCCGTAGCCCTTGAGATAGAGATCGCCCGCCAGCCGCCCACCGCCAACACCCGCCGTGGCGTAGGCCTCGGTCTTCCACTGGTAGGCCGGACCAAGCTCTTCGAGCCCCACGAGCGTGGTGAGGATCTTGATCGCGGAAGCCGGGTTACGCGGGGTATCGGCGTCGAACGCGAGCAATGGCCCGGGCGCGCCGATCTCGTGGACGTAGATGCTCAAACCCGCGGATGGCAGCCCGACCTGCTTGAGCGCCTGCACCACCGGCGCCGGCAGGCGCTCGGCGGGAGGCAGCCGCGCTGCGCTCGCAACGCGCAAGCCGGCGCCGGCGGTTGCCAGCGCAGCCGCGCCAAGCGTGATCAACGCGCGTAGCGACATCGGGACATGGCAGCCACAGGCGATCGCGTCGAAAGCATAGCACGCCGCCGCCGAGAGGCTTTTGCTACCATGCCGCCATGGCGCAAGGCATGCGGGTGCTGGTCGTGGGCTACGGCGAGATCGGGCACGCCATGGAGGCGCTGCTGGCGCCACATGCCGAGCTGCAAGTCTGGCACCGCCGCACCGCAATCGCCCTCGAAGCCGCCGCGGCGCCGGCCGAGGTCGTGCTGTTCTGCGTGCCCACGCCTCCGCACGCCGAGCTCGCCGAACGGCTGCGTGCGCACCTCGCAGCGCACGCCGTGTGCGTCACGGTTGCCAAGGGTCTCGATGACAGCGGGCGCACAGCGATCGAGGCGCTGGCGAGCGTGCTCGGCGCTCAGGCCTGCGGGGTGCTCGCCGGTCCGATGATCGCCGAGGACCTGCGCGCCGGCCGCGTCGGATTCGCCGCGCTCGGCCTGCGCGATGCGCTGGCCGCCCGGCGCGTGCAGGCGCTGTTTGCGCCGACGGCGCTGCATGTGGAGGCGCTCGCGGACATCGCCGGGCTATCGTGGTGCGCCGTTCTCAAGAACGTCTACGCCATGCTCTTCGGAATGGCCGACGAGCTCGCCCTCGGCGACAACATGCGCGGCTACCTGGCGGTCGCCAGCCTTGCGGAAACCGCGACCGTCCTGGCCCGGCTCGGCGCCGATCCAGCCACCGCCTACACGCTCGCCGGGGTGGGCGACCTCATCACCACCGCCACCAGCCGCGGCTCGCACCACCATGAGCTCGGGCAGCGCCTGGCGCGCGGCGAACGCGCCGACCTGCGCGGTGAGGGTCTGCATTCGCTCGCCACGCTCGCGCGGCAGGCGCGCTTCGCCTGGCGGGACCTGCCGCTCTTTGCCCTCACGGCGCGCTGCGCGCTCGAAGGCGCAGACCCGCGCACGGCGCTCGCGCAACACCTTGCGCAGCACTTTGGCAAGACGCACCCGCCGCGCTGAGCACGCGGCCACCACAGGTGGTGCGGAAAATCAATCCTGTGCAGGCGCAGCGCTTTCGCTAGAATTCCCGCCGCCCGTATCGGCGTCGCATCAGAACTTGTCCGCGCTCAATCCACAGCAACAAGCCGCCGTCCGCCACACCGCCGGGCCCTTGCTCGTGCTCGCCGGCGCCGGCAGCGGCAAGACCTCCGTCATCACCCACAAGATCGCCTGGCTGATCCGCGCCGGCGGCATCGCCCCGCAAAACATCGCCGCCGTCACCTTCACCAACAAGGCGGCGCGCGAGATGCGCACCCGCGTCACGGACATGCTCGGCGGCGAGGTGGCAAAGGCGCTCACCATCTCCACCTTTCACGCCCTCGGGCTAGTCATGCTGCGCGCTCACCTCGCCGAGGTCGGACGGCGGAGCGGCTTTTCCATCTATGACGCCGAAGACAGCGAAAACCTGCTTGGCCGGTTGCTGCGCAGCGGCAACGGCCGCAACGGCGACGCGGCGGCGGCACGCTGGCAGATCTCGCTGTGGAAGAACGCCCTCATCACTCCCGATGCGCTCGCCGTGCCCGCCGCGGGCACGTCCAAAGCCAGGGGCGGGCGTCGCCCCGCCCAGCCCCAGCCGCTCGCCGCGCGCGTCTATGCCGACTACGAGCAGCACCTGGCCGCCTGCAACGCCCTCGACTTCGACGACCTGATCGCCAAGCCAGTGCAGTTGCTGCGCACCCATCCGGCCATCCTGCATAGCTGGCGCGCACGCATCCAGTACCTGCTGGTCGACGAATACCAGGATACCAACGCCTGCCAGTATGAGCTGGTCAAGCTCCTGGTCGGGGAGCGCGGCGCGCTCACCGTCGTCGGCGACGACGATCAGTCGATCTACGCCTGGCGCGGCGCGCAGCCCGGCAACCTGCGCACGCTGGCCGAGGATTTTCCGAGCTTGCAGGTCATCAAGCTCGAGCAGAATTACCGCTCCACCGGGCGGATCCTGCGCGCCGCCAACGGCCTGATCGCCCACAACCCGCACGTGTTCGCCAAGCGCCTGTGGAGCGCACATGCGATGGGCGAGCCGATCCGGATCATCCGGGCGCGCAACGAGGAGCACGAGGCGGAGCGCGTGGTTAGCGAGCTGCAGGCGCACAAGCACCGGCACGGCGCGGCATTTCGCGATTACGCCATCCTGTACCGCGAAAACCACCAGTCGCGTGCGCTCGAGCGCGTGCTGCGCGAGCGGCGTATCCCGTATTTCCTGACCGGGGGCACGTCGTTCTTCGAGCGCACCGAGATCAAGGACCTGATGGCCTACCTCAAGCTCATCACCAATCCCGACGACGACACGGCGTTTTTGCGCGTCATCAACACGCCACGGCGCGAGATCGGGGCGGCAACGCTCGAGGCGCTGGCGCAGCACGCCGGGCAGCTCGGCACCGGCCTGTACGGCGCGGCCCGCGATGCGGGCATTGCGGCACGGCTCAACGCCCGCCAGCGCGCGGTGCTCGGCGTGTTCACCGACTGGCTCGCGGAAACCATGATCCATGCCGAGCGCGCGGAACCGGCGACCGTGCTGCGCGACCTGCTCGCCGAGTTGCATTACGAGGATTGGTTGAAGGACATCTGCAACGACAAGAAGGTTGCCGAGCGGCGCATGGAAAACGTCATGGAGCTGGTGGACTGGATCCGGCGGCTGGCACGCAGCGAAGACGGGCAGACGCTCGCGGATGTCGTCGCCAAGCTGTCACTGCTCGGCATGCTTGAGAAGCAATCTGAAGACAACGACGGCGACTGCGTCTCGCTCATGACCCTGCACGCGGCCAAGGGCCTCGAGTTCCCGCACGTGTTCGTGGTCGGGGTCGAAGAAGGCATCCTGCCGCACCGAAACCATCTGGGCGAGCACGGCGGTACTTGCGCGTCCGAAGCCGCGGCGGTCGAGGAGGAACGACGGCTCGCCTATGTCGGCATTACGCGCGCGCGCCAGACGCTGACGCTGTCGTTTGCCGACACCCGGCGCCGCGCTGGCGAAGTGGTAACCTGCGAGCCGAGCCGCTTCCTCAAGGAGCTACCGCCGGAGGACGTGCGCTGGGAGGGCAGCGACGCGTCGCAGGATTCGAAAAGCGCCCAAGAGCGCGCCGACAGTCATCTCGGGGCGCTGCGCGCGCTGCTGGGCGGCGGCTGAGTCGAGGGTATCGCCAGACCATGACAAGCACGACCGGGCGGAGTTATTCTTACCGGCAGCGATGGACACGCAATCTGTAACGCGCGCCACGCACCACGCGTGGTCTATGGATGTGGCGACATGAGACGTCGAGGCCGGCAAACAGGCTCCACGTCCGAGCCGACGCTGTTGCGGGCCACGACCTTGCAGCTCAATGCGGCGGGCTTCACCGACTTTTACCGCACGCTCGTGGGCCTGCGGTTCCCGCTACCGGTCGACGAGGTGTTGGAGCTACGCTCGCTCATCAATCACGCGGTCGACTGCTACCGCCCACCGACGCTGACGGCGGACGTGCGC
Source organism: uncultured Acidiferrobacteraceae bacterium (assembly GCA_964482055.1). Lineage (GTDB taxonomy): Bacteria > Pseudomonadota > Gammaproteobacteria > Acidiferrobacterales > Sulfurifustaceae. Next base: position 16,271 of record CAYZVX010000022.1, read on the forward strand.
CAGTTCCGCGACGCGCTCGAGCTGGCTATCGATTCATTCGGGATCAGCAAGAAACATCACCGCGAGCGCCTCATCAGCGCGCTGTGCCTGATCCGGGACCTGCACGTCGCGCACAGCATAAGCTCGCGCGACCAGGAGCAGTCCCTGCGCTCGCGCCTCGCTGACAACCGGCGGACGCGCACGCGCGCGCGGCGCGAGGCCCTGCTCAGTGTATTCCTGCTGGTGCTGACCGCCGCGCTGTGGCTCACGCAGCCGCAGCCGCACTGGCTGCTGCTCGGGGTCGGCGTGCTCAGTGCTTACACCGCGTGGAACCGCTTCTTTGCCCTGCCGGATCTCGACGAGGACGCGCAGGTCATGCGCCAGCAGCTCAACGCCGTGTTGCGCGCACGGGTCAAATCGGTCAACTGGAAGACCCTGATCCACAAGCTCGCGTTCATCTTGGGATTCAAGCAGGTGCACGGCATCGAGGTGTTCCGGATCGACAAGCACGACGAGCCGCACCATTATCACTAGCGATCAGTGAACAGTGACCGGTGCGACCTCGAGTCACGATTCAACTGTTCACCGTTCACTGTTCACTTATCACCCGCGCGGATGATGTGTCGCATGCAGGCTCTTGAGCCGCGCCCGCGCCACCTGCGTGTAGATCTGCGTGGTGGAGAGGCTTGAGTGGCCGAGCAGCATTTGCACCGCGCGCAGGTCCGCCCCGTGGTTGAGCAGGTGGGTGGCAAAGGCGTGGCGCAGCGTGTGCGGGGAGATCGGCGTCTCGATCTTCGCCAGATGCGCATAGCGCTTGAGATTGCGCCAGAAGGCCTGCCGCGTCATGGCGCCGCCCCGCCCGGTCGGAAACAGCGCTTCGCTCGGCGCGCGTTTCAGCAGCGCCGGGCGCGACTCGCGCAGGTAGCGCTGGAGCCAGTCCAGCGCCTGCTCGCCAAGCGGCACGAGCCGTTCCTTGTCGCCCTTGCCCACCACGCGCACAACGCCCTGCGTGAGCGCCAGCTGCGACAGCGTGAGCCCCACCAGCTCCGATACGCGCAGCCCGGTGGCGTACAGCGTCTCCAGCATGGCGCGGTCCCGCAACCCGAGGGCTGTCTCGACGTCGGGTGCGGCAATCAGGCGTTCCACCTGCTCCTCGGTGAGGGACTTGGGCAGGGACCGACCGACGCGCGGCGCGTCGACGAGCGCGGTCGGATCGGTGCGAATCAGGTTCTCGCGCAACAGGAAACGGTAGAAGCGGCGCAGGCTCGACAGCAGCCGCGCCGTGCTGCGCGCCTTGCGGCCACTCGCCACGCCGTGCGCGAGGTAGCGCTGCAAATCCTCGCGCCGGGCCGTCTCGAGCGTGCGCCCCTGTTGCGCGAGCCACCGACTCCAGGCGGCGAGATCGGCGGCGTAGGCGCCGAGTGTGTTGGCGCTCAGGCCGTGCTCCATCCACAGGGCATCCGTGAAGCGCTCGATGATCGGGCTCGCCGGGGCACGCATGCTGGGGCCACCCCTGTTTGGAGGCGTGCCCGTCACGGCGTCGCCGGCCGGGCGCGCACCAGCCAGAGCTGTTGCATCTGCCGTTCGATCTGCACCCGGCGCTTGGGATCGGTCGCCTGGCGCAGCAGCGCCGCATAGATGGCGCGGGCATCATCAACCAGCCCAGCCTTGCCAAGCTCCTCGGCGGCGCGGAAACGTGCGCTTTCGCCCCACGGATCGGCGGCGCTGCTGCCACCGAAGGTCGCCGAGCTCAGGTAGAGCTCGGCCGCCTCGCGGTGTCGGCCCAAGGCGGCCTGCGAGTCCGCCTGCCAGAAGAGAATCTCGCGCTGCAACGCCGGCTCGGCGACGAGCCCGTACAGACGCTCGAGCAGCTCGGCGGCCTGCGTGTGCTGGTTGAGGCCCTGCAGGTCGAACAGCACCTGCAGGTAGCGGTCGGCCAGATCGGCGCTCATGCGATCGCGCGCGCCGAGCTGCTCGCGCAGCAGGCGCACGCCCGGCTCGATCTCATCGGCGTAGATGAGCATGCGCGCGCGGCGCAGCGTCCAGAGCTCGGCATCCTCCTCGCGCGGGGGCTCGTCGAGATCGCGCACGAGCTCGGCGGCGAGCTTCACGTTGTATTCGGCGAGCGCCTTGTCGGCGAGCCGGTAGCGCACCGCTGCCGGGATTGCGCCGAGCGTGGCGAAGCGTGCCGAGCGCGTGTACAACGCCTGCGCCACATTGGCCTGGCCGTCGCCGAACAGGGAATCGGCGAGCCGCTCATGCCCCTCGGCGCGCACCGCCGGGTCGTGCGCGGCGCGTGTCAGGAAGGCGTAGAGGGCGCGCGCCGTGACACGCTCGGCGGCCGGGTACTTGCCGGCACGCGCCAGCCAGGCCGCATCGTCACCGATCAGCAGGCGCGCGCGGTTGCCCTCGACCTCGGCGAGATCGTCGTACGCCACCCACAGCTCATCGGCCGTCACCGTAAACAGCGGCTGCGGCAAGGCCGGCTCGGCGATGGCGAGCGCGTGCTCGAGCGCCTCGATGCGCGCGCGCCGGTCACCGGCGCGGGAGGCGGCCTGCGCGGTCAGGGCCCAGGCCTGGCGCGCCAGCGGCGCGCGCGACTTGAGCTCGACGGCCAGGGCGCGCGCGTCCTTGAGCACACGCGCCGGCCGATACAGCTCGGCTTGCAGGGCCGCCTTCAGGCGCAACAGGCGCGCCTCGAAGGACTGCAGCCCGGCGAGCGCGTCAAAGGCCTCCTGGCCGCGGCCGGCCCGCACAGCGATCTCCGCGTGCAGCAGCTTCCACGCCTCCGCGCCGGCGCCCAGCTCCTCGCGATAGCGCGCGAGCGCCGTCAGCGCGTCCGCCAGGTTGTCCTCGGCAAGATAGCTGCGAATGACGAGGCGGCGCGCCTGCGCGGTCTGCGCGGGCTCAAGCGGCTCGACCCAGAGCAGCCGGCGCAGCAGCCGGCGCGCCGCGGGCGCGTTATTCTGTCGCGTGTAGGCATCGGAGGCCTGCAGCATCGCGTAGCGGCGAAACTCCGGAGCGACCTCGGCCGGTAGCCGCTCGACCCGGCGGCTCAGGGCGGCCCAGTCCTGCAGCGCATGGTAGGTGGCGAACCGCACCCGCTCCCAGACCGCCCACGCCGGATCGGTGGGCGGCGGCTGGTCGCGCTCGATGACGCTCAGGGCCAGTCGCGGCGCGCCGCCCTTGAGCAGGCTCTCGACACGGTCGAGATCGGCAGCGGCATGCGCCGGCAGTGCTGCCGACAGACCCGCCAAGAACGCGCTGACCGGCAAGAGGCGTGACCGCAGCATGGACGGAAAGCTTAGCGGATCGCTCCACAAACAAAAACGGCCAGCGGCATGTGCCGCTGGCCGTCGCCCGCATCAGGTGCGCGACTAAACCTTCTCGCGGATACGCGCGGCCTTGCCCTCGAGCGCGCGCAGGTAGTAGAGCTTGGCGCGCCGCACATCGCCCCGGCGCTTGACCTCGATCTTGCCGATCGTCGGGCTGTAGAGCGGAAACACGCGCTCCACACCCTCGCCGTAGGAGTTCTTGCGCACCGTGAACGAGGAGTTGTAGCCGCGGTTGCGCCGGGCGATCACCATGCCCTCGAATACCTGCAAGCGCTCGCGCTCGCCTTCCTGCACCTTGATGTGCACGGCCACGGTATCGCCCGGACCGAAGGCCGGCACCTCTTTGCCCGCCATCTGGCGCGCTTCCAGTTCCTGCATGATCTTGCTCATGGTTCTACTCCCGCCTGTTCCGAATACTCGCGCTGGAACTCGTCCAGCAACTCTTTCTGCTCCGCCGTCAGCGTCCGCCCCTCGAGCAAATCCGGCCGCCGCAGCCAGGTGCGCCCGAGCGCGCACTTCAGCCGCCAGCGCCGGATGCGCGCGTGGTCGCCGGACAGCAGCACCGGCGGCACGGCGCGCCCGTTGTATACCTCCGGACGCGTGTAATGCTCACAGTCGAGCAGCCCTTCCACAAACGAGTCCTGCTCCGCCGACGCGGCATCGCCCAAGGCGCCGGGCAGCTGGCGCGCCATCGCATCGATCAGCACCATCGCCGGCAGCTCCCCGCCCGACAGCACGTAGTCGCCGATCGACCACTCCTCGTCGACTTCCTGCTCGAGCAGGCGCTCGTCCACGCCCTCGTAGCGCCCCGCCAGCAGAATCATCCCGGGACGTGCGGCGAACTCCCGCACCGCCGCGTGATCGAGCCGTCGGCCGGCCGGCGACAGGTACACCACGTTGACCGGGCGATTCTGCGCGGCGCGCGCCGCCTCGATCGCGCGCGCCAGCGGCTCGGCCATCATGACCATTCCGGGCCCGCCGCCGTAGGGTCGATCATCGACGCTGCGGTACCGGTCGGCCGCGTAGTCGCGCGGGTTCCACACACGTAACTGCATCAGGCCGCTCTTGATCGCGCGCCCCGGAATCCCGAAGCCCGCGATCGCCTCGAACATCTGCGGAAATATGCTGATGACATCGATGCGCATGTCATCGGCTCCGCGTCAGAACTCGCGATCCCAATCGACGCGAATGATCCGCGCCCCGACATCCACTTCACGCACCGCATCCCGCGTAAACGGAATCAGGCGCTCGCGCTCGCCCGCCACCACCATCACGTCGTTCGCGCCGGTGTCGAACAGGTGGCTGACCACGCCGAGGTCCTCGCCCAGCAGGTTGATCACGCGCAACCCCTCGAGCTCAGACCAGTAATACTCGCCCGGTCCGGCGGGCGGCAACTGCTCGCGCCTCACAGCGACGGTGGCGCCGACCAGGACCTGCGCCGCGTTGCGGTCGGTGCAGCCCTCGAAGCGCGCCACGATTCCGGGTCCGTGCGTGCGTCCCTCGGCCAGCCGGTACTCGCGCCAGTGTCCCGCAAGCTCGAGCAGCCAGGAGTCGTAGCCGAGTATCGCCTCGCGCGGGCGCGTATCGGAGCGCACCTTGACCCAGCCCCGCACGCCGTACAATCCGACGATCCGCCCCAGCTTTACCGGGGCCGGAGAGGCCCCGCCGCCCTGCGGCGAAGCCTGGTTAGTCATCTCGCCTACGCGGCCTTGATCTGCTTGAGCAGGTCGGCAACACGCTCACTGGGCTTGGCGCCCTTCGACATCCAGTACCTCACGCGCTCCAGGTCAATGCGCACCTTCTCTTCCTTCTCGGCGGCACGCGGGTTGAAAAACCCGATGCGCTCGATGCAGTGACCCTTGACCGCGCGGCGCCGGTCGGCCACCACGATGCGGTAATAGGGCTTCTTGTTGACGCCGCTGCGCGACAGGCGAATTGTTACCATCTGATCAAGACCTCGTTATACGGTATGTTCCGCCCGTCCCCAGCGCGGGGCGGCCCGGAAAGCGCGCGATTTTACCCTTGGATGGGGCTGAAAAGGAAGCGATTTTCCGGTTTGCGGCGGTCCGGGCAGTCAGGGCGGCGCGGGGGCAGGCGCCTCGGGCCCCGGGGGCGGGGCGGCGTCCTCAAACAACAGCGACTCAATATCGTCTTTGCGGGGGGGCTTACCGTCGTAGATCAAGTGTTGGCGCCGCTGCCGGTAGGCCTCGCGGACGAACACATAGGGGTCCTGGCCGGCGGCCATCTCCAGGATATCGGTCGCGTCGAGCAGGCCAGCGCGGATGTTGACAAAGTCGATCACGGCAAGGGCATTGCGCTCCCCCGTGCTGACCGCCTTCACCAGATTGGGCGCCCATAGCTGCCAGTCCCCGACCAGGCCCACCGTGTCACGCAGGTTCCGGGGGCCAAGGAAGGGCAGCACAAGGTATGGCCCGTCGCCCACCCCCCAAAGGCCGAAGGTCTGGCCAAAATCCTCGTCGTGACGGGGCATGCCCAGGCGGGAGGCTGGGTCGAAAAACCCGAGGATCCCGACCACCGTGTTGGTGACGAAGCGACCGGCGTCCGATGCCGCCTGTACGAACTTTCCCTGTAGCAGGTCGTTGACGATCACGATCGGCTCGCGAAGATTCAAGAAGAAGTTCGCGAAACTGCGCCGCACGGGGTCCGGCAACACGGCCCGGTAGCCCTTTGCCACGGGCTTGCCGACGTAGTAGTCGAACCAGTCGTTGAATTCGTACATCGAGCGATTAAAGGCCTCGAGCGGGTCGCCGTCACCTGCGTCCTGTGCCGGTGACGGGCGCTCGGCACTGGGAGAAGCGGCCACCGAAACGGCGCTTGGCTCGACGCCGCCGGACTCAGCCGCGCCGGCGCCCAGGGCCGCGTCGTTGCGCCCCTGGGTCGTGGTGCAGCTGACGAGCAACAACAAGCTGGCCACGGCCAGCAGGCGGCGTGGCACGAGCTCTGCTGGCCCCGCCCGGGTGAGCGGGGCAGGGAAATCGAAGGAAGTCGCGCTCATTGAGTGCGCGAAGGCTAAATGATTGTCCGCGCTACCGCAAAGCGGGGCTGAGGGCGGACCGGATCGGGAACCACAGCGGTGCGAGCGTCTATAGTTCTAAATAAGGACCTCGCGTCGACAACCAGGGTGTCACATGACCAACATCTATCCCACTCCCCATGATCTGGGCATGGTCATTCCGCCGCACCTGAGGCAGGACCGTTTCTGCCAGGGCTTCTCCCATGGGCTCAAGGGTGGCCAGCTCGACCACGTCGAATATTTCCGTCTCTCGTTCCGGCTCGGATTCCGCGCCTCCAAGCTCTATCTTCGGCAGGAGCGCCGTCGTCGCGGAGTGCTTGAGTTTCCGCTGCGCGGGCGCATCCGCCTGCGCGCTATCTACTAGACGCCGCGTCTGTCTGCCGGTGGCCCGTGCGCGACCGGCGCGTGGGCGCAAGTGCTCCAACACGCCGCGACCGCCCCGCGGCCACGGCGGTTGTGCTCGATCGGGCAACCGATCCGCAAGCGGCGTTGCGCTACGCCGTGCCTGTCCGCGGTGTCGCTGTCCTGTTTGCGCGGGTTGCGGTCGCGGCGACAGCCTCGGATGCCGCAGGGGCAACTCGAACCGATCCTTTGGGCCCAACAATGCGTGCGGGACGCAGCCGCACGCCGGTTTGACAGTGCCGGCGCGGGGTGGCTACAGTGCGGCGCGCCATGATTCGGGCCGTCCTCACCGACATCGAGGGAACGACCTCCTCGCTTTCCTTCGTCAAGGACGTGCTGTTTCCGTACGCGCGCAAGCACCTTACGGACTACGTGTCGCGGCATACGCACGAACCGGCGGTCGCCCGACTGCTCGCCGACGCGCGCGCCATCATCGGCGGCAATCCAAGCGACGAGCAGGTCGTCGCGCAGATGCTGTGCTGGATCGACGAGGACCGCAAGATCACGCCGCTCAAGGCGCTGCAGGGCCTCATCTGGGAGGACGGCTATCGGCAAGGACATTTCCAGGGCCATGTCTATGAGGACGCCGTGCGGCGGCTGCGTGCCTGGCACGCGCGCGGCCTGCAACTGTATGTTTACTCCTCCGGCTCGGTGCTCGCGCAGAAACTCCTGTTCAGCCACACCGCCTATGGCGACCTCACGCCGCTGTTCGCCGGCTTCTTCGATACCACGATCGGGGGAAAGCGCGAGGCGGCGTCCTATCGGGCAATCGCCGCGGCGGTCGCGCTTCCTGCCGAATCGATAGTGTTCCTGTCGGACGTGCGGGAGGAGCTGGATGCCGCACGCGCCGCCGGCATGCAGACCCGCTGGCTGGTTCGGGAGGGTACGCTCGACGCCGATCCCGCGCACCCGCAGGCGCGCAGTTTCGACGAGCTCGACATCTGACGGTGCCGCCGCGCCGCCGGCCGTCTGCGGCCGCGTTGCACCGTTCGCATCTTTCCGCGCAGTCAGTAAAGAAAACGGGCGGTGCCACTCGGCACCGCCCGTTCGTTACGGCGCGGCGACGTCTACTTCTTCTTGGCGTCCTGACCCAGCGACACCTTACCCAGGGTCGCGTCGAAGTAACCCTGGGCACCGTTCTTCATAAAGTAATAGTCGCGCACACCCTTGCTCTCCAGGTAGTACTGGAACCAGCGCACCTGGTGGCCGGCGGCATCGTACACCAGCAGGGTCTTGTTACCCTTGAGCGCCTGGTCGATCACCGCATCGATCTTGTCGGTTTCGGAAAGCTGCGCGCGACTTTCCTTGAACGGAAAGAGCGCCGAGTCGCGCTGGATACGGTCGCGCACGTCGAGCACAAGACTGTTCTGACCAACGCGTGCGGCAAAATCCTTGGGGTCGAGAATGCGTTCCTTGTAGGCCTTCTCCGAGATCAGGTCCTCGGGCTTGACCGGGCTCTTATTGAGCAGCACGGCGCGCTCGGGGTGCGCCTTGGCCCAGTCGAACACACCGGCGTCGTAGGCATAGGTATCGGCGATGCGTGCCGACTGCGCCGCGAGCACGGCGTCATAGGACTTGCGGCAGGTCTTGCCGTTGCAGTAGAACACGATCGGTTTCTTGGATTGCTCGCGCAGCTTGCGGATCTCGTCGAGAAAGCTGCGAGTGCCGAGCACGACATTGACCGAATCCTTGATGCGCAGGGTCTGGTACTCATACGGCGAGCGTACATCGACCACGATAACGTCGTTGAAGCGCCTGTTGAGCTCGGCCGTTTCCATGATCGCGACGTCCAGGTACTGGGAGCGATACGGGAACTCGGATGTCGACGATTCCGGCGCCGAGGCGGCATGGACCGAAGTCGGCGCTGCGGCCGACCCCGCCAGGAGCGCGACGAGCGCGAGTAGCTTTTTCATGGCTGGTTTCCTCGTTCAGTTCACCGATCGGCCAGCCGGGCTCTACCGCGCGCTCGCCGAACCGGTTTGTACCGACGAATGGTGCAATATGCGTGCCCTGCGGTCGCGAGGACCGGCGCCAGCAAGCCTAGCGGGGAAATTGCGCGGGGGCGACGGTAATTTGTCGCGTGCGGTGAGGTTCTGGCGCCTGGCGCCTGTCGTTCGGCAAGACGCCGGGGCAGCGCTGGCGGCCGCGGCTAGCGTTCGCGCGCATAGGTACCCATCAGCTCGGCCTGCGCGAGGACATGTCCGGCCATCGCCTTTTCCAGCTTGGCCTTTTCGGGATGACCGAGATCGGGCAGCGGCGTGTCGAGCGCGTAGAGTCGGTGAAAATAACGGTGTCGGCCAATTGGCGGACAGGGTCCGCCGTAACCGGTGCGACGCCAACTGTTCATGCCCTGGCGAGTTCCGGCCGGCAGCTGGCGCGCCGCCACGGCCTCGGCGAGCCCCGTGGCCGACGGCGGGATGTTGTAGAGAATCCAGTGCACCCACACCACACGCGGGGCCTTGGGATCGGGCGCGTCTGGATCCTCGACGATCAGCACCAGACTCTTCGTTGCCTGCGGTACCCCGCTCCAAGTGAGCGGTGGCGAAATATCCTCTCCGTCGCAAGTGTAGCGCGATGGAATCTCAGTTGCGTGCGCGAAAGCCGGCGAGCCGAGCTTGAGTGACATGGAACACCTCCTGACGCGCAGCCCGATGCCCCCGGTCATCAGCCCCGCAACGGTGGGCGCCGGCAGGGGCGGCGAGCCGCGCGCCTAGCAGCATCGCCAAGACAAGTTGCGGCGGCATTGATCTGCCTCAACTGGCGGCGCGCTAGCCGGCCACGGCCGCCCGTCGTCGCAAGCCCCAACCACTATACTTAGACGGCACGAACGTAGACATGGACGTGTCAGGCGGTTTCGTCCACGTCCCCGCATGACAACAACTACCCTGGCCCATGCCACTTTATCTGGATATCGGTTTTGCCTCGGCCGGCGCGCACAGCGACGACCGTCCACAGACCTTTCTCGTCCAGGCGCCGAGCGGTGACGAGCCGATTGGCCACCACGGCGCCCTGCTGGCGCTTGCCGATGGCCTGACGGAGCGGCCCGACCCGGACGGTGCTGCCACCGCCGCCATCGCCGCGCTCGCCGCCGGCTATACGAAGACGCCGGAATCCTGGCCGCTCGAGCGCGCATTGCGCGAATCGTTCGACCTGGCGCACCGCAAGGTGCTGGCCGGCGAGGAACGCGGGCGCGCCGCGGCGCTCTCCGCGCTCGTGCTGCGCGAGCGGCACTGGGTGTCGGCACACGTGGGCGACACGCGCGTATGGCGCCTGCGCGACGGCGAGCTTAAGGTCCTCACCCAGGACCACATCACGCCGCGCGTGGGGCGCCGCTATGCCGTTAGCCAGGCGTGCGGTCTGCAGGACGGGTTCGCGCTCGATGTTGCGAGCGGCGAGCTCGCGACCGGAGACGTGTACCTGCTGACCAGCAACGCCGTGCACGCCGCGCTCACCGGAACGCAGATACTAAGCTGCCTGATGTCCGACACGTCCGCCCAGCAGATGGCGGACTGCCTGACGCGCCAGGCGTACGCCGCTGGCGCGCGCGGCAATGTCAGCGCCGGTGCGGTGCGCGTCGAGGCGCTGCCGCAAGACGAGAATCGCGACCCGGACGAGGCGCTGGCGCAACTGCCGGTCATCGATCCGCCGCCGGTCGGCGCGCTGGTTGACGGCTTTCGCGTCGAAAAGCTGATTCACCAGAGCCGGCTCTACTACCTGTACCGCGCCGTCGATCTCGATAACGGCGCCACCGTGGCCCTCAAGTTCCCCAACCCGAAGCTAGCCCGCTCGGAGCGTTTCATCGACAGCTTCCTGCACGAGGAATGGATCGCCAGACGCGTAAACAACCCGCACCTGGTCGAACCCCTCGTCCTCAAGCCGGGCCGACGCCGCGCCCTGTACTGTGTCATGGCCTATCAACGCGCCGAGAACCTTTCGCGGCGCATCACGCGCAAGGGCGGCCTGCGAACCGCGGAGGCATGTCTCATCATGAGGCAACTGCTCGAGGCGCTCGAGCAGTTGCACGCCGAGGGCGTCATTCATCACGACATCCGGCCGAAGAACCTGCTCTACGACAAGCGCAAGAAGCAGTTGCTGCTGATGGGCCTCGGCAGCAGCTACATCCATGCGCTGGGGGACGACGCTGGGTCGATGCCAGCCGTGCAGGGCTCGGCGAGCTACCGGGCGCCGGAACTGTTCGCCGGCGCGCCGCCGAGCGCGCAGACCGACGTCTACGCCGCCGGCGTCACGCTCTACCGCATGCTGACCGATCACTACCCCTACGGTCACATCAAGGGCGCGGACCAGGCGCCAAGCGGTGACATGGTGCCACCGACGCGCTACAAGCCTGATATCGAGCCCTGGCTTGAGGACGTGCTGGCGCGCGCCTGTGCGCTCAATCCGGCGCTGCGCTTTCAAAGCGCGCGCGAGTTCGCGCGCGCCATGACGGCGGCCCAACCGGCGCCGGAAGGCCGGCCCGCACCGGTGTCCCCGCCAGCGGCGGCGAGCCGGTCTGCGTTGCGGATGTGGGAGTGGCTGTTCGTCGCACTGCTGGCCCTGGGGCTTGCCGGCTACGTGCTGTACGCGCTGCGCGCGCAATAGAAAAAAGGGGCCGTCGGGCCCCTTGTTCCGTGCCGGCCGGCGACGGCTCAGGCCGGCTGCTGCTCGAGCGCCTTCATCGACAGGCGTATGCGGCCCTGCTTGTCGACTTCCAGCACCTTGACCTTGACGGTGTCGCCTTCGCGCAGCTTGTCCGAGACATTCTCGACGCGTTCGTGGGAGATCTGCGAGATGTGCACCAAACCATCGCGCCCCGGCAGGATCGTGACGAAGGCGCCAAAGTCCATGAGCTTGGCGACGCGCCCCTCGTAGACCATGCCGACCTCGACGTCGGCGGTCAATTGCTGGATGCGGCGGCGCGCCTCCTGGGCGGCGGCGTTGTCCGCCGAGGCGACCTTGACGGTGCCGTCATCCTCGATGTCGATGGTGCAACCGGTCTCCTCGGTGAGCGCACGGATGGTAGCGCCACCCTTGCCGATGACATCGCGGATCTTCTCCGGATTGATCTTGAAAGTGATGATGCGCGGCGCGAACTCGGAAAGCTCGGCACGCGGGGCGGAGATCGCCTGATTCATGACGCCCAGGATGTGCAGGCGGCCCTCGCGCGCCTGCTTGAGCGCCACATCCATGATCTCGCGATTGATGCCCTCGATCTTGATGTCCATCTGCAGCGCCGTTACCCCCTGCGCGGTGCCGGCCACCTTGAAGTCCATGTCGCCCAAATGGTCCTCATCGCCGATGATGTCGGTAAGCACCGCGAAGCGAGTGCCTTCCTTGATGAGGCCCATGGCGACACCGGCGACCGGCGCCTTGATCGGCACGCCCGCGTCCATGAGCGAGAGCGACGCCCCGCACACGCTCGCCATCGAGCTTGAGCCGTTGGACTCGGTGATCTCCGAAACCACGCGCAGCACGTATGGATAGGTCTTCATGTCCGGCAGCACCGCCATCACGCCGCGCTTGGCGAGCCGGCCATGACCGACCTCGCGGCGTTTGGGGCTGCCCACCCGCCCGACCTCGCCGACCGAATACGGCGGGAAGTTGTAGTGCATCATGAACGGCTCTTTGCGCTCGCCCTCGAGCGCATCGATGATCTGCACGTCACGGCCGGTGCCGAGGGTGGTGACCACCAGTGCCTGGGTCTCGCCGCGCGTAAAGAGCGCCGAACCATGCGTGCGCGGCAGCACCCCGGTGCGGACCGTGATGGGGCGCACGGTACGCGTGTCGCGCCCGTCGATGCGCGGCGCGCCTGACAGGATCTGGTCGCGCACGGTGCGGTACTCGAGGTCGCCGATGAGCTTGAGCACCTTGTCGCGCATGCCTTCCGGGCTGCCTTCCGGGGCGAACCTCGCGCAGGCCTCCTCGCGGATCGCGCCCATGCGGTCCTGGCGGGCGCGCTTCTCCCTGATGCGGTAAGCCTCGGCGATGGCCGCGCCAAAAGCGGACCTGACCGCCTCCTTGAGGCTGGTGTCTTCAGCCGGCGGCTGCCAGTTCCAGGGCTGCACCCCGGCGTCGCGCGCGAGCTCGTTGATCGCCTTGATGGTGGTCTGCATCTGTTCGTGCCCGAACATGACGGCGCCGAGCATCACGTCCTCGGGCAGTTCCTTGGCCTCGGACTCGACCATGAGCACGGCCTTTTCCGTTCCGGCCACGACCAGGTCGAGCTGCGAGGTCTCGAGCGCCTTGAACCCCGGATTGAGCAGATACTGGCCGTTGGCGTAGCCGACGCGCGCCGCACCGATCGGCCCGAGAAACGGCACGCCCGAGAGCTTGAGCGCGGCCGAGGCGCCGATCATCGAGATGATGTCCGGATCGATGTCGGGATCAACCGACAAGACCGTGACGATCACCTGGACTTCGTTGGTAAAACCTTCCGGGAAAAGCGGGCGGACCGGGCGGTCGATAAGACGCGAGGTGAGGATTTCCTTCTCCGAGGGGCGGCCTTCACGTTTGAAGAATCCCCCGGGGACGCGGCCGGCCGCGTAGCTGCGTTCCTGGTAGTCGACCGTGAGCGGAAAGAAATCGCGATCCGGCGCCGCCTCTTTCATCGCCACCACCGTGGCGAGCACCACGGTATCGCCCATGCTGGCGAGACAGGCGCCGCTTGCCTGGCGCGCAATTTCACCGGTCTCCAGCGTGACTTGATGCTGCCCGTACTGGAAGCGCTTGCTGATCTTCGCCATGTCGCGGCCCGCCTTACTTACGCAGCCCGAGGCGTTCAATCAAGGCGCGATAGCGCTCCGTGTTGGTGCTCTTGAGGTAGTCGAGAAGCTTACGCCGCTTATTGACCATCTTGAGCAGCCCGATGCGCGAGTGATGGTCTTTCGGGTGCGTCTGAAAATGGCCGGTGAGCTCATCGATGCGCGTGGACAACAGCGCCACCTGCACTTCCGGCGAGCCGGTGTCGCCCTTGTGGGTCTGGTAATCCTGCATCACCTTGGACTTCTTGTCAGCCGTAAGGGCCATCGTCATAACCTCATCAACTCGTAGATCGGACTCGCGTCGAGGGCGCGTATTCTACTCGCGCACCCGCCACCCCTCAACCACTGCTCAACCCGAGGGATGGAGCCCGAGCAATCGCCGCGGCGCCACCCGGCCGTCGTCCAGCACCTGGCCCATGCCGAGGAAACGCCGGCCCTCCTCGTACAGTCGGACCCAGCCGGGCGCAAGCCCGTGACGGGCCGATACCGTCTGCCCCTGACGCAGGTAATGGGCCGCCAGTGGGGTCAACTGCACGTCCGGAAGGTCCTGCACCATGACGTCCGCCCCCCGCAACGCCGCAAGGCGCCCGGCTTCGTCCAAACGCTCGAAGCGGTCAAGCGCGATGGCGTCTTCGACGCGCAGGGCGCCGACCGCCAGCCGCCGCAACGCCGCCACATGCGCGCCACAACCGATCGCGCGCCCCAGGTCGTGCGCGAGACTGCGGATGTAGGTGCCCTTGGAGCAGTCGATCTCAAGCTCGAGCCGCTCGCCGGCGAGGCTCAACATTCGAATCGCGTAGATTTCAACGAAGCGCGGCTCGCGCTCGACCTCGACACCCGCACGCGCCAGTTTGTAGAGCGGCTCACCGTCGCGCTTGATCGCCGAGTACATCGGCGGAATCTGCTCGAAGCGGCCCACGAAGCGCTTGAGCACCCGTTCGATCTCACGCGTGGTGGCCGTCACCGGTGCCTGCGCGACGATCTCGCCTTCGCTGTCATAGGTCGTGGTCTGCTGGCCGAGGCGGAACACCGCGCGGTAGCGCTTGTCGGCATCAAGCAGGAACTGCGTTACTTTAGTCGCCTCGCCGAAACACAGCGGCAGCAGCCCGGTTGCGATGGGGTCGAGACTGCCAGTGTGACCGGCCTTGCAGGCTCTGAGTGCGCGCTTGCAGGTCTGCAGGGCGGCGTTGGAGGTAAGCCCGGCCGGCTTGTCGAGCAGCAGCACGCCATCCACCGCCACGCAGTTGCGGCGCGTGCGGCTCACGGGTCCCTGCCCTCTGTGTCCTCGGCGATGGCGCGTTCAATCAACGCATCGACGCGTGCGCCGCGCTCGAGGGACTCATCGAAGATAAAGCGCAGCTCCGGCACGCCGCGCTTGAGCGACACGCGCCGGCGTAGCGCATGGCGCAGCTCCCCCGCGGCGCGGTTCAGCGCGCGCGCCGCCGCACCGGCCTCGGCACTGCCGGTCAGTAGCGAAAAGTACACGCGCACGCTGGCCAGGTCGGGCGAGGCTTCGGCCCCAGTGAGCGTGACCTTGTGCGCGATCGGATCGTCGAGCTCGCGGGCAATCAACGTCGCAAGCTCGCGTCTGATGAGCTCGGCCACGCGCCGCGGGCGGTTGCTGTCCTTCTGCATAAGGCCTCCCAGGTTCCCGGTTTGAGGTTTCAGGTTTTGAAGATTGGTCGGGAAACCTGCAGCCCGAAACCTGAAACCTTGCACCTAAAGGGTGCGGGCGACTTCGACCTTCTCGAACACCTCGATCTGGTCGCCTACCTTGACGTCGTTGTAGTTCTTGACGGCGATGCCGCACTCCATACCGGCCTTCACCTCGCCGACGTCCTCCTTGAAGCGCTTGAGGGATTCGAGCTCGCCTTCAAAGATCACGACGTTGTCGCGCAGCACCCGGATCGGGCGGTTGCGCTTGACGGCCCCTTCCACCACGTAGCAGCCGGCGATGGCGCCGACCTTGGGGGAGCGGAACACCTGGCGCACCTCGGCCAGCCCGACGAGGGTCTCCTTGATCTGCGGTTTCAACAGGCCGCTCATGGCGGCCTTGACCTCGTCGACCGCGTCGTAGATCACGTTGTAATAGTGCACATCAACGTTGTTGAGCTCGATCAGGCGCTTGGCGCCGCTGTCGGCGCGCACGTTGAAACCGATGATGACGGCGTTCGAGGCGATCGCCAGGTTGACATCGGATTCGGTGATGCCGCCGACCATGCCGTGCACCACACGCACCCGCACCTCGGGAGTCGAGAGCTTTTCGAGCGCCGCCGTGAGCGCCTCGACCGAACCTTGCACGTCGGCCTTGATGATGAGGTTGAGGGTCTTGGCCTCCTCGGTCTCCTTGAGCTGCTCGAAGACGTTGGTGAGCTTGGCGGCTTGCTGGCGCGCGAGCTGCACGTCCTTGAACTTGCCCTGCCGGTACAGCGCGATCTCGCGCGCCTTGCGCTCGCTTTCGACCACCGTCAGCTCATCGCCCGCGTTGGGCACCCCGGACAGGCCCAGGATCTCGACCGGGATCGACGGACCGGCCTCCTTGACCGGCCGCCCGTTCTCGTCGTTCATGGCGCGCACCCGGCCGTATTCGCGCCCGACCAGCACGATGTCGCCCTTGGCGAGAGTGCCTTGCTGCACCAGCACACTCGCGACCGGCCCGCGGCCCTTGTCGAGGCGCGCCTCGATGACGAGGCCCGTGGCCGGTCCGGTGCGCCGCGCCTTGAGCTCGAGCACCTCGGCCTGCAGGAGAATGCTGTCGAGCAGCTGGTCGATCCCCTCGCCGGTCTTGGCCGAGACGTTCACGAAGATCTCCTGGCCGCCCAGCTCCTCCGGCACCACCTCGTACTTGAGCAGCTCCTGGCGCACGCGTTCGGGCTGGGCATCGGGCTTGTCGATCTTGTTGACGGCGACCACCAGCGGCACCTTGGCGTTGCGTGCATGGTGGATGGCCTCGACGGTCTGCGGCATGACGCCGTCGTCGGCCGCCACCACCAGCACCACGATGTCCGTGGCCTTGGCGCCGCGCGCCCGCATCGCGGTGAAGGCCTCATGGCCCGGCGTGTCGAGGAACGTGATCACGCCCTTTGGCGTCTCGACGTGGTACGCGCCGATATGCTGCGTGATGCCGCCGGCCTCCCCGCTTGCCACCTTGGCCTTGCGGATGTAGTCGAGCAGCGAGGTCTTGCCATGGTCGACATGGCCCATGACCGTCACCACCGGCGGGCGCGGTAGCGCTTCGCCTTGTGCGGCGCCGGCCGTCTCAAGCAGCGCCTCCGGCGACTCCGGCTTGGCCTCCTTCACCGTGTGGCCCATCTCGCCGACCACGAGCGCAGCGGTGTCGCGGTCGAGCACCTGGTTGATCGTGACCATGCTGCCCATCTGCATCAGGGTCTTGATGACCTCGGCGGCCTTGACCGACATCTTCTGGGCGAGCTCCGCGACGGTAATGGTTTCGGGCAGCGTCACCTCACGCACGATCGGCGCCGTCGGCTTCTCGAATCCGTGCTGGCCGCTGATGCTGGTCACCACCGCACGACCGGCGCTGACCGGCCTGACCTTGCGCTTGAGCCGCTTGCCGGCCGCCAGATGCAGCTCCTGGCGCTCACGCTCTGCGAGCTTCCCGTGGCGCTCCTTCTTGTGCTTGTCGGCCTTCGGCATCTCGGCCTCCGGGGCCGGCTTCTTCGCCTCCGGCGCCGCAGCCGCCTCGGCCTTCACGACCGGCTCGGCGGGCGGCGGCGCGGCGACCGGCGGGGGCGTGACGGG
>CAYZVX010000023.1:0-15236 GCA_964482055.1 uncultured Acidiferrobacteraceae bacterium
CGGCGCGGCCTTGCCGCGGCGCCGCGCGAGCCGCGGCAGATCGCCGGAGAGCCCGCTCGCCCGGCGCATGAGCAGGGTCTTGAACGGGCCGGCGGCGTTGGCGAGGCTCAGGCCCAGGTTGCGCAGCGCCGTGAGGCCCGGCAGGCGGTTGCTGAACACGTAGCGAAACGCCCCGGTCAGCGCGACCATCGCCAGGTTTTCACCCTTGCGCCAGCGCTCGTAGCGGCGCAGCACTGCGAGGCTGCCGACATCCTGGCGCCTTGTCTGCGCGGCGGTCAGCACCTCGGCGAGCGCCGCGGCATCGAAAAAGCCGAGATTGACGCCCTGGCCGGCGAGCGGATGAACGGTGTGCGCGGCGTCTCCGATCAGCACCACGTGCTCGGCGCAATAGCGCCGCGCGTTGGACAGCGCGAGCGGAAACGCCGCGCGCGCGCCGGCGAGCTGCACGGCGCCCAAGGGGTCGCCGAAAGCCTGCTGCAGCTGCGCGCCGAATCCCGCCTCGTCCATTCCCATGAGCTCCTCGGCCCGCGCGCTGTCCGCGGACCAAACAATCGAACAGGCGTGCGGGTCATCGAGCGGCAGGAAAGCGAGCGGGCCGGTCGCGAGAAACTTCTGATACGCGACAGCCCGATGCGGCCTCTCGGTGCGCACGGTGGCAACGATGCTGGTCTGATCGAGGTTCACGGCCGGCGCCTCGATGCGGGCGGCGGCCCGCACCTGCGAGTGCGCCCCGTCAGCACCGACCAGCAGGCGCGCGCGCAGCGCGCGCCCATCGCGCAACGCCACCTGCGCGTGGTCTTCACCCAGCCCGATCTCGGCGATGCTCACCGGGGCAAGGTGATGCACGTTGGTGAACTGATGCAGACGCTCGATGAGCGCCGCCTGAATGACCGAGTTCTCGATGAGGTAGGCGAGGCAGGGTTCGCCCATGTCGGCGGCATCGAAGTCAATGACGCCACTGCCGCCGCCGTCCCACACGCGCATGCGCTCGACCGGCGAGACGCGTCGGCGGCGCATGCCGTGCCACGCGCCGACTGCTGCAAACATGGCCTGGGAGGCGAGCGACACGGCGCTCACGCGCAGGTCGTATCGGTCCGGGGGCGGCGAGGCGGCTGCGCTCTGGTCGATGACGCAGACCTTGAAGGCGCTGTTGCCGAGCGCGCAGGCGAGCAGGCTGCCGACCATCCCGCCGCCCACGATCACCACGTCGTAGTGCGCCGCTGTCATCTGTTGTGCGCCGGCAGGCCGCGCGCCAGGCGTGGCTGGCGCCCGGCGAGCCCGCTCGTCATGCGGATGAAGCCGCGCTTGACCGGCGGCAGCAGATCGGCAGCGATGAGGCCGAGATTGCGCCCGAGCGCGAGCGGCGTGAGGTCGTTCGAGAACAGCCCAATGAGGCCATCCGTGAAGCGCGCCGTCACCTGGTTGTCGCGCCGTCGCCACTCGGCGTAGCGCTTGAGCACCGCGAGGCTCGCGATGTCGGCGCCTTGCGTCAGGGCGTCCTCGATGACCTCCGCCAGGGCCGCCACGTCCCGCAGGCCGAGATTGAAGCCCTGCCCCGCCACCGGATGCACGGTGTGCGCGGCGTTGCCAATCAGCACCAGCCGCTCGCGCACCTGCTCGCGCACGCGTGTGAGCGCGAGCGGATAGCTCACGCGCCTGCCGGCACGCGTGAAGCGTCCGAGGCGCTCGCCGAAGCGCTCCTGCAGGCGCGCCAGAAATTCCTCCTCGCTCCACGCCAGGATCGCGTCGACCTCGGCGCGCTGCGCGCTCCACACCACACCGCAGGTGTTGCCGGCCATGGGCAGAACCGCCAGCGGTCCGCTATCTGTAAAGCGCTCATAGGCGGTATTGCGGTGCGGCTCGGCGGCCGTGACGTTGGTAACGATCGCGACCTGCGCGTATTCGCTGCGCCGTGCCTCGATGCCGGCCGCCTGGCGCACGGCCGAGTGCGCGCCGTCGGCCGCCACCACCAGCCGCGT
This sequence comes from uncultured Acidiferrobacteraceae bacterium, assembly GCA_964482055.1. GTDB lineage: Bacteria > Pseudomonadota > Gammaproteobacteria > Acidiferrobacterales > Sulfurifustaceae. The sequence goes on from CAYZVX010000023.1 coordinate 1,980, forward strand.
GCGCAATCTCTTGGTGTCGGCGCCCTCCTTGATGTCGACCACGGCCGCATCCGCGCCAATGCTGAGTGACTGCATCGCTGCCGGGCATAGCACACGCACATTGGTCAAGCCTTGCAGCGCCTGGTACAGCGCGCGCCCGAGAACCCGCGTCGGCACCACGTAACCGAGCGCCGGCAGGCCCGCGTCGGTCGCGTGCAGCCGGGCAAAGCCGAAGCGGCCGCGATCGGAAATATGGATGTGCTCGATCGGATAGGCGCCGAGCCGCTCGATGTCGGCCCACACCCCGAGACCCTCGAAGATGCGCCGCGACCCGAAGGCGAGCGCCACCGCACGGTCGTCGTAGCTCGGCTGCGCCGCGGAGTTGAGCGGCACGGCCTCCACCACGCCGAGGCGCAGGCCGCTTCGACCCAGCGCACACGCGAGGCTCGCGCCGACCAGGCCGCCGCCGATGATTACGATATCGTAGTCCATAGAAGGCTTGGCTTGAGGTTTCACGCTTGGGATTTTGGGCTTTCAACCTCAAACCTTGAACCCGAAACCTCAAACCGCTCACCGGCGCATCAGCGCCTCGATCTCATCGATGCTCTTGGGTGCCTCGCGCGACAGCACCTCGCAGCCCTCGCGCGTGACCACCACGTCGTCCTCGATGCGTATGCCGGTATGCCGGAGGTTTTCCGGGATGTCCGTGCCGGCGCCGATGTAAAGGCCCGGCTCCACGGTGAGCACCATGCCCGGCTCGAGCAGCCGCCAGTCCTCGGCGACCTTGTAGTCGCCGACGTCGTGCACATCCATGCCCAGCCAGTGACCGGTGCGGTGCATGTAGAAGCGCTTGTAGTCGCCGTTTTCGATGTGGCCGTCGACCTCGCCCTTGAGCAGCCCCAGGTCCTTGAGCCCCTGGGTCAGCACGCGCACAGCGGTTTCGTGCGGCTCGTTCCAGTGCTTGCCGGGGCGTACCTGTTCGATCGCCGCGAGCTGCGCGCTCAGCACGATCTCGTAGACGGCGCGCTGCGCGCCGCTGAACCTGCCATTGACCGGAAAGGTGCGCGTGATGTCCGAGGCGTAGCCATCGATCTCGGCGCCGGCATCGATCAGCAGCAGGTCGCCGTCCTTGAGCTCGGCGTTGTTCTCGGTGTAGTGCAGGATGCAGCCGTTCGCGCCGCCGCCCACGATCGGCGGATAGGCCGGGAACGACGCACCGCCCTTCTTGAACTCATAGAGCAGCTCGGCCTCGACCTCGTACTCCATCAGGCCGGGGCGGCAGGCCTGCATGGCGCGGCGGTGGGCGGCGGCCGCGACCTTGCAGGCGCGGCGCATGAGCTTGAGCTCCTCGGGGCGCTTGATCAGGCGCATCTCGTGCAGGATGTGGTTGAGGTCGACGAACTCCCCGGGCGCGTGCACACCGTTGCGCGACTTGCCGCGCACCTCGTTGACCCAGTTGATGAGGCGCTGGTCGAAGGCGCTATAGCGCCCCATGCTGTAGAAGACCTTCTCGCGGTTCTCGAGCAGTCCCGGCAGGATCTCGTCGATGTCCGTGATCGGGAAGGCGTCGTCGGCGCCGTAGACCTCGCGCGCCCCTTCGACACCGGCGCGCTTGCCGTCCCAGATCTCCTTCTCCGGGTTACGCTCGCGGCAGAACAAGATGTACTCGCCGTGCGCGCGGCCCGGCACCAGCACCGCCACCGCTTCCGGTTCCGGGAAGTGCGTGAGGTAGTAGAAATCGCTGTCCGGCCGGTACGGATACTCGACGTCGCGATTGCGCGTACGCACCGGGGCGGTCGGCACGATGGCGATCCCACCGCCCATGTGCGCCATGAGTTCGCGCCGGCGTTGTTCGAAGACCTTGACGTCCATTGACGCATTATGCCAAATCCGCATCGGTGCTGTTTCGGGCTACGCTAGGGGGTGGGCTGTGGCTGATCGCGCAGTGCCGGCCGGGGCTCTTGGGTCTGGAATCTTGCGCACCGTAGCCTACCCTTGAAGCGGTGGCGGCCGGCAGTGGCATCCACCAACCGCCAAAACTAACCCTTGGAGGAACATTTCATGCAGGTATTTCGCAGTCTGACCAAACCGGTTGCCTACGTGGTGGCCGTGGGAATGCTGGCCTTGAGCCTGCACGCGCCGGGTGCGCAAGCCGGGTTGGTCAGCACCACAAGCGTGTTGGCCGACACTCAGGCGCAGCAGGATCGCGATCGCATCGGCGCGCTGCTCGCCCGCGATGACGTCAAGGCCCAGCTCCTGGCCTATGGCGTGCAGCCCCAGCTCGTGCAGGCGCGCGTCGACAGCCTCACCGATGAGGAGGTGCGCAGCCTGGCCGGCAAGCTCGATGCGCTTCCGGCCGGAGGCAGCCTGGGAAGCGTGCTGGGCGTGGCGCTGATCGTGTTCCTGGTGCTGCTCTTTACCGACATCATGGGCTGGACCAGCGTATTCCCCTTCACCAAGAAGGGTTCCGCCCGGCAGTGATCGGCCGAGTCGCGACCGGTCGCACACTTACCGCCCGGCTCATGCCGGGCGGTTTATTTGTGGCGCTCGCCATGCTTCTTACGGCGTGCGCCACGCCACAGTCCGACCGGCTGCTCGCCACCGCCTCGGCGTTTCCGCAACCCGTCGAGCTCAGCGCGGTGCCGTTCTTCCCGCAGGACGATTACCAGTGCGGACCGGCGGCGCTCGCGATGCTGCTCAACTGGACAGGTGCGGCGGTCGAGCCGGCGGCGCTCACGCCACAGGTCTATCTGCCGGAGCGCCGCGGCAGCCTGCAGCTCGAAATCCTGGCTGCGGCACGCCGCCACGGGCGCATTCCGTACGTGCTGCGCCCGGAGCTCGAGGCGGTCTTCGCCGAGCTCGCCGCCGGCCATCCGGTGCTGGTACTGCAGAACCTGGCGTTCGACTGGCAACCGCAGTGGCACTACGCGGTGCTGATCGGCTTCGATCTGCCGCGCGCCGAGGTGGTGCTGCGCTCGGGCACCGAGGCGCGGCTTACGATGCCGTTGCGCGTGTTCGAGCGCACCTGGGCGCGTGCCGAGCACTGGGCCGTGGTGGTGTTGCCCCCCGAGCGGCTACCCGCCACGGCCGAGGAGTCGCGCTACCTGCAAAGCGTTGCGGCGCTTGAGTCCCTGCGCCGCTACGAGCCGGCGGCGGCCGGCTACGCGGCGGCGCTCGCACGCTGGCCGAAGAGCCTCGGCGCGCTGATCGGGCTGGGCAACTGCCGGCATGCGCTCGGCGACCTCCCCGGTGCCGAGAGCGCGTTTCGTCAGGCCGTGCGCCACCACCCGAACGCCGCCGTGGCGCTTAATAATCTCGCGCAGACTCTCGCCGATCAGGGTGCGCTCGCCGATGCCGAGCCGCTCGCGGCGCGCGCCGTCGAGCTCGACCCGAGCAATGCGCTTTATCGGGCAACCTTGAGCGAGATCCGGGCGCGCGGTCAGCGCTCCCCTCAGTGATCCCGTCGCGACGGCGGCTGTAGCTGCTCGAACACGAGCTGAACGCCAACGCGCACGTACTCCACAAGCTCGGCCAGTTGCCGCTCTTCCTCATCACCGGCCGCATGTGGCGTGTCCAGCTCGGCGGCGGCGATACGGGCAAGGTCCCGAACGACCTCCCCGGCATCGCCCGCCAGACGTGCCGGGTCCGCCACGCCCGCGGCGCTCAGCCCGAGGATGAAGCCGCGGCACCAGTCGGCGAGCGCTGCAACCTGCGCATCGAGCGCGGCTTCCTCGCCGGGCAGCAGCAGCGCCAAGCCAAATTGCGGATCATGCAGCTGCTCGCGCGTGCGGCGCAGCAGCGCAACGAGCATCTCGCCGAGAGCGCCAGTCGCGCCTTGCGGCATGAGCGTCGCCAGGGCGGGCATGGCGCGCTCGGCCGCCCCGGCGCACAGCAGTCCAGTCAACGCGCCGTGCACCTCGGCGGCGGAAAGGTCCGCATCCACCGTGGCGAGCGCGCGCGCGAGCTCGGCATGGCTGGGTGGTTCTTGCGCGGACGTGCTCGGCATGCGGCACCGGATGTCAAATTTCCGCCATGACGGTGAGGATCGTGAAGTCTAGCACTGCATGCATGCGCGGCGCAGACATTGACCCGGTCGGGGCGCGGACCTAATATTTGCCGCATGGCAAGCTCCAGTCCGCGCCGCGACAGCGAGGAGTTGAAGAAACTGGAAGCGCGCATTGATGAGCTCATCGCGGAGTGCCAGCGGCTGCGCCGCGAGAACCAGCAGCTCAAATCCGAACGCGGCGATCTGAGCGAAAAGCATGCCCGCCTCATGGAGAAGACTCGCATCGCGCGCGAGCGCATCGAGGCCATGATCGGCCGGCTCAAGGCGCTCGAACGCACCTGACGATGAAGAGCACCGCCGACGGCGTAACGGTCACCATCCTCGGCAAGGAGCTGATGGTCGCCTGCCCGGAGAGCGAACGCCAGTCGCTGCGCGCCGCCGCCGAGTACCTGGACGGCAAGATGCGCGAGATCCAGTCCTCCGGCAAGGTCATCGGCGTGGAGCGCGCCGCCATCATGGCCGCCCTCAACATCACCGCGGAGCTGCTCGAGCTGCGCGCGCGCGGCGGACTATCGCCCGAGATGCACGAACGCCTGCAGCTGTTGTCAAGCAAGATCGACGCCGCGTTGAGTTGGGATGTACAAGCCCGCCAATAGGTATATCATTCAGACAGCGCCCCCTGCGGTGTGCGTGTCTGCATCAGACACCCTCTGAACCTATAAGCTAGACTTCGGGGACCGAAGCGCAGACACCGGTGTGCAGGCCCGCCTCGTAGCGGGAAGCCTAAAGGTGTCCTGAGGTCCCCACTTGAACCCGTCGGTTCAAGGCCACGGTGCGGCACGGCACTCGCGGAGGGCGCCCTTTTCAACTCCCCGTCTCTTCTGCGGTTCCGATCGGTCGTGTCCCAGACAGAACAGAAAGCCGAGCTGCGCAGGCAGCTGCGTGCGCAGCGCCGCGCGCTGAGCGCCGCGGCGCGTGCCGAGGCGGCCGAGCGACTCTGCCAGCAGCTGGCCGCCACACGGCTGTTTCGGGTGAGCCGGCGCATCGCCTGCTACTGGGCCAATGACGGGGAAATCGACACGACCCCGATCATCGAGCGCGCGCAGCGCCTTGGGAAACGCGTCTATCTGCCGGTATTGTCACGCGTCAATCACGATCGGCTGTGGTTCGCACACGCCACGCCGGACGTGCCGCTGCAGCGTAACCGCTTCGGCATCCCCGAGCCGCGGGTTCCGGCGGCGGAACTGGTGCGCGCCCAGGCGCTCGACTTGATCCTGGTGCCGCTGGTTGGCTTCGATGACGCCGGCAATCGCCTGGGGATGGGCGGCGGCTTTTATGATCGCAGCCTGGGTTTCCTCGCGCAGCGGCAGTATTGGCGCAAGCCCCACGTGGTGGGGCTGGCCTACGAGTTTCAGCGCCTCAAGCTTCTGCCGACCAACGCCTGGGACGTGCCGCTTGCGGCGGTGGTTACCGATCGTGCCTGTTACGAGATGCCCCGCCAGTAGAACGAGTAAAATGTCAAAAAGAGAGCTATGCGAATACTTTTCATAGGCGACGTAATGGGTGAGCCGGGATTGCGCGTGCTGCGCGAGCAGCTGCCGCGCCTGCGCCGCGAGCAAGGCCTCGAACTCGTGGTCGCTAACGCCGAAAACGTTGCCGGCGGCGCCGGCGTGACGCGCGCCACCGCCGCGGCGTTGTTCGCCGCGGGCTGCGACGCGCTAACCAACGGCAATCACGTCTGGGACAAGCCCGAGGCGCTCGAACTCGCCCGGGCCGAGCCGCGCTTGCTGCGCCCGTACAACTTCCCTGACGATACCCCCGGCGGCGGCTGGTTCGTGGCGACCAGCGCGGCCGGCCACAAAGTCGGCATTCTCAACCTGCTCGGCAACGTGTTCATGCACCCGCACCTCGCCTGCCCGTTTCGGGCGGCTGACCGGGCGCTCGCGGCGAAACCGGCCGACGTGCGCATCGTGCTCGTCGACATCCACGCCGAAACGACCAGCGAGAAAAGCGCCATCGGCTGGTATCTGGACGGGCGCGTGAGCGCCGTGCTCGGCACGCACAGCCACATCCCGACCGCCGATGAGCGCATTCTGCCGGGCGGAACCGCCTTCCAAACCGACGTCGGCATGACCGGATGCTACGACTCCGTCATCGGGCTCGACGTCGGCAAGGCCCTGCAGCGATTCGTGCACAAGATCCCGGCACGCTTTGATTGCGCCGAGGGACCCGGTACGTTGTGCGCGGCGCTGCTTGACGTCGACGAGGCGAGCGGCCGCTGCCGCAAGATCGAACGCCTCCGCGTACACGAGACAGCCGCACCCGCGGCGGAAAAGATCGCGCGCCTCGCGTGACCGCCGCCATGGCGTTCTGGCTGATGAAGTCCGAGCCGGACGTATTCGGCGTTGCCGATCTCGCCAAGCGGCCGCGGCGCACCGAGCACTGGGACGGCGTGCGCAACTACCAGGCGCGCAACTTTCTGCGCGCCATGCGCAAGGGTGATCGCGCCCTCTTCTACCACTCGAGCTGCGCCGCGCCCGGGGTCTATGGCATCGTGCGGATCGTGCGTGCCGCCTATCCGGACCCGAGCGCGCTCGATCCGCGCAGTGCGTACTATGATCCCAAGAGCACACCCGAAAATCCGCGCTGGGTCATGGTGGACGTGCGACTCGAACGCCTGTTGCGGCGCCCGGTCCTGCTGGTGGAGATGAAACGGGCGCCGGCGCTCAAGCGCATGCCCCTGGTGCAGTCCGGCAGCCGTCTGTCAGTGATGCCAGTTAAGGAGCTCGAGTGGAAGACCATCCTTACGCTCGCAGGAGAGAAGCCATCATGAAAAAAATTCTTGCCATCATGCTCGCGGGCGGCGTTCTTGGCGGCGTGCTCGCCCACGCCGCCGAGGCGCCCGGCAATCCCGCTGTGCGCCTCACCACCAATCTGGGTGCGATCGAGCTCGAACTTTTCGCCGACAAGGCGCCGGGCACGGTGAAGAATTTTCTCGACTACGTCGATGCCGGTTTCTACAATGGCACCATCTTCCACCGGGTCATCCCGGGTTTCATGATTCAGGGCGGCGGGTTTGAGCCCGGCATGAAGCAGAAACCCGTGCGCGCGCCGATCCGAAACGAGGCGGACAACGGCCTCAAGAACCTCGCGGGCACCATCGCGATGGCGCGCACCCCCGATCCGCATTCAGCCTCGGCGCAGTTTTTCATCAATACCGTAGACAACCCCTTTCTCGACCATCGCGACAAGTCCGCGCCCGGCTGGGGCTACTGCGTGTTTGGCAAGGTCACGAACGGCTTGGAGGTCGTGAAGAGAATCGAGGCGGTTCCCACCGGACGCGCCGGTCCGCATGGCGATGTGCCGCGTCAGGATGTGGTGATCCAGAAGGCCGAACGGATCCGGCCGGCGAGGAAATAACGCGTCTGCGTCGGCACCGCGCGGCGTTGCGCTACGCATGGCCTTCCCCGCGGGGCCTTCGTTCGCGTCGGCGCGCTAGCTCAGAAACAGCTTGTATGCCGGGTTGCCGGTCTCCTCGACGTACTCGTAACCGAGCGTGTCGAGGAATCGCTGAAACTTCTTCTTGTCCTGCGGCGGCACCTGCATGCCCACCAGCACGCGGCCGAAATCGGCGCCGTGCGAGCGGTAATGGAACAGGGAGATGTTCCAGCCCCCGCCCATCCGGCTCAGAAAGTTCATGAGCGCCCCGGGCCGCTCCGGAAACTCAAAACGGTAGAGGATCTCGTCGTGGGCATCGGCGGCATGACCGCCGACCATGTGGCGGATGTGCAGCTTCGCCATCTCGTTGTCGGTCATGTCGAGCACCGGGTAGCCGCTGCGGCGCAGCACGGTCAAGAGCCGGTCGACGCGCTCGGCCTCGCGTAGCTGGATGCCGACGAAGATGTGCGCCGCCTTGGGATCGGCGTACCGGTAGTTGAACTCGGTGATGCTGTGGTCACCGAGGATCGTGCAAAATTTCTTGAGCGCCCCGGGCCGCTCCGGAATCGTGACGGCGAGGATGGCCTCGCGCCGCTCGCCGATCTCGGCGCGCTCGGCAACGTAGCGCAGGCGATCAAAATTGACGTTCGCGCCCGAGGCGATCGCCACAAGATTGCGATCCCGCAGTTTCCGCTCGTCCACGTAGCGCTTGAGGCCCGCGTAGGCCAGGGCGCCGGCCGGCTCGAGCACCGAACGGCGGTCCTCGAAGATATCCTTGATGGCCGCACAGATTTCGTCGTTCGACACGATCACCATGTCGTCGACATAGCGCCGGCACAAACGGTAGGTCTCCTGACCGACCTGACGCACGGCCACACCGTCGGCGAAGATGCCGACGTGCTCGAGCCGCACGCGCCGACCGGCCTTGAGCGAGCGCGCCATCGCGTCGGCGTCCTCGGGCTCAACGCCGATGATCCTGATGTCCGGTCGCACCTGCTTGGCGTAAGCGGCCACGCCAGCGAGGAGCCCACCGCCGCCGACCGGCACAAACACCGCATCCAGCGGGCCGGGGTGCTGCTTGAGGATCTCGAGCCCGATCGTGCCCTGCCCGGCGATGACGTCCGGATCATCATAGGGATGGACGAAGCTCAGGCGGCGCGCATCGGCCAGACGGCGCGCATGGCTGTAGGCCGCGTCGTAGTTGTCGCCGTGCAACACGACCTCGCCGCCGAGACTGCGCACGGCGTCGACCTTGATCTGCGGCGTGGTGCGCGGCATCACGATGACCGCGGGCGCGCCGAGCTTGCGCGCCGCCAACGCCACACCCTGGGCATGATTGCCAGCGGAAGCCGCCACCACGCCCTGCTTGAGCTCGGCCCGGCTCAGTGCCGACATCTTGTTATAGGCGCCGCGACACTTGAACGAGAAAATCGGTTGCTCGTCCTCACGCTTCAGGAACACATTGTTCCGCAGCCGCTGCGACAGCATCGGGGCGTGGTCGAGGGGTGTTTCCCGCGCCACGTCGTAGACGCGGGCCGTAAGGATACGCTTGAGGTAGTCTTCTGCCATGATCGCGACAAAGGCGCGGCGTTGTTTATTATTGCACAAAGAGCGGGTATTCTGACCCGCGGTTGAAAGGATCGGCTAGTCGATGACCCAGGACGACAAGAAAAAGGCCGCCGCGCTGGCGGCGCTCGAATACATTGAAGCCGGCAGCGTCATTGGCGTCGGCACGGGCTCCACGGCCAACCATTTCATCGACGCCTTGCCGAAACTGCGCGGCAGAATCGAGGGGGCGGTGGCGAGCTCCAACGCGAGCGCCGAACGCCTCAAGCGCTACGGCATCCCGGTGCTTGATTTGAACAGCGTCGGCACCCTGCCGTTGTATGTCGACGGCGCCGATGAGGCGACCGAGCACCTGCATCTGATCAAGGGCGGCGGCGGCGCGCTTACGCGCGAGAAGATCGTCGCGGCGGCGAGCGAGACATTCGTGTGCATCGCCGATGATTCCAAGCTCGTTGATGTGCTCGGGCGGTTCCCGCTGCCGATCGAGGTCATCCCCATGGCGCGCAGCCTCGTCGCCCGGGCCATCGTGGGCCTCGGTGGCCAGCCGGAGCTACGCGAGGGCTTCATCACCGACAACGGCAACGTCATCCTCGACGTGCACAACCTGCGCATACTCAATCCCGTCGAGCTCGAATCCGAGCTCGATCACCTGACCGGTGCCGTATGCAACGGGCTGTTTGCGCGGCGTCCGGCGAACGTGCTGCTGCTGGGCACCGACCAGGGCGTCAAGACCATCACGCACTGATTGCCACCGGCCTCGCGCAGCGTTATCCCACGGTGCGTGCAATCTGGATATTGAGCTTCTTGATTCGGTGCCAGAGACTGCGCTCCGAGATGCCGAGGCGGCGCGCGGCGCGCACTTGCACGCCGTCGCACTCGCTTAAGGCCTCGAGTATCGCGCGCCGTTCCACCTCGGCCAGCCATTCATCGAGGTTCCGTTCCCCCATGCGCTCAAGGTTCCCGGTGCTCGCGGCGGCGCGCCCCGCGGCGCGGCGCACCGCCTGCGGCAGGTCGCCCACGTCGATCTGACCGCTCGCGCATGACAGTAGCGCCCGCTCCACCGTGTTGCGCAGCTCACGGACGTTGCCGGGCCAGTCGTAGCGTTCGAGCAGCTCGAGCGCCGCGGGGGTGATGGCGGTTACGGCCTTTTCGGTTTCGACCGCGAGCTCGCGCAGGAAAACCTGCGCGAGCAGGGCGATGTCCTCGCGCCGCTTGCGCAGCGGCGGCACGAGAATGCTGTAGACGTCCAGACGGTACAGCAGGTCCTCGCGAAACTTCCCCTCGCACGCGAGCGCCTTGAGGTCGCGATTGGAGGCGGCGAGAAAGCGCACGTCGACGGCGCGGACCTGGTCGGATCCTACCGGTGAGAACTCTCGCTCCTGCAAGACGCGCAGCAGCTTCGCCTGCAGGCTCGGATCGAGGTCGCCGATCTCGTCGAGGAAAAGCGTCCCGCCCTGCGCCTGTTCGAGACGGCCGGCACGATTCTGCGTGGCGCCGGTAAAGGCGCCTTTGACGTAGCCGAAGAGCTCGGACTCCATGAGGTCGCGCGGAATCGCCGAGCAGTTGATCGCCACCCACGGTGCGCTGCGCCGCGGCGAAAGCTCATGGATGGTACGCGCCACCAGCTCCTTGCCGGTCCCGGACTCTCCGCTGATCAACACGCTGGTCTTGTAGGGCGCAACCCGCTCGATTTCCGCAAGCAGCTCCCGGGCGGCCTCGCTCTCCCCGATGATGCGCCGCCCGCGCGGTTGCGCCGCGGCAGCGGCCCGCAGCTGCTGGTTTTCGAGTAGCACGTCGCGCAGCTTGAGCGCGTTGTGCACCGCGATCTCAAGCTGCTCGGGCTCGAATGGCTTGGTGAGGTAGTCCGCCGCCCCGTCGTGAATGCTCTTGACCGCCGAGCGGATAGTGCCGTGCGCCGTGATCACGATGACCGGCACATCCGGGCGCTGCTGGCGAGCGCGAATGATAAAGGCCTCGCCACCCATGCCGGGCATCCGCAGGTCCGACAGGACGACGTCGAGTCGCGGGTCCTTGAGGTATGGCAAGGCCGATTCGCCGCTGTCCGCCACCAGCACCTCGTAACCGGCGCCGTCCAATATCATGCGCATCACCGCCTGCATGTTCTGCTCGTCTTCGACCACCAGCACCTTGCGTCTCATACCCTCACCTGCTCGTAGATGGGAAACCGCATGACGAATCGGGCCCCGCTGCGTTCGGGTGGACAGGCTTCGAGTCGCCCACCGTTGGCGCTGACCAGCGTGAAGGCAATCGTGAGGCCAAGCCCCGTCCCCTGCTCCTTGGTGGTGAAGAACGGCTCGAACAGCCGCGGCATGATCTCGGCCGCAATGCCGGGCCCGTTGTCCTCGACCGCCAGCAGCACGTCACCGTTTTCCACCCGTGTTGCCAGCCTGAGCTCGGGTGTGCGGCCATCCATCGCCTGCAGCGCATTCGTAAAGATATTGCCCCACGCCTGTTGCAGCAGGCCGGCGTCGGCATTGATGCGCGCGCCGTTGTGCTCGGCCTGGCGCTCGACACGCACACCCGCCCTCCCGGCGAGCGCGAGGCTGAGGGCATTTTCCATCGGGACCACCGGATCGATGATGGCGAAAACCGGCTTGCGATAGCGCGACAGTTGCAGAAAGTCCTGTACCAGGTTGCTGACGCGCAGGCTCTCCTCGCGGATCATGCGCATCAGCTCAAGCCGCTTCGCCGGATCATGCTCGGCCTTTTCCAGCAACGCCGCCGCGGTGTTGATGACGCCGATCGGATTGCGGATTTCGTGCGCGAGCGCGGCCGACAGCTCGCCCATCGCGGCAAGCTTGTCAGACTGGAAACGCTGCAGCTGATCGTCGCGGGCCTCGCGCAGGCGCGCGCCCATGGCATTGAACGCCTTGGCAAGATCGCCAAGCTCATCGTCCGATCGAATCGGTACGGTCGCGTTGAAGTTCTGTCCGGCCAGCTCGAGCACCCCCTTGCGCAGGTACTCGAGGGGACGTACCACCAGGCGGCTCAGCAGCACGCCGGTCAGGAGCGCGATAACGATCCCGACCAGCGAGATGAGCGTAAACAGCGCGATGCGGTTCGTGAGCACGTCCTGCAGGCCGCGCCGTTCCAGCCCGCTGAACAGGATCGCCTCGACATGCCCCGTGGAATCGACCACCGGCATGTACAGGCCGCGGAACTCCCCGCGCTCCGCCTCGACGCTGTAGTAGGTCTTCTTTTCCACCTCCAGGCTGCGCATCACCTCATTCGAGAGGTGCTGAAGCGTAAACACCTCGCCGGGACGCGACAGCAGGTCATAGTAGTTGCGACCCTCGCGGTAGTAGAGCCTGGACTTGAGCCCGGTGAGCTGCGCGAGCTCCTTGGTGAACTCCTCGCCGATCAGGCTACCGAGCACCAGGTAGTAGCGCGGCTTTTCGCTGCTCGGCAGCGGTGTGATGCCAACGGCGGCGAGCTCGCTCTTGTTCTTGCGCACGACCTTGAGCACGGCCTCGCGCTGGCCGTCGTCCCACAGTGCCGGCACCTCGACCGGGATGGAGGAGTAGATGAGCTGCTTTTGCGGCGTGTAGATCTGGACCAGATGGATTCCCAGCTCCTGGGTGATGCGCTTGATGGGAGACGGGATCGAATCGTGCGCGAGGTGATCGAGGCTCGCGAGATAGTTCGGATCATCGGCAAGCACGCGCCCAAGCATCAGCGCGTCATTCTGGTAGGCCTGCAGCCAGTTCTGATTGGCGCGCGCGGCATCAGTGATCCACTGCTCGAGGCGTTCCTCGAAACTGCGTGACACCCACGCCGATGCCAGCCACCCGGCCGCGAGCATCGGGATGACCACGATGGCGGAGATCACCAGGATGATCTTGCGCTGAAGACGTCCGAGACGAAGCGATGCGAAGTAAGTTGCCATTCCTGTCTTGAAGGAAGCTACAAAACTTGCAGCTCCAAAAAATGTTGCAAGGATAGCTCAGCTGGCATAGATAAAAATAACTATATGATCTGACATAGATTTTCTGCGACAAATCTTTGGCACAGGGGTTGCAATCGCACTGGGCAATGCAGCTGGCAGGCGACTGCCCTGCAGACACCTACACACAAGACCCAATACGAGGAGTGATTGAACTTATGAAGACGACCAGCACCCTGCTTGCCATGATCCTTGCCGCTTCGTTTGGCGCCGTTTCGCTGACCGCCAGCGCGGCCGGCGAGAAGAACGACGCCATTGCCAAGGCCTGCAAGGACAAGAAGCCGGGCGAGACCGTCAAGGTCGA
>CAYZVX010000023.1:15336-33265 GCA_964482055.1 uncultured Acidiferrobacteraceae bacterium
TCCGCTCGCAGCGAGCCGCGCAAGGGCTGCCGCGCCGATTCGATCATGGGCTTGACCTCGGCCTACCGGCGGCGCCAGACGACCAGACTCGCGATATCTCCGGCGGTTGGATTGCGGCACCTGCATCGCACCGCGGACTCGATCGACCTGCGCGCCTGGCCTGACCACACGAGCATCAGAACGGTGCGCATGTCAAACCGGGCAGCGCGCACAGACCGCACGTGGGTCAGCGCCACGCGCAAGCCCCTGCAAGAGGAGGGTTCGCCGCCAAGGGGATGCGGGCAGCGGCACAAACTGTCCGGTCGCCCCGCGCGCTGAGCTCACTTCTTCGGCTTGGCGGCCTTCTTCCTAGCCTTCTTGACCGCTCCTTTCTTGGCCGCCTTCTTGTTCGGGCCGGGCTTCCCTGCGGCTGGCTTCGACCGAGCCGCGACCGTGGGTTTCACGGCCGGCGGGCTGGCCGCGAGCTGCGCCGACAGACCGCGCAAATATTCAATGCGCTGCTGCAGCGTCTGTACGGCGCTGCGCGCGGCATCGGTCCCGGTCTCGCCGGGCTTGAGCATGCGGTAGGCCATCTCGATCAGCTCGTCTTCAAGATCGACCGTGCGCGCAGCCTTGCCACCGGCGCTGCGGCAGATCTGGGCGAGCCGTGCCTTGGCGCTCAGGTTGAGCTCGTGCAGCTGCTTGGCACGCTCGGCCCCGATCCACGAAACGATGCTCCATCGGTCCCCGGCAGTGGTCGGGGCGGCAAGATACCCCTCCCATACCTTAATGGCCGCCTCGCAGTCCGCGATCAGACCAGCGAGCGCCGCCTGCGCTGATGCCCGTTCCTTCTGCTTGGTGGCTGGCCACTTGGCAATCGCCGTGATCGCGGCTTCCAGGCTCTTCATACGCTCCTCCCGTTCAGCGGAAAAATCGGTCGCGGCATTATAAGGCAACTTTCGACGGGTACGAGTCACTGCGCGATGTTGGCGGGCCGCGCGGTGTAGTGAATCGCAAGCACGCCGGCGACAACGATCGCAAGCGCGCCAACCAGCGACAACGCATCGAACAGCTCGCCCCACAGCCACCATCCGGCGAGCGCCGCAAAGACCGCAGTCGAGTAGGTAAAGGGCCCAACCTGGGCCGCCGGTGCGCTCGCATACGCGCGCGTCATGAGCAACTGCGCGAGGCTGGCCACCGCGCCGAGCGCGATGAGCCAACCCCACAGCTCAGGCGCAGGCGTGCGCCAGGCCCAGGTGAGCGGCACCGATGAGGCGATGCATCCGAACAAGGTGAAATAGAACACGATGCGGGTTGAGGGCTCACTGCGCGCCAGGCTGCGCACTCCCACCACGGCGACCGCTGCGAGCAGACCCGAGGCCAGCCCCACGAGAGACGCCGGTGTGAACAGGTCGTGACCGGGCTTAAGTATGAGGACCACACCGGCGAATCCGATGGCCAGGATCCAGCGCAGCGCGCGACTGACCGGCTCGCGCAGCCACAGCCAGGCAATGAACGGCACGAACAGGGGCGTCGAGTAGTTGAGCAGGGTCGCCTCGGCGAGCGGCATGTTGGCGATAGCGTAGAAAAAGCAGTACATCGCACCGAGCCCGAACAGGCTGCGCACCAAGTGTGCGCGTGGCCGCCTGGTCCTGATCACGTGCCCGCCGCGATGGGCGATCCACGGCAGCAACGCAATGAGCCCGGAGGCGTTGCGAAAGAACACGACCATCTCGTTCGGCAGGGTCGCGGACAGCTTCTTGACAATGGCGCCCATCACGGCGAACGCCAGGCCGGAGGCGAGCATGAACAACGCACCACGCCGCAGGTCGTCCGCCGGCATCGCTGCTGCTTGCCCCTTACGCGCCTTGGCCGCGCAGGAATTCGAGACCAATACCTTCGGCGGTCACCCGCACCACCCGGGCGCGCAGCAGCGGCGGCTCCGCACCGTCGCCGGTCTCGCGCACGCGCACCGTCACCACGGCGCCGATGCTCGGCCAGGGTTTCGCGCCGAGCCGCAGGAACAAGCCGCCGTCACTTAGGTCCTTGGTCTGCACGATGGATCTGCCGGTGGCGGAATCCCAGAGCTCCACCTCGACCGCGAGCGGATAGCGTTCGTGTCTGCGCTTGTTGTGCACGCAAATTACAGGCTGTCGGGACCGATGCCAAGCCTAGCATACGGACCGGTGCGTTCCTGCCGCGCGGCCTCACGGCCCGCAGCGCAGCATCAGCTCATCGGGTGGCGGCTCGACATAGTACTGGCCAGCGACGTATGGATGCGGATGGCGGCGAAAGTGGTGGTTGAGGAGCGTAAGCGGCACGATGCGCGGGACGTGACCGATGCGATAGGCGTGGATGAGGCCAAGCAGCTCGCGCTTGTCGGCGCTGTCGATAGCGGTCTTCAGATAACCCGTCAGGTGCATGAGCACATTGGCGTGGCGCGCCCGGGTGGGCGCTCGACGCAGGGTGTCCATGAACGCGTGAATGTACTTTTGCGCCAGGACGCGTGCCTCGCGCTGGCGCGCGCCGGCCACGAGCCGCCCGAGCGAACGGCAGCGTTCCGTGCTGTGCGCCATGAGCATGAGCTTGTGCCGCGTGTGAAACTCCACCAGTCCAGCCGCGGTCACCCCGCTCGCCACCAGGTCCTGCCAGCGCCGGTAGGCGAATACGGCCTCGATGAAGTTCTCGCGCAACACCGGGTCGCCGAGCCGGCCGTCCTCTTCCACCGGCAGCAGCGGTTGCGCAGCCATTAACGCGGCGGCGTAGATGCCGCGCCCCTGCTTGACGCCGGGCCCGCCTTTTTCCGGGTAGAGCTTCACCCGCTCCATGCCGCAGCTCGGTGATTTGCTCTTGAGGATGTAACCACTGATGTCGCTGAGCTCGCGCCCCATGCGCGCGCCATACTGGAGGAGCCGGCGCGTGACATCGAGTTGCGGGTCATCGACCCCGACCGCACGCGGGGCGCGCGGGCTGCCCACCAGGCGGATCGGCGGGCGCGGCACCGCCAGGCCGATCGCCACCTCGGGGCAGACCGGCACAAACTCGAAGTGCCGGCCGAGCGTTTCGCTGACGAAGGCGTCGAGCTTGTGGTTGCCGTCGTAGCGCACCCTCGCGCCCAGCAGACAGCTGCTGATGCCGATACGGATGCGTGGGCTGGGGGTGGCGGCAGTCACGACCAGGATCCGGCGTGGAAGCACCCCGCAGTATGCGAGCAAAGGTTCGCGCCGCGCAACGTGTGGCGACACCCTGGCACGGCCCGCAAACAAAGCGAAGGGCACGGTTGGCGCCGTGCCCTTGCTGGCTCTGTTCCGCACCGACGAGAGTCTAGAAGGTGTAGCCGATCGTGAGCGTCACCACTGGCCAGTACTTCATGTCCTTGATCTCGTCGTTGATCTGCTGCTCTTCCTGGGCGATGTCGGCCGGACTGACGGGCACCGGTGCGCTCACCGACAGCTTGGCCTTGGGGGTGCCGTGCATGACCACGCCAAGGTCGAGCGCCATGCCGAAACCGCTGCTCGCCGACGGCACTCCGCCCCAGCCGAGGCCGAGATAGGTCGAAGATTTCTCGAAGCCGATATCGACCGTCGCCGTCGCGTTTGTATAAGTGTTATTACCGACGTCGATCGAGCCGCTCGCCGTTCCGGTCAGCTTGTTCTTGTTCGAAACGAAGCCGCCGGTCAGGCGAAAGGTCCCGCCGAAGACGTACCAGTCGAGCAGGGCCGGCGCCGTGTCGAAGTCGAACTTGTAGTTGTAGTTGATGCCGGCATCGGTCTGGTCAAAATCGTAGCTGCCGGTGTTGAGGCCTACGCGCACGCCGAGATAGTCGTTGAACCGATAACCAAGCTCGACACCGTAGCCGAGCGAACCGGCCTTGGCAGCGACACCGAGGCCATCGGCATACGCCTGGGTCGTCATAGAAACGATTGCGACGGCTGCTGCAAATTGTAGTCTTGGCTTCATCGAAACAATGCTCCGTTACTGGATGTCTTGACTCTTCCTTCGGTTGATCGTCGGGCCCGACGGCAGGCCGGGGGTCCGCCCTTGTGTCCATGCAAGCTTGGTGCCGCCGGCTTCTGGGCGTCCTGGGTCAGCACCCAAACCAGGCGCGCGCCGCGCCGCCGCGAGCCCAGACCCCTGGGGCTCACGGCACGCACCACCTAAGAAGCAGTGTAGGCATTTCTGCGCACGCCCGCCGGCCTGCCGCGCGCGCCCTTGCATTGCCGCCCGCGGGCTGGCGCAGCGGCTTGCGAGCGGTGCGCGTCGTGGTAGGCGCTGAGAACGGGTACTGGCCGATCCGGCCTAGTCGCGCGGCGAATGGCGGCGAAACAAGAGCAGCCTGGCCGGCTCGCGTGCCGGGTCGGCACTTGCAATCGGCGCGCCCTGCAACGTGCGGCCCATGCCGTTGAGCGCCTTGAGCAAGCCGTTCTCGCCCACTACCGACTGCCACATGAGCGAGGAAATCCGCATGCAGGCCTTGAGCGGCGTGCGTGCGCGCCGCCGCTCCAGGTCGATGCGAAACTGCAGGCCGCGCATGCGCGGCCGACAGGCAGGCGGCGCGGCCTCGATCGCTTCCTCGATCATCACCTGCCGCCACGCCTCGAACGCCTCGGGGTCCGCCTTGGCGAGCTCGGCCCAGCGGTCGAAATCGAACGGTGTGGTCGTGGACGTCAAACTGGTTGTTGTCATGGTTACGCCGCTTCAACGTTCTTTACTTGGCTATTACCCTAAGACACCTGGGCGGCGGAAATCCAGCTTAAGGCGGTGATGGAGGTATAAGGTCTTCAGGTGATTCCGTCAAAAATACGGCGAAGTCTGGCCGCAAGCCGGCATCCTGGACCCGGATCGCCCCGCCGACGCGTCACCCTTGTTACACTTGCGCCCATGCTGGACAGCAAGATCGTGCAGTGTCCATACTGCAGCGAAGCGTTTGAAACCATGATCGACGTCTCGGCCGGCACCACCGAATACGTCGAGGACTGTCAGGTGTGCTGCCGGCCCATCGTGTTCCGTGTTAACGCCGATCCCGACGCGCAGCTGCTGGACATCGAGCTCAGGCGTGACGATGACTGAGGCCCGCGACCCCAACGGTCCGTACCAACCGATCGCCTGTGACCTCTACTCGGAGCTTGAGGTCGCGATCCTGCACCGCCGGCGCCTGCGTCTGCGCTGGATCGAGGGCAACGTCATCCATGAGCAGACCGTGACGCCGGTGGACCTGCAGACGCGCCAGCACGCCGAGTTCCTGGTCTGCCGGGCGGGCGATGCGGCGACGTTCGCGATCCGGCTCGACCGCATCCGGTGCTGGGAGGCCGTGTGATCCCGGCAGTGGCAGTGGCGCTCGCGGCGCTGCTCGCAGCACTGCCGGCGCGGGCGGCGGATTGCCCGCGCGAGGGCGTAGCGTTGCAGGTGCTCGGCTCCGGCGGGCCGGAGCTGCAGACGCGCCGCGCCTCAAGCAGCTACCTGTTGTGGATCGATGGCAAGGCGCGCGCGCTGATTGACAGCGGCGGTGGCGCCGCGCTGCGTTTCGGCGAGTCGGGGGCGCAAGCCGAGCACCTCGACGTTGTATTGTTCACGCACCTGCACATTGACCACACGACCGACTTCCCCGCGATCGTAAAATCGGCCTGGTTCGAGAACCGCGCGCGGGCGCTGCCGATTTACGGCCCGGCCGGCAACAAGTTCGCGCCATCGACGGTGACGTTCGTGCGCGAGCTGTTCGATCCGACGCGCGGTGCGTATCGCTACCTCGGCGCCCTGCTGAGCCCGCTGGCGCGCGACGGCTTTCGCCTCGATCCGCACGACGTGCGCGAGCGACCGCCCAAGCTCGGCGCTCCGCGGCGCGAGGCAGAGGAACCCATCGATGTCTTCGGCAACGAACGCCTGCGCATCGCCGCGGTGCCTGTGGCGCACGGACAGCTGCCGGCCCTAGGCTACCGCCTCGAGGCCGGCGGCAAGCGGATCGTGCTGACCGGCGATGCCAGCGGGGTGGAGGCGCGGCTTGCCAAGCTTGCCCACGGCGCCGATCTGCTGGTGGCGCACAATGCCATCACCGAGACCGGCGATAGCGCGGAGCGCACCCTGCACATGCCGCCGTCGGCGATCGGGGAGCTGGCGCATGCGGCACAGGCTAAGCAACTGGTGCTTTCGCACCGCATGCTGCGCACGCTCGGGCAGGAAGACGATACGGTCATGCACATCCGCAAGCGCTATGCGGGCGTGGTGGCCTTCGCCAGCGATCTCGACTGCTTTTCTCCGTAGCCGCCGTTAGGCCCGGCCGACCACACCGTGCGGCATCAGGCGCGCGGTATCCACGTCGGCCCGGGGGCTGGAGATATGGAAGCCCTGCACGTAGTCAACGCCGTATTGCGTCAGCATGTCGAGGATGTCCTGGTTCTCGACGTATTCCGCCACGGTCTGCTTGCCGAAGGAGTGGGCGATCTCGTTGATGGACGCCACGATCGCGCGGTCGGCGGAGTTGTCGACCATACCGCGCACGAACTGGCCGTCAATCTTGACAAAGTCAACCGGCAGGTGCTTGAGGTGGTGAAACGAGCTGAAGCCACTGCCGAAGTCATCGAGCGCGAACCGGCAGCCGAGCGCGCGCAGGTCCTCGATCAGGCGCTTGGCGGCGTCGAGATTGGCAATGGCGCTGGTCTCGGTGATCTCGAGAATCAGCAGGCGCGGGTCAACGGCGTGCTGGCGCACGAGCCGCTTGAGTAGCGGCACGAGCTCGCCGGCATCGAGCGTCTGGCCGGAGATGTTAACCGTGAAGCTCACCACCTGGCCCGCGGCCTGCAGCGCGGCGAGTTTCTCGATAGCGCGCGTCAGCACCCACAAATCGACCTGCGGCATTATTCCGAAGCGCTCCGCGGTCGGCAGGAAGGCGTTGGGCGGCACCACCTCCCCATGCGCATCGAGGTAGCGCACCAGCACCTCGTAGTGCGCGGGCTCCGACCCGGTGTGCGATCCTGGCGGGGGTACGGACCGGCGCTCATTGCCGCCATCGCTGTGCCCCGGCCGGGCCGGCACGATCGGCTGGTAGTGAAGGACGAAGCGGTCGTTCTTGAGCGCGTCCTGCAATCGCACCGACCACCCGAGCTCAACCGTCATGGCCACCTTCGCGTCGCTCTCCGGTTGATAAACATGGGTCTGATTGCGTCCGCGCCCCTTGGCGATGTGACAGGCGATATCCGCGTTCGCCAGCGCCTCGCCGGGCGAGGCGGTGGTCTTGTTGAGCAGCGCAACACCGATGCTGCCGTTGACCTTGTAGGTGCGCGTGCCGTGCACGAAGTCATACTGCTCGAGCACGTCGCGAAAACCCTCGGCGGCGGCGCGCACGGCAGCGGGCTCGATGTTGCGCAGGATCACGGCGAACTCATCGCCACCCAATCGGGCCAGCAGGTCCGACTCGCGCAGCCGCGTTTGCAGCTGCGCGGCGATTTCCATGAGCAGCTGGTCGCCCGCCGCGTGGCCGGCGGTGTCGTTGATGTACTTGAAGCGGTCGAGATCGATGTAGAGCAGCGCGCTCGTCTCGTCGCTGCGGCGCAGGCGTCCGACCTCATATTTCAGCTGGCCCTCGAAGTAGTAGCGATTGTGCAGACGCGTCAGCGGATCGTGGTTGGCCTGCCAGGTAAGCTCCTTTTCGAACGTGCGCCGCTCGGTCACGTCGCGGAACGCCACCACTGAGCCTTCCAGACGCCCGTCGATCTTGAGCGGATAGACCGTGCATTCGACCGGCACGGGCCGTCCGCTCACGTGCCAGAACACCGTCTCCCAGGCCTGCAGCTCATCGCCCGCCGCGTAGGCCTGCTGCAGGAAGCAGGTGTCGGGCGAATTCGGGCGGCCGTCCTCGCCGGCGGCATGGAACAGCCGGTGCGCGGACTCACCGATGATCGCCGCCTCCGGCGGGAAACCGAGAATCGCGCGCGCCGCCGGATTGATGAAGGTGACACGCCCTTCGCGATCCACGCCGTACACGCCGTCGCCCACCGACGCAAGGATGCCGGCGAGGCGCCGGCGCTCCTGCTCGATGGACTTGCGCGTTCGGATCGAGCGGCTCATCGCCGCCACACGCGCGAGAAACAGCTCGGTCGGTTCGTTCTTGAACATGCACTCCACGGCGCCGGCCTCGAGTGAATCCTTGATGACCTCATCGAGGTAGGTGCCGGTAATGACTGCCGCGGCAATGCC
This sequence comes from uncultured Acidiferrobacteraceae bacterium, assembly GCA_964482055.1. Lineage (GTDB taxonomy): Bacteria > Pseudomonadota > Gammaproteobacteria > Acidiferrobacterales > Sulfurifustaceae. The sequence goes on from CAYZVX010000023.1 coordinate 23,506, forward strand.
GGCGGTTGCCGGATCGCTGCGTAGCGCCCGGCACAGCAGATCTCCGTTTCCGCCCGGCATGAAGTAATCAACGATGGCGATGTCGAACTCCCCGGCGCGCGCCTTGTCGAGCGCCTCGCGCATGTCGCCTGCGCCTTCCACGCTGTAGCCGTGCTCGCTCAACAGCCGCATGAATCCCGCGCGTACCGTAACCGAGTCGTCGACAAACAGAATGCGGATGTCACCTGCCGGGTTCGGTGTCGCGGTGCCGGGTGCGGGGCCGATCAGCTTGCGCAGGCAGTCGACACAATCCGTATAGTCATCCCACAGCAGCAAGGCGCTGCGCGCCCGGCGCGCCACCCAGTCGAAGGTGTGCGCCTCGGCGCTATGCGCAAGAATCAGCACCGGCAGCTGCTTGTGCGCCTCGCCGCGCAGCAGCCCCAACAGCTCATCGGCGAGGGCCGGCGCGTGCAGCGGAAATCCGACGATGACGGCCGCGTAGTCATGCAGCAACGCCGGATGGCGCATGAGCTGCAGGCCCGCCTCGTAGGAGGCCACCGAGGTGACGGGATAACCGCGCTGCCTGAGCATTTTCTGCAGCGCATGGCGCAGCGTGGCCGACGCTTCGATGATCAGAAGTGGTGCTGCCAAGGTCAAACCCTCAAGAACGTGCGGGCCTTCCTGGCGCAGACAAACGCTGATCCGGCGGACGCCCCGGGCGCCCGCTCGCGATCGGGGCGACTCAGTGCGAAGACTGTGCCAGAGGCTATCTACTTGTTGCGTGGGGCAAATCTCGCAAACGGCCGGCGCCGGAGCCGGCAACGTTGACGCGCAGCGCGTCACCCGGCAGCCGCGGATCGTTGCCAGCGCTGGCGGTTTTCGCTATTAAGCGCACCATGGCCAAGGTGCTTTACTTCGCGCAACTGGTGGACCGGTTCGGCAAGACGTCCGAAGAGCTGACGCTTCCGCCGCAGGTGACTACGGTACGCGCGCTGCTCACACTGCTGCGTGCGCGCGGACCCGATTGGCGGCAGGCCCTGGCCGACGATGCGGTGCGCGTCACGGTCAACCGCCAGCTCGCCACGCTCGACACGCCGATCAGCGACGCACAGGAGATCGGGCTACTGTCGACCCGGCCCTGAAGCCCATTGCGTCCCGGGGCCCCCCGGCAAAGCGCTCGGAGCTTCAGTGCCGCCATGTATTGACGCGGTTTCTCGATGCCACGGCGGACGATTGACAAGAATCGTCACGCCGATCGTCACGGCCGGCACGCTTTTCGCAGCCGCGCGGTCCGGCACGTGTCCGGCGCTCTGCTATGCTTGCCTGCAACGAAGCACGCGCGAGCCGCCACGTGCCACACGACATCACCGACCGCCTGCAATGGTTGATCAGCCGTGACGAGGAGCAGTTCGACCTCGCCGAGGCAGCACTGTTGCTCGCCAAGGACGAGTATCCGGCGCTCGACGTCGACGCCTACCTGCTACAGCTCGATCGCCTGGGAAAGGAGTTGCGTAGCCGGCTGCCGCGCAACCCCGCGCTCGAGGAGTCGATTCTCGCCCTCAACGCCTTCCTGTTCGAGGAGCAGGGTTTCGTCGGCAACACGGAAGACTTCTACGATCCGCGCAACAGCTTCCTCAACGAGGTGCTGGACCGCAAGCTCGGAATCCCGATCACGCTGTCGATCGTTTACATGGAGGTCGGCCGGCGCGTGGGCCTTCCGCTCGAAGGGGTGTCGTTTCCCGGGCACTTCCTTGTGAAATTCGCGACCCATCATGGCGATCTCGTGCTCGACCCGTTCGCCGGCGGCATTCCGGTGAGCGAGGAAGACCTGCTGGATCGGCTCGAGGAGACCTACGGCGAACCGCCGACCTCGGCCGCCGAGCTGCCACGCCTGCTCACGAGCGCCGGCAACAAGGACATCCTGCTGCGCATGCTGCGCAACCTGCGCGCCATCTACCGCAAGCAGGAGCGCTGGGAGAAGGCGCTCAACACCGCCAACCGCATGTTGCTGATTGCCCCGAACGTTGCGGCCGATGTGCGCGACCGCGGCGAGCTGTACGAGCGGCTGGAGTGCTTCCGCGCCGCGCTCGCGGACTACAACCAGTACCTGCGGCTGCAGCCGGGCGCGCCCGACGCCATCGACATCCGCGGCCGGGTGGTCGATCTCGACGGACGGGTTGCGCGCCTCAACTGACCGGTGCCGGCCGTCTAAGGGCTGCCAGGCCCGACGATTCATTCATGGCCAACGGCCCGAAGCAAAACGACGCGCCCTGGGTGGTGTATATCGTCGAGTGCAGCGACGGTTCTTACTATACCGGCATCACCAATGACATCGCCCGGCGCGTGGCGGAGCACAACGCCGGCACCGCCTCGCGCTACACGCGCAGCCGGCGGCCCGTGGTGCTGCGCTACCATGAGGTCTGCGCCGACCGCTCGCACGCGCTGGTGCGTGAGTTCGCCGTGAAGCTCATGAGCCGCAAGGAAAAACAGGATCTCGTTCGCGGCACCGGTTGATCTCAGCGCCTAGGAGCGCCGGATGGAGAAGGGTTCCGCATTGTCACCACCAGCCCGACGCCGATCACCGTCAGCACCATGCCCCCCAGCGCCATTCCTGTCAGCCGCTCATCGAACAGGAAATAGGCCATCAGGGCCGTGGTCGGCGGCACCAGGTAGAACAGGCTCGATACCTTGGAGGCTGCGCCGCGGCGAATGAGAACAAAAAGCAGCGAGATCGCGCCAATCGACAGCACCACGACAAGCCAGGCCAGCGCGGCCATGAACTGCGGCGTCCAGCTCACCACCATGGTTTCCAGGAACGGCGCAAGAAGCGCCATGGCGAGCGCGGCCGCGGCGAACTGGATCACCCCGCCACTGCGCAGGTCCATGTGACTGCAGAAGCGCTTCTGATAGATCGTGCCGGCGGTGATGCTCGCGAGCGCCATGACGGCGAGCAGGTAGCCCGCGCTGCTTGCGCCGTCGAGCTGCAACCGGTGCTGCACTACCAGCGCCACGCCGATGAGGCCCAGCGCCAGCCCCAGCCACTGGCGCGCGCGCACGCGCTCGCCCAGCAGTGGACCGGCAGCGATCGCCGTCAGCACCGGCTGCAGACCGGCGATCAGCGCCATGACGCCGGCCGCCACGCCCTGATGGATCGCGCCGAACACCCCGGCCAGGTAACCGGCATGCACGAGCAGCCCGGCCACGGCGATATGACTGGCCTCGGTTCGGCGCCGCGGCCAGGGCGCGCGCAGCGCCAGCGCGAGCACACCCAGCAGCAGTGTCACGAGCAGAAACCGCCACAGCAGGAACGTGAGCGGCTCGGCGTATGGCAGGCCGTACTTGGCGCCGATGAAGCCGCTGCTCCACAGCACGACGAAGGCGGCCGGTGCCCAGTACGCAGGCGCCGCACTCATACCACGACCATGCGCCGGCGAAAAACGAGATCCCACACGCCGTGCCCGAGCCGCGCGCCTCGACGCTCGAACTTGGTCGGTGGCCGGTCGCCGCGTTCGGCAAAACGGCCCGTGCCGGCGACATTCTCGAGCGCATCGCTGGCCGAGAGCACCGCCATCATTTGATGGGCGTAGTCCGGCCAGTCGGTGGCCAGGTGAAAGACTCCGCCGGGCCCAAGCTTGCAGCCCACCAGCGCCACGAAATCAGCTTGCACCAACCGGCGCTTGTGGTGGCGCTTCTTCGGCCAGGGGTCGGGAAAGAACAGGTGCACTGCCGCAAGCGAACCATCCGCAAGCCGATGAGCGAGCACATCCTTGGCGTCCGCCACCATTACGCGCACATTGCTGATGTCGGCGGCCGCGAGGCGGCGCAGCAAACTGCCAACACCGGGCCGATGCACTTCGATGCCGAGACAGTTGATTTGCGGGTTGGCGACCGCCAGCGCCGCGAGCGTCTCGCCATTGCCAAAACCGATTTCGAGCACGACCGGCGCGCCACGCCCAAACAATCCGGGGAGGTCGAGAATGCCGTCGCCCGGCTCCACCCCGTAGCGTGGCCACAGCTCCACCATGGCCCGGCGCTGCGCATCGGTCATGCGCCCTTCGCGCCGCACGAAACTGCGGATCGGACGGCGCGCTAGGGACGCTTCGGCCATGCAACGAACTAATGCAAAGGCGCGGACACCGCCGAGGGCTTGATGCAAGCCGGCCGTCTCGGCGCTGCCGCGTCTCGGAGTTGGACCGTGGTCAGAAAAAAGTGCCGCTGAGCGGCGAGCTGGGCGTGCCGTACTGCTTGCACGGCATGCGCCCGGCCAGGAACGCCTCGCGCCCGGCCTCGACCGCCTTCTTCATGGCGCTCGCCATCAGCACCGGGTGCTGCGCCGCGGCGATGGCGGTGTTCATGAGCACGCCGTCGCAACCGAGCTCCATCGCGATCGCAGCGTCCGAAGCGGTGCCCACCCCGGCGTCCACCAGGATTGGTACTGACGCGCCTTCGACAATGAAGCGGATGTTGTAGGGGTTGCGGATACCGAGGCCCGAGCCGATCGGCGCGGCGAGCGGCATCACGGCCACACAACCCATGTCCTCGAAACGCTTGGCCACGATCGGGTCGTCGTTGGTGTAGACCATGACCTTGAAGCCGTCCTTGATCAGGATGGCCGCCGCCTCGAGCGTGCGAGGGATGTCCGGGAAGAGCGTCTTCTCATCGCCCAGCACCTCAAGCTTGACGAGGTCGTGACCATCGAGCAGCTCGCGCGCCAGCCGACAGGTGCGCACCGCATCCTCCACATTGTAACAGCCGGCAGTGTTGGGCAGGTAGGTGTACTTCGACGGCGGCAACACGTCGAGCAGGCTGGGCTCGTTCGGATTCTGGCCGATGTTGGTGCGGCGGATCGCCACCGTGATGATCTCGGCGCCGCTCGCCTCGACCGCGCGCCGCGTCTCGTCCAGGTCCTTGTACTTTCCGGTGCCCACGAGCAGGCGCGAGCGATAGCTGCGCCCCGCGATCACGAGCGGATCGTTCAGGGGTTGCTTGAGGGTTTGCGCGCTTACCGCCATGTGCCACCTCCGATCGCGCGCACGACTTCCACGCGATCCTCATTCTTCAAAAGATACACACCGTGCCGGCTGCGCGGCACGACCTCCCGGTTGACCTCGACCGCGACGCGCCGGCCCGCAAGCCCGAGCTCGGCGAGCAGCTCAGCCACCGTCAGGGATTGCGGGAACTGCCGTTCCTCACCGTTTACAAGGATTTTCACTGCCACCGGCCTGGATGACTTGCTCGAGCGCGTCCCTGTACAAGGCAACGAAACGCGTTAGAATCACCCGGCCATTGTAATGCCACGGCCGACTCCCTGCCCAGCGCAGCGGCGACGCGTCGCCAGCACGACCTTCACGGGTTACTTCAATGGTGGAACGAGAGCGCCCCGAGCGTGCGACACGCGTCGCTCAGGTAGCTGGCCTGCTTGCCACGCGCAATGTGAAGGGCAAGAAAACCAGCGTGACGAAGAGCGCGGGGATGCGTCCTCTTGCGCAGAAAGCGGCGAAGGCCGCATGAGTAGTCGTCGGACGGCGGCGCAGGCCCCTCCCCGACCGGGCGTTCGGCCACCTGCAGCCTGGGAGCGGTGCGCCACTGGCAAGGGTGGCGTGTCAAGCGCTCGAGCAATGTAATCACCCGGCAGGGTACGTCACACATCGCGAGGGATTTGGTGTGATTTCGGGGGCCACACCCCGATGAGATGCTGAGCTGGGTTGGTGGCTTAGGGTAAAAAGGGATCGCTGTCAAACATCGGTAAGCTTGAGGAGCCAAACGTGACTGATAGGCTCTGGCCAAAATGGCGCGTGACCGGTGGCCTGTCTGCCTGGTGCAGGCACACTGACGTAATGGTCAGCGGCGGAAAAGCGGAACCCTCCCAATCCTGTTACTTATGCGGAACGTGGTAAGCTCAATGCGGCGCGCGGCCATTGTGGCGGACAAGGTCAAGCGCAAGATTGCCTGCGGCCGTAGTGGGTAAAGGGGCGCGGAACAAGCAAATGCCGGGCTGTACTGGCACGGATGGGGGATGAAACGAACGCCCCGACACGAAAGTGTGCTGACTTTCGCATGGCAGCCTATCGCGAGATAGGTCTGTCAATGGCCTACCCTCAGGGGCGGTGCATCCATCCCCTCTGGGGGCAGGAGTCCAACCTTAGGGTTTCAGGGCGGGTGTAGCTCAATGGTAGAGCTTCTGGTTCCCAACCAGATGACGAGGGTTCGATTCCCTTCACCCGCTCCAATCAACCGCAGGTTGATATGGGCGCAGTTCAATCCGGCCGTGATGTCGCCTCCGCCCCGTGGCAGCACACTTACCAGGTTGTGGCGAGATTGCAGGCCCGCATCGCGAAAGCGGTAGAGGCAGGACACTGGCGCAAAGCCAGATCCTTGCAGAAAGTCCTGACTCGTTCCACCAGCGCGAAAGCATTGGCGGTCAGACGGATTACGCAAAATCGGGGCCGTAAAACTCCTGGAATTGATAGACGGACCTGCAGCGATCCGCAGACCAAACCAAATTGGAGTGCGGGCGGCTGACTGCAGTGCTTGAGCCGATCACGTAGAGCCTGAACCGGCTTTTCCCTACGATTCATTGCAAAGGAGAAACCGGTATGAGAGACCAAAAGGCAGCTGTGCGACCTGGGCGACAAGCGCCGCATCGTTGCCGAGTACGTGGGCGGCACGGTTTCGGCCGAGAATCTCGCCCGGCCCGAGGCCCGGCTCGCACGGCTCGACACGTTGACCGCGGCCCGCAACCGCCCCTAGCTCGACACGGACCTGCCCGAATTCCTGGAACGCGTCCGCCGCCGGGGAACCGGGCCGTCACCCTGTGCGGCCTCGCGATCACTTCAAGCGTTACGGCGACACCTGGACCACGCCGCCGGCGATGCCGCGTCAGGGTCGTTTCGCGCGGTGCTGGAGCGCATCGGCGCCGACGACCGGCTGTGCCGCTACGGCGGCGAGGCGTTCTGCCTGCTGCTGCTCAACATCTCGCCGATGATGGCGCCGAAGCTCGCACAACGCCTGCTCAACGCCATCGGCACCGCTTCGATCCGGTCCGGCAGCAGCCAGGTGTTGGCCCCTCTGATCGCCTCACTCGGCCTCACCGTCGCGCTGCCAGACGATACCCGGAGTCGCTGTTGCGCCTGTAGGTTAAGCTGCCCTTGATGTTCGCCAAGGTGGAGACGATCGCCGTTGCCCCCGACCAATGACACCCGGCAAATGACACGCAGCGCCACGAGCCTGGGGATGATCCGTCGGGCGCTGTGTCCTGTCCGAAGCCCGGCGGCTTTGCCTCGCCTCCGATTGCCCTGCCTCCGCGATATCCAAAGCCGGCTAAAACGCTGCACAGAAATAGGGATCACCGCCGGTCGGGTACTTGTAGACGCCCGTGAAGCACATCTCCTGCGTCACGGTTTCTCCATATCGGATTTCGAAGCCCGGCGGATACGTGATGTTGGTGTCGTTGACGTAGGTGCAATCGACCCGAAGCTCGTCGTTGGGCTCGATCACCGTGCTCGGCAGCGGATAATTTCTCTGGTTGCTGGGGGAGTGGTCGGCATCGAGCAGCGTTTCGATGTTGCCATTGTCGCGGCGGACGGTGACCTTCTGGTGCTTGCCATACTTGTTCATGACCGGCCAGAGGTTGACGAGTGTCCACCGCAGGGGCGCCGAACAGCTCCCGGGTTCGTTCCACGGCTGGTTGGTCGGCGGAATGTGAAGGTCGAAAGTGCCGACGAAGATCATATCCACTTCCTGCACGACCTCCTCCGCGGGCACGGTCTTGACCAGGACTCCCGACGTGGCGGTGAGCGGATTCGCCGAGGAATTGAATCCGTGTATGATCAGATTGAGATACCGTCCCGCAGGCAGCTTGACCGCGACGCCGGCAGGAAACTTGATGTCATTGCTTCCGGCACCGCCGCCGAACACCATTTGGCTCCCAACGATCACGGCCATGTTGCAGTCGTAGTCGCCCAGCGGCGTCCCGGCGCTCGAAATGGTTAAGTGCATGCGGTGTGTTCCGACCGGCGCCAGGGCGCGGAACGCACTGACGTAGGTATCCTTATCGATCCGGATGCGCCGGCAGCGAAAATCCTCGACGAGTGGGTCGAGCGTCCACGACCGCTGGATCAGCGGGGTCCAGCCCATGGCGGCCTGATCCTGGTCGCTGCCCCCATGGCCACCGCAGGCGGCCACTGCCGTCAGCAGCATCCACGACGCCAGGCGTCCTGGGGCGCGCAGGCGGCAGGCGACGCGCAGAAGCCAGGAAGCGGGGGCCGCGTGGTACGGCGAAGGCGGATGTATCGTCCGGCTCACCATGAGTACGCTTTCCCTCTTTAAAACTTCTTTTTGCGAATTGGTGTGGGTGAACGTTCAGCCGAATGGCCAGGTGAGCGCTTAACGATCGGTGGAGCATGGCGTAAGCCTCGCTTCTGTCGCCGCGCACAGCTTCATTCGTAGCGGTTGGCCCAGATGCTGTAACGCGTGCCGTCGGACTGCTCCCACACTGCCCACGCATTGCCGCCGGCATCGACGGCGATCTGCGGACTGTATGCGCTCCCGGCGTTGTCGGTCTCGATGAGCACGGCCGTGCCCCAGGAGGGGGTGTGCGGGGGCGCTCCGCCCCCACCTCCGCCGCCCCCGCAGGCGGCGAGCCCGAGGAGAGTGAAAGCGGCGATGACCGATGATTTCCAATCGCGTTTCATGATGGCGACTCCCGATCAGTAGTACCGCGCGAGCGCGAAGTCATAGTTCGTGCCGTTGTGACTCGCGCCCGCCACCACGATCTTGCCGTCGGGGGCGAGCGCCATGGCATGGGCCAAGGCGAAGCCGGTTCCGATTCCGATGGTGACCTTGCCGCCATTGCCGAAGGTGGCATCGAGCGAGCCGTCGGCGTTGTAGCGCGCGAGTGCGAAGTCGTAGCTCGGGCCGCTGCCACTGCTGCCCGCCACCACGATCTTGTCGTCGGGCGCGAGCGCCAGGGCGATAGCCTCGTCGTGCCTGCTGCCGATCGCAGTCACGACCTTACCGCCGCTGCCAAAGCTCGTATCGAGCGAGCCGTCTGTGTTGTAGCGGGCGAGCGCAAAATCCAAGTCCGCGCCGTTGTAACTTTTGCCCGCCACGATGATCTTGCCGTCGGGCGCGAGCGCGAGGGCGTAGGCCTCGTCGTCGTTGGCGCCAATCGGGGTGGTGACCTTACCGCCGCTGCCAAAGCTCGTATCGAGCGAGCCGTCGGCGTTGTAGCGCGCGAGGGCGAAGTCGAACTTCGTGCCGTTGTGGCTCGAACCCGCCACCACGATCTTGCCGTCTGGCGTGAGTGCGACGCCAGTGGCCGCGTCGTAACCGGAGCCGATTGCGGTGGTGACCTTGCCGCCGCTGCCGAAGGTGGTATCCAGCGTGCCGTTGGTGTTGTAGCGGGCGAGGGCGAAGTCGTAGTTCGTGCCGTTGGCACTGATGCCCGCCACGACGATCTTGCCGTTGGGTGCAAGTGCGACGGCATAAGCCGCGGCGTTTGCGCTACCGCTGCCGATCGCGGTGGTGACCTTGCCGCCGCTGCCGAAGCTCGCATCGAGCGAGCCGTCGGCGTTGTAGCGCGCCAGCGCGACGTAGCGGCCCGTGATGCTCCAGGTTGTGCCCGCCACCACAATCTTGCCGTCGGGTGCGAGCGCGAGTGCATGGGCTTCGTCGCTCGCGCCGATCGTGGTCAGGACCTTGCCGCCGCTGCCGAAAGTGGTGTCGAGCGACCCGTCGGCGTTGTAGCGCGCGAGGGCGAAGTCGGAATCCGACCCGGCCT
>CAYZVX010000024.1:0-32384 GCA_964482055.1 uncultured Acidiferrobacteraceae bacterium
GAGCGTCGCGTTCGCAATGCGAAGGTCGGGAGTTCGATCCTCCTCCGCTCCACCAAATCCCGCATCGATGGCCGGCCGACCCGGCCATTTTGTGTTTCTTGGGCCGAATTCCCGGGACATTCGCTAGAATACCGGCCACGCCCCCGTAGCTCAGTGGATAGAGCAGCCGCCTCCTAAGCGGCAGGTCGCACGTTCGATTCGTGTCGGGGGCACCACACGAATGGCCGACGACAACTGCCCATGATCGCCGCCCCGCAAGCGGCCCGCCGTCCCGAGAAACCAATGCCATCCCGGAGCGCTTCAGATGCTTGAGGCCATCGGTGTCGGCTGCGTGCGCGGCGACCGGCCGTTGTTCAGCGGCCTGTCGTTCACGCTCGCACCTGGCGACTTGCTGCACGTGGTCGGCCCTAACGGACGCGGCAAGACCACGTTGCTGCGCACGGTGTGCGGGCTGACGCGCCCGGCGGAGGGCGAGATCCGCTGGAACGGCATACCGATCCGCGCTGCCGGTGAGGGCTATTTGAGCGAGCTATTGTTCGTCGGCCACCTTAATGGCATCCAGTACGAGCTGACGCCGGTCGAGAATCTTCAGGCCCTCGCCTGCTTGAGCGGTCAGGCCGACCGCGATCGCTGCATCGACGCGCTCGCGCGCATGGGGCTGGCCGCGTACCGCGACTTCCCGGCCAAAATCCTGTCCCAGGGGCAGAAGCGCCGATTGGCGCTCGCGCGGCTGCTCGTTCTGCGCCGCAGGTTGTGGGTGCTGGACGAGCCCCTGAGTGCGCTCGACGTCGCGACTACGGAAATGATGACGGAGCTGTTTACCGAACACCTCGAGGCCGGTGGCATGATCCTGCTCACCTCGCACCAGGAGCTCGCTGGCGAGATTGCCGGCGTGGCGCGAATCAGCCTCGACTTATGACGACTTCCAGCCTGGGCAGCGCCGCGCTGTGTGTGTTCCGCCGCGACCTCAAGGTCGCCACCCGGCGCATCACCGATGTGCTGACCCCGGTCATTTTTTTCGCCATCGTCACGAGCCTCTTTCCGCTGGGCGTCGGTCCAGAACCGCAGATGCTGAGCATGCTCGCGCCGGGCGTGGTCTGGGTGGCGGCGCTGCTCGCCACGATGCTGTCGCTCAACCGGCTGTTCGCCAACGACTACGCGGATGGCACGCTGGAGCAGCTCCTGCTCGCGCCCCACCCTTTGAGCGTCCTGGTGCTGGCGAAGGTAGCGGCTCACTGGCTGCTGTCGGGCCTGCCGCTCGTGCTGCTGTCGCCGCTGCTGGCAATACAGTTGCAACTGCCCGAAACCGCGCTGGGAACGCTGGTGCTGTCGCTGCTGCTAGGCACACCGGTCTTGAGCCTTCTGGGGGCGATTGGCGCCGCGCTGACTCTGGGTCTGCGCGGCGGGGGCGTGCTGGTTTCGGCGCTGGTACTGCCGCTGTATACTCCGGTGCTGATTTTCGGCGCAGCCGCCGTTGCCGGCGCGGCCACCGGGCTCGACGTCGAGGCACACTTGTCGCTCCTCGGAGCCTTCCTGGTGCTGGCCTTGAGCTTCGTGCCATGGGCCACGTCTGCCGCCTTGCGCGTGTCTCTCGATTAGGCGACCCCATGCACTGGTTTCACAAGTACGCCGCCCCCAAGGTGTTCTACCCCTTCGCCGGACGCCTGGTTCCGTGGCTCGCGGGCCTCACCATCATTCTACTGCTCACCGGTCTTTATCTTGGTCTGTTCGTCGCCCCGCCCGACTACCAGCAAGGTGAAACGGTCCGCATCATGTTCATCCACGTCCCGGCTGCCTGGATGTCGATGTTCATCTACGTCGTGATGGCGAGCGCCGGCGCCGTGGGGCTCGCCTGGAACATCCGGCTCGCGGAGGTCGCGGCCAGCGCGAGCGCCCCGATCGGCGCCTCGTTCACGTTTCTCGCGCTCGTCACCGGGTCGCTGTGGGGCAAGCCGATGTGGGGAACGTGGTGGGCTTGGGATGCGCGCCTCACCTCAGAGCTGATCCTGTTCTTCCTCTACGTCGGCATCATGGCGCTCGAGGCGAGCATCGACGACCCGAAACGGGCGGCGCGCGCCTGCGCGATCCTGGCGCTCGTCGGCATGGTGAACATTCCGATCATCCACTTCTCGGTCGAATGGTGGAACACGTTGCACCAGCCAGCCTCCGTCAGCAAGGTCGGCAAGCCGTCGATTCACCCCAGCATCCTCATCCCGCTGCTGGTGATGGCGCTCGCGTTCACCGTTTACTACGTCACGGTGCTGCTGATGCGCATGCGCGCCGATATTCTCGAGCGCGAGAAACACACGATATGGGTCGCAGAGGCCCTGCAGGCGGAAACTCCCGGCAAATGAACTGGTCCAACTTCTTCGCCATGGGCGGCTATGCCGTCTATGTGTGGGGCTCGTATGCGGTCGCCGCGCTCGTGCTGATCGGCAACGTCGTGGTCGCCCGTGCACGCGCCAAGCGCACCCAAGCCCGCCTGCGGGAGTTCTATCGTATCAAGGGGCAGTCCGAATGAAAGCACGACACAAGCGCCTGGCTATCATCATCACCGCGGTATCCGGACTGACGATCGCGGCGCTGCTCATCCTCAACGCGTTTCGCAGCAACCTCGTGTACTTCTTTTCACCAACCGAAGTGCTTGAGGGCAAGGCGCCGGTCGATCGCCTTTTCCGCATCGGCGGCATGGTCGCCGCCGGCAGCGTCCAACGCGACGGCCTTAAGGTGAGCTTCGTCGTCACCGACAACAACAAGTCTCTGCCCGTGACCTACCAGGGCATCCTGCCCGACCTGTTTCGCGAGGGTCAGGGGGTGGTCGCGCAAGGCAAGCTGACCGCTGACAAGCAGTTCATCGCCACCGAGGTGCTGGCCAAGCACGACGAGAACTACATGCCGCCGGATGCCGCGAGCGCCATGAAGGGCGGCAGCTTCCAGTCGGCGCCCGCCAAGTAGCAAAACAATGAAGAAATTCCTGATTCCGCTCATCGTCTTCGGGGTGCTGGGCGCCCTGCTCTATGTCGGGCTGTCCCTCGACCCGCGCAAGATCCCCTCGCCGCTGGTCGGCAAACCGCTGCCCGCCTTCGAGCTGCCGAGCGTGGCCGACCCGCAGCGGCGCGTGAGCCACCAGGACCTGCGCGGCCGTGTCTATCTCCTCAATGTGTGGGCGTCGTGGTGTGCCGCCTGCCGCGACGAGCATCCGCTGCTTAACCAGATCGCGCAACGCAAGCTCGTTCCCATCATCGGCCTCAATTACAAGGACCAGCGCCAGGATGCGCTCGGCTGGCTTGGGGCGCTCGGCAACCCCTATGAGCTGAGCGTTTCCGATCTCGACGGGCGCGTCGGGATCGAGCTTGGCGTGTACGGCGTGCCGGAGACCTTCGTAATCGACAGGGAGGGCGTGATCCGCTACAAGCACATCGGGCCGATCACGCCCAAGGTGTGGGAGGAAAAGCTCCTGCCGGTGCTGCGCCAGCTCGGCTGAGCGCGATCACGCGGTACCGTGCTTGGTCTCGACCATCACGCCGATCTCCTTGAGAAACGGCGTGGGCAGAATGCCGCCCGCGCACACGATCACCGCATCGTTACGCAGGTCAATGCTCCTGCCATCGTGATCGAGCACGACGTTCTTCGCGCCGATTTGCTTGACGTTTGACTTCAGCAGCACCCGGATGCGCCCGACCTGCTCGCAAGCCTGCAAGCGCTCGCGGTTCTTGGGCTTCACGCGCCCGAACGCTTCGCTGCGATAGGAAAGCGTAACAGTGGTTCCGGGTTCTTCGGCGCAGGCCAACGCCGCCTCCAGCGCCGCATCGCCGCCGCCGACCACGAGCACGTGGCTGCCACGGTACTGCTCGGCATCGATGAGCCGGTAGACAACCTTGGGCTGCTCTTCCCCCGGCACGCCGAGCTTGCGCGGCGTGCCACGCCGGCCAATGGCGAGCAGCACTGCGCGCGTTCTGTATTCCTGCTTCGAGGTTTTCACAACAAAGCCGCCGCCGTCCGGCCGGACGGTCTCCATGCGCTCAAACAGATTGACCTTGAGGCCGGTTTGTTTCAGCACGCGCTGCCAGAATTCGAGCAGCTCCTCTTTGCTCACTTCGCCAAATTTCATCTTGCCGACGATCGGCAGCTGCACCGGTGCGGTCATGACGACCTTGCGGCGCGGGTAGTGATAGACCGTCCCGCCGAACGAGTCCTCCTGCTCGACGGTCACGAAACGCAGCTTCTTCTCCATCGCCGCGAGGGAGGCGGCCAGGCCCGCCGGACCGGCCCCGACGATCACCACGTCGTATGCGTACTTTCCGTCTTTGAGCTTGGCGATCGAATCAATTGCCTGCCGGCCCTGCTCGACCGCCTTGCGGATCAGTCCCATGCCACCCAGCTCGCCGGCAATGAACAGTCCCGGCACATTGGTTTCGAAATTCGGATTCACCTGCGGAATGTCGACGCCGCGCTTGGCGGTGCCGAACACCAGCTCGATGGCGTCGTGCGGGCAGGCCGCCCTGCACGCGCCGTGACCGATGCACTTGGTCGGGTCGACGAGCTGGGCCTTGCCGCCGATGATGCCGATCGCGTGCTCCGGGCAGGCGCTGACGCACGCCTTGGAGCCAAGACAGCGCCTTGGATCGATGACAGGATGCAGCGAGGCAGGCTCGGTGAGACCGGCTTCAACCGCCTCCTTGAGACGCACGGCGTGCCGCGCTTCTTGGCGTCGGTGGCGGGCGATGTACCAGCCAAGTGCGATGAGCAGAACGCCCAGATACAGCCAGTAATAGGAGCTCATGCGCGAATTTCAGCCGTGCCGGAGCCGGCGGCGGAATCTTGACTGCGCTGCAGGTGATTGCGCCTTGATGACCGCGGTGTGCCTTGCGGAATGTAACGGAATGGACACGTAGAATTATTCCATTCGTCTGCGATTTCCGACACTTCGGCACCTCGTTAGTAGGTTTGGCTGTACATAGCAAGTATGCTTCCAGCTATCCGCCACGTGCGTTAGCCGCTGCGGCTCCAGGGAGATCTGCCGTTCACCCGAAGCCATGCATGCGCGGCGAATGCTGGCCGTTCGCCGCAATCGCGCGCGCATACTCTGGCACCTTGACCATGGGCACTCAACAACAACTCATCGTGCGTAACATCCCCGGCCGCGCGCCAGCAACGCCCGCACCTCGGTCACGACAGGGTCGGCTGTTCCTTGGGCTCGGCCTGGTCACGCTGGCGGTCGCTGCCTGGCAGGTGTCGGGCGGCCGATACTACACGCCAGGTTCCGATTTCGGTTACAACCTCGGGCTCGTGGGCGGCATCCTGCTCCTCACACTGCTGCTCTACCCGCTCCGTAAGCACGTGCGCTTCCTCGCCGCGCTGGGCGGCATGCGCCACTGGTTCCGCGCACACATGGTGATCGGTGTGCTGGCGCCGACGCTCATACTATTTCACTCCACCTTCCATCTGGGCTCGCTCAATGCGACGGTTGCGCTCTACTCCATGTTGCTCGTGGCGGGCAGCGGCATCGTCGGACGCTTCATCTACCGCAAGATCCACCATGGGCTGTACGGGCGCGCGGCGACCTTGCAGGAGATTCAGGCGCAGCTCGGCACCAGCGACAGCGACATGCGGTCCCGGTTTCACTTCGCCCCGGAGATGACGCAGCACCTCCTCGCCTTCGAATCGCAGGTGCTTGGGGAAGACCAAAACTGGCGGCAGCGCGTGTGGCGTTTCCTCACGGTCGGGGTAAGGGCGCGCCTGGCGGCGCGGCGCGCGGCGCGGGAGCTGGAGATCGCCGCCCGCATCTACGGTCTGCGGCGCGGCTGGGACGAGCTCAAGCTGCGCCACCGCCTGCGCCAGGGGCGCTCCGTGATCCGAGCGCATCTGCGCGCGGTCGTCGAAGTGGCGCGCTTTCGCGCTTACGAACGGCTGTTCGCCGCGTGGCACATCCTGCATGTACCCTTCGTGCTGCTGCTGGTGGTGAGTGGAATCGTGCATGTCGTCGCCGTGCATATGTATTGATTCCCCGCGCGACGCCGACGCCACCCATGGCGCGACATTTCTTCGCCGCGTTGCTCAGCCTGTTCGTTGCCAGCGCGCATGCCGATACCGTCGAGAGCGTCCTGAGCCCGGGCGCGCTCATCGAGGGCCACGCCAAGCTCGAGGGCGACTGCAAGAAATGCCATGTGCGTTTCGACAAGGCGGCGCAGAAAGGGCTGTGCCTCGACTGCCACAAGGAGGTGGCGCGCGATGTGCAGCAGCGCATGGGCTACCACGGCCGCCTCACGCAACAGGACTGCCGGACCTGCCATACGGACCATAAGGGGCGCAACGTGAACATCGCGGCTTTCGATACCCGGCGCTTTGACCACAGGCTCACCGATTTCCCGCTGCGTGCCGGGCACGCAGCGCCCAGCATCGAGTGCCGCGACTGCCACGCGAGCGGCAAGAAGTACCGGGAGGCGCCGTCCGAGTGCAACGCCTGTCACAGAAAAGACGACAAGCACAAGGGCTCGCTCGGGCCGGCTTGCGCCGACTGCCACACCGAGCGCAACTGGAAGGACATCAAGTTCGACCATGGCAAGACACGCTTTCCGCTGCGCGGCAAACATGCCGAGGTCGAGTGCAAGGACTGCCACCCCAGACCCGACAATCTCAAGGGCGCGCCGATGGAGTGCAATGCGTGCCACAAGAAGGACGACAAGCACAAGGGCCGATTCGGGCCGCGCTGCCAGAGTTGCCATGGGGAGAAGGACTGGAAGACGATCCGCTTCGACCACGACCGTGATACCAAGTATCCGCTCACCGGCAAGCACCGCTTCGCCAAGTGCGAGTCCTGCCATACCGGCATTCTGTACCAGGAAAAACTGGCCAAGAGCTGTTTCTCCTGCCACCGTGCGGACGACCAGAAGAAGGGCCATAAGGGACGTTACGGCGAGAAGTGCGACGCCTGCCACGTCACGCGCGACTGGAAATCCGTGACGTTCAACCACGACCGCGACACCAGGTACCCGCTGCGCGGCAAGCACGTCCAGACCAAGTGCGACAGCTGCCACACGGGTCATCTCCACAAGCAGAAGCTCGCAACGACCTGCTTCGCCTGCCACGAGAAGAACGACAAGCACAAGGGCCAGCAGGGCCGCAAGTGCGAGAGCTGCCACAACGAGCGCGACTGGAAGACCACGCGCTTCGATCACGGGCTCACGCGCTTCCCGCTGCTCGGCAAGCACGCCAAGGTCGACTGCAAGGACTGCCACAAGACCGTGCAGTTCAAGGATGCTAGGACCGAGTGCGTCGCCTGCCACGACAAGGACGACACCCACAAGCGCCGGCTCGGCACACGCTGCGAGTCCTGCCACAACGCCGCCGACTGGAAGCGCTGGGACTTCGACCACGACCGGCGCACGCGCTTCAGGCTGGATGGCGCGCACAAGCCGCTCGCCTGCCTCGCCTGCCACACCAAGCCGGTGACCGGCAAGGTCAGCGCACCGGCGACCTGTGCCGGTTGCCACGAAACCGATGACGTGCACGACGGGCGCTTCGGGAAGCAATGCGAACGTTGCCATGTGACCGACAGCTTCCGGCGCATCAAGCCTGCCATCGGCGCCGGGATGCGATAGACGCGAGGAATCACGCGCGGTAGATCGTCTGGCGGGCGCAAGAATCAAGAACAAGGAAGGGAAACCATGAGCGCGAAACAAGTGTCCTGGCAGTTGTTCTTCGCTGGAGGTTGCGCGGCAGCGCTCGCGTTGTTCGCCCTGGTGCTCGGCGTGGGCATCGAAGCGATCGCCGCCGAGCCCGGCGCAACGCGCGAGGCATTCGACCACGCGCTCACCGGCTTCCCGCTCACCGGCGCCCATTCGCAGGCCGCCTGCGAGAGCTGCCACAGCTTCGGCGTGTTCAAGGGCACTCCGCGCCAGTGTCAGATCTGCCACTCACCAGGCAGCGGGCGCGCGACCACGGCCAAGCCCGCCAACCACATCCCCACAGCCGAGCCCTGCGCGCAGTGTCATAACTCGACGGTTAGCTGGGCCGGTGCGCGGTTCCGCCATACCGGCATCGCGCCGGGCACTTGCGCCACCTGCCACAACGGCGCGCAGGCAAGCGGCAAGCCACCGCACCACGTCGTGACGACCTCGTCGTGCGATACCTGCCATCGCACCACAGCCTGGGTGCCCGCCGGATTCAACCACGCGAACGTCGTCCCCGGCACCTGTGCGACCTGCCACAACGGCACGACGGCGCGCGGCAAACCGGCCAACCACATTCAGACCACCGCCGCCTGCGACCAGTGCCACCGCACTACCGCCTGGGTGCCGGCCACCTTCAGCCACGCCGGCGTAGCGCCGGGCACCTGTGGCACGTGCCACAACGGCACGACGGCGCGCGGCAAACCGGCCAACCACATTCAGACCACCGCCGCCTGCGACCAGTGCCACCGCACTACCGCCTGGGTGCCGGCCACCTTCAGCCACGCCGGCGTAGCGCCGGGCACCTGTGGCACGTGCCACAACGGCGTGCAGGCGAGTGGCAAGCCGAGCGGGCACTTCGTGACCACCAGGTCTTGCGACGCCTGTCACACAACCTCGGCCTGGCTGCCGGTGACGCGCTACACGCACACCTCACCGTATTACAAGGCGCACAACACCGGTGTCACCTGCGCGGCCTGCCACACGGGCAACAATGAAGTCATCAGCTGGAAGTTCAGCGCCTACAAACCGGACTGCGCCGGCTGTCACGCGGACCGCTTCAAGCCGGATCCGCACAAGAAAGTCGACACGCCCAAGATCCTGTATACCGTAAGCGAGTTGCGCGATTGCTCGGGAAGCTGCCATGTCTACACAGACGCAACGCTCACCACAATCAAGACAACGCGAAGCGGCAAGCATCGCTCGACGGGTGGCGGGTTCTAGCGCATGGTGCAGAGTCACGCCGTTGCAGGCCAACACACGGCGCCGGCCTTGAGGGGCACCATGCGCCAGCGCGCGCGCATGGCATTGCTAGGTGTGGCGGTCGCGTGCAGCGCGCTGGTCAACGCGCCGGCCGCCGCCCGCCTCATCGACGACGTCGAAGTCGGCGCGGCTGACGAGACGGTGCGCATCACCATACGCTTCACCATTCCGGTCCGGTACCTGCGCCACTTTCCACCGAAGACGGGCGAGATCCTCAACGTGTACTTGCAGCCCATCTCGGCCGAGGACCTGCGCGAAATACTCGGGCATCCGCCGCTCGATGAAGTTCGACGTGCGCCGCGCAACAACCTGCTGCCGTGCTTCACCGTCACGGTCGTGCCGCCGCCCGATCCGCGCGGAGCGCCGTTGCAGCTGGTCATCCAGTTCGGCTGGCCCGAGAGCTACGCGGTTCGGCTCGGCGAGGACAGCCGCAGCCTGTACGTGAGCCTGCCGGCTCAAGCCGAGGGCCGCCCTGCCGGCGGGTGCAACGGAAAACCAAAAAAGTCGACGCGCACCGGACCTTCCTGACTTCTGACTCCCGAACGACGGCATTCGATCATCTTGCTGGCCGACCGCATGCTGCGCGCGACTCTCGTTGCTGCGATCACCGTTTGCCTGACGGTGCCGGGCCCGGCCACCGCCGCGCCGGCGCCCGAGGAGCAGCCCGCCAACCGCACGGCGCGGGCGCCGCGACCGGCCGTCCAAACTCCCTTTGCGCTTACGCTCGCCACGTCGACCGAGCCAATTCCTGATCTGGAACGCTACCAGCGCGACCTTCCCGGCTGGGTCGTCTACCAGACCCGCGCCAACATCTACGGATCGGCGACTTACGTCGTGCGCCTCGGCTTCTTCACCGATGTCGCCGACGCCTATACAGTGCGGCGTGCGCTGCTTGCCCGCTACCCGGATATCTGGACGGCGGCGATCGGCCCGCAGGAATACGAGGCCGCCATGGCAAGCCGCCAGGTGGCGGCGACCGAGCCCCGCAAGGAAACCATCGACCCAGCGGCGGCGGCGGCCGTGCGCCCGCCCGAGACGGCTTCCTCGCAGCCGGTGCCCGCGCGCGCCAACATCCTCGCCATTCATCTGAGCAGCCACACGCGTAGCCCGGAGCTGCGGCCAGAGGACCTGCCCGCGCGCTACCAGGGCTACCACCTCTACGCGACTCCCGAGCCGGCAACGGCCGGCGAGCGCTACCAGCTGCGGCTCGGGTTCTTCGCCAACCGACAGGAGGCCGAGGCCGCACGCCAAGAGCTGGCGCGCCGCTTTCCGCAGGCCCGCGTGGTCGAGGTGTCGGCCCAGGAGCAGCTACTGGCGCCACAACCGCCACCGGACGCCCGCACAGCGGCTGCACCGCAACAGGACGTACCTGGCGCCCAAGATTCCAGCGCCGTTGCCGGGAAAGCCGCCACGGGTGCTTCGGGCGCGGCGGCCGCAGGCGTCAGCGAGCTGGCGGCCGCGGCAGCGGCGGCGGCCGGCGAAAGCACAACCACGGCCGCGGCAACGGCAGCATCAGTTCCGCCCGACGCTGCCGGTGTACTCCTGGAAGACCCTAAACCGGCTGCAACGCCGATAGCCGGGCTGGCCATCGAGCAGGAGGCCTCGCAGTTGCTCGAGCGGGCACACGCCGAGCTCACCGCCGGCAACAACGCCGCGGCCCTCGAGCTGCTGGAACGCATCCTGCGACTGCCTCCGAACAGCGTCTCGCCGGATGCGCAGGAGCTGGCTGGCGTGGCGCGCGAGCGCAACGGCGAGCTCACCCGGGCACGGGCGGAATACGAGCTGTACCTCAAGCTCTACCCCGAGGGCGATGGCGCCGACCGGGTGCGCCAGCGCCTCGCCAACCTCTCGGCCGCCCCGGTAGCGGGCGCGGTCGCTGCCAAGCCCGGCGACAAGCCGCGTGCAACCCAGGTTCTGACCTACGGCGGCCTGTCGCAGTACTACTACTACGGCGCCTCGAAAATCGAAACCCAACCGTTCGATCTCAATGCGAATCCGCTCGACCAGACGACGCTGTCGCTCACGGACCAGTCGGCCATTATCACCTCGCTCGATTACACGACGCGCTGGCGCAGCGAGCGCTACGACAATCGCGTCGTGTTCCGCGACACCTACACCGCCAACTTCACCGACATCGACGACACTAACCGGCTGAACGCCGCCTATTACGACCTGAAGGACAAACAGCTCGACTACGGCGCACGCATCGGCCGGCAGCCGGGCAACACCGCCGGCATCCTGCTGCCATTCGACGGCGCACGCCTGAACTACGGGTTCGCCGCGCAATGGCGCGGCAACTTGCAAGGCGGCAAGCTGGTCGACTACTACACGCACTATGACAAGAAGTTCGTTGGCGTGAGCCTCGACGCCGGAACGTTCGCCGAGCGCTGGAACGCCTCGGCCTACGTCATCGGCCAGGAAGTCGACGGCATCAGCGACCGCGAGGCGGTCGGGGCGGAAATCCGCTACTTCGACCCGCGGCGCTCGCTGTTCGCGCTGCTCGACTACGACACTTCCTACAGCGTGGTGAACGCGGCGGTCCTGCAAGGAACATGGCAAACCGACGGCAAAGCCACCTACAACCTCCTGGTCGACCGGCGCAAATCCCCGCCGATGCAAACCAGCAACGCCCTGATCGGGGAGACGGCCACATCGATCCGCGAGCTGCTCACTACGCTCTCGGAGGATGAGATTCGCCAACTCGCCAAGGCCCGCACGGCCACCGCCAACGTTTACCAGGTCGGTGCCGCCTACCCGATCAATTCCGCGTGGCAATTGGGCGGCGACGTGCAGCTGACCAACATCTCCGCGACCGAGACCATCGGCACCGTGCCGGGCAACCCGGGAACCGGCAACCAGTACACCTACGCCCTGCAGGCCACGGGGACCGGAGTGCTGACAAAGCGCGACAGCATGACGCTTCGGGCGAGCTACGTGGCGGCCCCATCGTTTGACGGCCAGGCGCTTTCCCTGTACTCGCGTACGCTGTTCGCTGAGCGCTGGGCGCTCGATGTGTCGTTCCTCTACTACATGCAGCGCGACAACCTCGACGTTGAGCTAACGCGCCTGACACCGACGTTCAAGCTTGGTTACAATCTCAGGAGCAACCTCGTCTTCGAGATCGAGCTCGGCATCGAAAAGACCGATACGTCAAGCAGTTTCGCCGAGGAGAGCACGACGCGCCGCTTCGGATCCCTCGGCTATCGCTGGGACTTCTAGACGCTGCTTTGCGAGAGTTTGCATCCGCCGCTTCAGCCGTGCTTGTGCAGCGGCAAAATTACTAACAAAAGATGTGGATAACTCTGTGTGTATCGCAGCACCACGGCCTGCGAAAGGCGCCTTTTGCGGCTGCCGTCTTGGTTTGAATAAATTTTGAACAACCCGAGAACTGTTCGATATATCAGCGGCTTGCCTACTTCATAGGCAAGCCCGTAACAGATTTCACCGCCATGACAAGGACTTTTGCCGGACTGTGAAGAACAGCGCCCCGCAGCCGCCGCCAGTCGCCGCCAGAATGGCCGCGCCAAGCGCGGCTGAAGCGGCCGGTTTGCTGCGCCGCCTGGCGGCCCTCCTCTACGACTCCCTGGTGGTGGCCGCGCTTTGGCTCACCGCCGCGGTGCCGTTCGTGTGGATTGCGAATGGCGCACCGCAGGGGGCGTTCGTGCGTCTCGCCTTCCAGCTGTACCTGTTGGCCATTGCCTTCGGGTTCTTCGGCTGGTTCTGGGTACATGGCGGCCAGACCCTCGGCATGCGCGCCTGGCGGTTAAAAGTAGTGGACAACGCGGGGCAGACCGTGACCTGGGCGCGCGCTACCAAGCGATTTCTCGCGGCAATACCGTCATTGCTCTGTGCCGGAATCGGCCTGTTGTGGGTCATGCACGATCGCGACCGCCGCGCCTGGCACGATCGGCTGTCCGGCACCTGGGTCGTGGTTGTCCCGAAAAGACTCTAGGCGGCACGGCGCAGCAGAACCAGCGCCAGCGCCAGAAACGCGACGACCGGCAGTGTCGCCGCCAGAAACGGCGGCAGACCGTAGACCAGACCCAGCAGGCCGAAGACGCGCACCAGCACCATGAACACGACGCCGATCATGATGCCCACGAACACGCGCTGGCTCAGGCCGCCGCTACGCACCGGCCGAAACACAAACGGGGTGGCGAGCAGCACCATCACGAGCGTGGCCGCGGGCGCCAGCAGCTTCTGCCACAGTGACAGGCGAAAGCGCGAGGTGTCGAGCCCGTTCTGGCGCAGGTGCTCGATGTAGCGCCACAGCTGCACGATCGACAGCTGCTCCGGCTGGCGGGCGAATACTTCGATCACTTTGGGCGCCAGCTGCGAGTGCCACGATGTGGTACTTTCCGCGGCGATCGTGGCCTGCTCGGGCCCGAACGAAGCGCGGCGCACCGCCTCGAGCCGCCACGCGTCCCCCTCGAATCGGACGCGGGCCGCGAACAGTTGCTCCTGCAAGCGCCCGTTCACGTCAAACGAGTAGATCGTCACCCGCAGCATGCTCTTGTCGGGCAACACCTCGCCGATATTGATGAACGCCGCGCCATCGCGCAGCCAGATGCCGGATTGATGCCGCCGCAGGCTCTCCTGCAGCGCCTGGGCGCGTCCGCTGTGCGCCTGATCCTCGGTGACCGGCACTACCAGCTCGCTCAGAACGACGCCGAGCGCGGCAAACACGACGCCAACCTTGAGGGCCGCCAGGATGATGTGCCCCGCGGAAACGCCCGCCGCGCGCATGGCGGTGAGCTCCGAACTGAGCGCCAGCGTCGACAACCCCACGGTCGTGCCGATCAGGGCGATCACCGGCAGGACCTCGTAAATGCGCCGTGGCTGGCTCAACAGCACGAACTTGGCGAGCTCGTAGGCGAAGAACTGGCCGCGCCCGTAGTCGGGTATCGCGTCGATCACGAACACAAAGATCATCAGCGCCAGAACGACGCCCAGCACAAGCAGCGTGCTCACCACGATGGTGCGCGCGATGTACCGATCGAGGCTCGTCAGGAGCGGTGCCATCGGCGCAGTCGCGGCAGTGCAAACAGGGGCCGATTCCCCAGCCGGCGCCACAACAGATAGGCGGCCACGACGGCAGCGGTCGCGTGGACCCACCACAGCCCGAGCGCCAGCGGCACTTTCGCATTGCGCAGCAGGGCCAACCCGAACCCCAGCAGGTTCGTGTAGACGAAATACACGACGATCGCCGCAATCAGGGTCACTGCACGCCCGCGGCGCGGGTCGGTATAGGCAAACACAACGGCAAACAGGACGAAGATGGTCACGCTCACCGGGCGCGCCAGACGCCAGTGCCACTCGGCTTTGGCCTGGGGCAGGTCACTGCGCAGTAGCTCCCGGAACGACCAGGCGCTCACGGGCAGCGGCCCCTCGGCGAAGCGCTGCGGCTCGATGCGCAAGTTCAACACCTCGAAGTGCCCCATGCGATACAAGGTGACACCCGGGTCGCCTTCATAGATGGCACCGTCGCGCAGCTCAATAAACTGCGCACCGCTGTCAGTCGGCGTCACCGGACGTCCGGCACGGGCCACGATTAGACCCGGCGCGCCATTAGGGGGATTGGCGACGAAGACGTTCTGCAGCACGCCGTCGTCGGAAACCGACTCGGCGTACATAATGCGTCCGGTCAGCTTCGACTCCGAAAACACTCCGGGCACGACCAGCGTCAATTCCGAGCGCTTGCGACCCTCGAGCTTCAGCTGCTCGCTCAACTGGCTGGTCCACGGATTGACCA
This sequence comes from uncultured Acidiferrobacteraceae bacterium, assembly GCA_964482055.1. Lineage (GTDB taxonomy): Bacteria > Pseudomonadota > Gammaproteobacteria > Acidiferrobacterales > Sulfurifustaceae. The sequence goes on from CAYZVX010000024.1 coordinate 14,686, forward strand.
CGAGGGAAAGCGTCGCGGTCAGCGCCACGCCCGCGGCCGCGAGAGTCAGCACGGGCTTGAACAGTTGCGGCAGACCAATCCCGCAGGCGGCCAGCACGACCATCTCGCTGTCCCGGTACCAGCGGCCGAGCGCCAGCAAAAGGGCGAGGTACAGCCCGAGCGGCAACAGTACGTCAAGGTAGTGCAGCAGCTGCAAACCCAGCAGCGCAAGCACCAGGCCCTGAGCAAATTCCCCGCGCGCCGCGCGCGACAGCATCTGGCCGAACAGGACCAGCGTAAACAGGGCCAGCAACACGATGATGATCGCGGCCCAGATCTTGGTCGTTTCGCGGTACAGGGCCCGATGGATGATCACGTCCGGCTTCGTCCAGCTTTTGACAAACTACGTGCAGTCATTGGACAATTTTGCTTGAAACTCAAGCTTCGGCCCGCTCGCTTGGCAACTGGACAGCTTGCCGGCGAAAAGCTGGGGCAATTGCTTGGTAATCAAGCACTTTCTTGCACCGACCGTCTAGATCAAACGGCGTCGCCAAACCCCTTCGACATACGATAACACAGGAAGCAAGGATGGAATTCGCGGTCAAGAGCGGAACACCCGAAAAACAGCGCACCGGCTGTCTGGTCGTGGGCGTCTTTGAGGGCCGCAAGCTCTCGCCGACTGCCCGGCAGATCGATCAGGTGACGCAAGGCGCGATTGCGGCGATCCTGCGCCGCGGCGATCTGGAAGGCAAGACGGGGCAGACGCTGCTCCTGCACCATCTGACCGGCCTGCCGGCCGAACGCGTGCTGCTCGTCGGATGCGGCAAGGAAAAGGAGCTCAATGACGCGCGCTACATCGAGGTCACGGCCAAGACCGCGACGGCGCTCAAGCAGACCGGCGCGAGCGAGGCCATGTCGTTTCTGACCGAGCTCGATATCAAGGGCCGCGACATCGCGTGGAAGATCCGCCAGGCGGTGGAAGTGACCGAGGCCGCGCTCTACCGCTTCGATCAGCTCAAGAGCAAACCGAACGACACCAAGCAGCCGCTCAAACGCATCATCCTCGCCGTGGCCAAGCGCAGCGACCTGCCCACGGGCGAGAGCGCGGTGCGTCAGGGTCAGGCGATCGCCGCCGGCGCCAGGCTCGCGCGCGATCTCGGGAACCTGCCGGGCAACATCTGCACGCCGGCCTACCTCGCCAACCAGGCGACCGAGCTCGGGCGCCAGCACAATCTGCGGGTGACGGTGCTCGAGGAGGCGGATATGCACGCGCTCAAGATGGGCGCACTGCTGTCCGTGGCGCGCGGCAGCCGCCAGCCGCCCAAGCTCATCGTTCTCGAATACCATGGCGGCAAGGAAGATGCGGCGCCGGTGGCGCTGGTCGGCAAGGGGATCACCTTCGATGCCGGTGGCATCTCCATCAAGCCGGCCGAGAAGATGGACGAGATGAAATTCGACATGTGCGGCGCTGCCGCCGTGCTCGGGGCGCTCAAGGCCGCGGCCGAATTGAAGCTGCCGCTCAATGTCGTCGGCGTGATCCCCGCGAGCGAGAACCTGCCGGACGGCAACGCCAACAAGCCCGGCGACATTGTCACCTCGATGTCCGGCCAGACGATCGAGATACTCAACACCGACGCCGAGGGGCGGCTAATCCTGTGCGATGCGCTCACCTACACGGAGCGCTACAACCCGGCAGCGGTCGTCGATATCGCCACGCTGACCGGGGCCTGCGTGATCGCGCTCGGCGCGCACGCCGCGGGCCTGCTCGCCAACAACGACCAGCTCGCGCGCGAGCTCCTCGCCGCCGGGCGTTACACCTACGACCGCTGCTGGCAGCTGCCGCTGTGGGACGAATACCAGAAGCAGCTCGACAGCAACTTTGCCGACATGGCCAACATCGGCGGACGCGAGGCCGGCACGATTACGGGAGCGTGTTTCCTCGCGCGTTACGCGAAGAAGTTCAAGTGGGCGCACCTCGACATTGCCGGTGTGGCCTGGAAAGGCGGAAAGGAGAAAGGCGCCACGGGACGCCCGGTGCCCCTGCTCACGCAGTTCCTGATCGCGCGCGCCGAGAGCGCTGCGGGCGGGGACGATGCGGCGGGTGGCGGCGGGCGGGCCGCCCCGGGCACGGCGGCGGAAGAGCCCGCGGGATGACCCGCATCGACTTCTACCTGTTACAGGACGGCGCGGGCGCAGCGCGCGACTTCGCGGTGTGCCGGTTGACGCAAAAGGCGTTTGGTCTCGGGCATCGGGTCTACATCCTGACCGGTGATGCCGAGGAAGCTGGACGTCTCGACCGGCTGCTCTGGACCTTCCACCCCGGAAGCTTCATCCCGCACGCCCTGACCAGTGAGACCACGGACCCGCAGCCACCGGTGCTGCTCGGAACGGATGAGCCGCACGAAGCAGTGCAGGACGTGCTGATCAGCCTGGCGGCCGAGGTGCCGCCGTGGTTCAGCCGATTTCAGCGGGTGGCGGAGATCGTCGGAGCCTCGGACGACGAGAAACTGCGCGCCCGCGCGCGTTACCGTTTCTATCGCGAGCGCGGCTACGCGCTTCAGACGCATAACCTGTAGATCCGCCGGCACGATACGTCGCATGCATCCGGCCGACGACAAACCGAAGCACAAGCCGAACCCCAAGCATACGCTCGAGGAGATCCTCAAGTCGCTGCAAGACCTGATCCGCAACGACCTGCTGGAGGGCGACGCCGCGCCGCCCACGGCTTCGCGTGCCGCCGTTCCAACCGCCGCCACGGCGCCGATCGGACCCCGGCGAGCCCCTCAACGGGACGTCCCTGTCCCAGCGCCCTCGACTTCATCCGCAAGTCGAGGGCCGCAGGCCATGGATGGCCTGGTTGCGGACTCGCTGACGGGAGCGAAGCGAGGGCCGCAGGCCATGGATGGCCTGGTTGCGGACTCGCTGACGGGAGCGAAGCGAGGGCCGCAGGCCATGGATGGCCTGGTTGCGGACTCGCCGGGCGGCGAGCTTGCGGCCTTGCGGCGTTCGCTCGAGAGTCTGGTCAGCGAGGATTTGACGACGGAAGATGCCGGCGCCGCCGCGCCTTCAGCAAGCGATGGGTCGGCACCATCGGGGCCGGAACCCGACGCCGCGACACCGCCCGAGGGTCTTCAGGACGTGTTCTCCTTCGATAGCGCGGCACAGGCCGTGGCCCCCGAGCACGCGCCGAGCGCGACGCCCCCCGACCAAGATGATCGGCAACCCGAGCCGGTTGACCTGGCGAGGGTGACCGACGGGACCGAGACCGAATCGAGCGTCGCGCCGCAGGAGCAGGAAGCCGCGGCCGCCCAACCCGCCTTCGACGACTCGGCGACAATGGATAGCGAAGCGCTGCTCGCAACTGGCAGCGCACCGACGGCCGAAGACCTGCCAGAATTCATCCCGCAAGCAGAGGTACCGCCCTCCGGCGTTGCGGTCGAGGCGCCCGGTGGCGAAGCGGTCGGGGCCGCTGACCGGCTCGCTGCGGAACTACCGCCGGACACGAGCCCACCGGAGACAGCCGGCGATTGGGACGATATTCCGGTGCTCGATGAGGTCGTGACCGAGACCGTTGCCGAGCACGAGCCCGGCGAGCCGCCGGACAGTGCGCTGGTGTCGCTGCCGGCTGGGCACCCGGCTGAGGCCGAGGGTCCAGAGACAGGCAGGCCTCGGGCAAAGACCCGCGTCGACTCCATCGATGAACCGGCATCGCAAACGCCGCCCGACAATCTCGACCTGCCCTTGCCGGCGCCGAGCCGTGCCCATGATCTCGCGGTGAGGACGGTGGCCAAGCTCAACATCGAGCTGCGCAAGGCCGGCAAGCGCCCCCTTGACGCGAAGGTGATCGCGCGGCTCGCCATGCTGTTGCGTGAGACGCTGGAGTCAGACGCGGCAAAAGTGGAAAATAAGCCGCACGAGTGATCCCAAGCGCCGCGCCAGCGGCGTTTTTGATGTGCAGGGACGTACGTATGCCGCGCGCGCACGGAGGCGCGGAGCGGCGGTTAATTCCGCGCATGAGCCACGACCATCCCAAAACGGCCGCCGGCGGCGAAACGCTGAGCAAGGCCTACGAGCCGCACGCCATCGAGACGCGCATCTACCGCGGCTGGGAGACGGCCGGCTACTTTGCGCCACGCGGCCGCGGCGAGCCGTACTGCATCATGATCCCGCCGCCCAACGTCACGGGCAGCCTGCACATGGGACACGCGTTCCAGGACACGATCATGGACGCACTGATCCGCTATCAGCGCATGCGGGGGCGCAACACGCTGTGGCAGGCCGGCACCGATCACGCCGGCATCGCCACCCAGATGGTCGTCGAACGCCAGCTCGAAGCCGAGGGCCGGTCGCGCCACGATCTGGGGCGCGAGGCGTTCATCGAGCGCGTGTGGCAGTGGAAGACGCAGTCCGGCGGCACCATCACGCGCCAACTGCGCCGCCTCGGCGCCTCGCTCGACTGGTCGCGCGAACGTTTCACCATGGACGAGGGCCTGTCGCGTGCAGTCATCGAGGTATTCGTGCGTCTGTACGACGAGGGCCTGATCTACCGCGGCAAGCGCCTGGTCAACTGGGACCCGGTGCTGCACACGGCAGTCTCCGACCTCGAGGTGCTGTCCGAGGAGGAATCCGGCCGCCTCTGGCACATTCGCTACCCGATCGCGGGCGGCGGCGGGTATCTGGTGGTGGCGACCACGCGCCCCGAAACGATGCTGGGCGACACGGCGGTCGCGGTGCACCCCGACGACGAGCGCTACCGGCACCTGATCGGCAAGACGGTCGATCTGCCGCTCACCGGCCGGCAGATTCCGGTCATTGCCGACACCTATGTGGACAAGGAGTTTGGCTCCGGCTGCGTGAAGATCACGCCCGCCCATGACTTCAACGACTACGAGGTGGGCCGGCGCCACAACCTGCCACTCGTTAACGTCCTCACGGTCGACGCCAAGATCAACCTTCCCGGCTCGAAGTACCACGGGCAGGACCGCTATCAGGCGCGCAAGCAGATTGTCGCTGACCTCGAGGCCGCCGGACTTCTCGAGCGCGTGCAGGAGCACAAGCTCATGGTGCCGCGCGGTGACCGTACCGGCGCGGTCATCGAGCCGTATCTCACCGATCAATGGTACGTGAAGGTCGGCCCCCTGGCGGCCGAGGCCATTCGGGCCGTCGAGGACGGTCGCGTCCGGTTCATCCCGGAGAACTGGGCGAAGACCTACTACGAATGGATGCGCAACATCCAGGACTGGTGCATCTCGCGGCAGATCTGGTGGGGACATCGCATCCCGGCCTGGTACGACGAACAGAACAACATCTACGTCGCGCGCGACGAGGCCGAGGTGCGCCGCAAGTACGGCCTCGGGGCGCGCCCGCTCAAGCAGGACGAGGACGTGCTCGACACCTGGTTCTCCTCGGCCCTGTGGCCGTTCTCGACGCTCGGCTGGCCGCAGCAGACACCGGAGCTCCAGACGTTCTACCCGACCAGCGTGCTCGTCACCGGCTTCGACATCATCTTCTTCTGGGTGGCGCGCATGATCATGATGGGCCTCAAGTTCATGGGCGACGTGCCGTTTCGCGAGGTCTACATCCACGGCCTGGTGCGCGACGCGCACGGCCAGAAGATGTCGAAGTCGAAAGGCAACATTCTCGATCCGCTCGATCTCATCGATGGCATCGATCTTGAGGCGCTGATCAAGAAGCGCACCAGCGGCCTGATGCAGCCGCAAATGGCCAAACGCATCGAGCAGGCCACGCGCCAGGAGTTCCCGAACGGCATACCGGCATTCGGGACGGATGCCCTGCGTTTCACCTTCGCCTCGCTCGCCACGCAGGGGCGCGACATCAAGCTCGACCTTGGGCGCGTCGAGGGCTACCGCAACTTCTGCAACAAGCTGTGGAACGCGGCGCGCTATGTGTTGTTGAACACCGAGGGACAGGACTGCGGGACCGGGCCGGACGGCGGGGCCGTCGACCTCAACGCGGCGGACCGCTGGATCGTCTCGCGCCTGCAGGAGGTCGCGGCCGAGGTTGAGGCCGCGTTCAACGAATATCGTTTCGACATGGCGGCGCAGGCGCTCTACAGCTTCACCTGGGACGAGTACTGCAGCTGGTACCTCGAGCTGTCGAAAGTCGTCCTCACCGACGAGCGCTCCAGCGCCGAGGCCCGGCGCGGCACGCGCCGCACGCTCGTGCAGGTGCTGGAGGCGCTGTTGCGCCTGCTGCACCCGATCATGCCGTTCATCACGGAGGAGATCTGGCAACGCGTGGCGCCACTTGCCGGGATACGCGCCCCGACGATCATGTTGCAGCCCTACCCGCGCGCGCAGCGCGAGATCGTCGACCGCGACGCCATCGACGAAATGCGCTGGGTGATGGACGTGATCACCGGTGTGCGCAACATCCGCGGCGAAATGGACATTGCGCCGTCGAAGCGGCTGCCGGTCCTGTTCCAGAACGGCTGGCATACCGATCGCAAGTACTTCGCACGCAACCGCCACTACGTCACGGCGCTGGCGCGCGCCGAGTCGCTCACCTGGCTCGAGGACGGTGAGGAGGCGCCGGAATCGGCGACCGCGCTCTTGGGAAACATGAAGGTCCTGATCCCGCTCGGCGCGCTCGTCAACAAGCAGGCCGAGCTCGAGCGCCTGAGAAAAGAGATCGAGCGGATCGAAAAAGACTTGTCGCGGGCCCGCCGCAAGCTCGCCAACGCCGACTTCGTGGCGCGCGCGCCGCGCCAGATCGTCGAGCAGGAGCAGGCGCGCGTGCTGGAATTCGAGGCGGCGCTCGCCAACCTGAGCACGCAGCGCGCGCGCGTCGAGGCGCTGCCGGGCTGACCGACGCGCGCCAGCCGCCGTCCGCATGAGGATTCTCGTCATCGGCTCCGGCGTGGTCGGCGTCGCTACGGCCTACCAGCTCAACCGCGCCGGCCATGAGGTGGTCGTCGTTGACCGCCAGCCGGGTCCTGGGCTGGAGACAAGCTTCGCCAACGCCGGTCAGGTGTCGTGGAGCTACGCCAGTCCCTGGGCGACCCCGAGCGTGCCGGGCAACGCCCTCAAGTGGATGTTCCAGCGCCACTCCCCGCTCGTGCTGCGACCGAGGCTCGATCCGGCCATGTGGCGCTGGCTCGCCGCCATGCTCGGCAACTGCCGCCCCCGTCGTTACCGCGCCAACAAGGAACGCATGTTGGAATTCGCCCGCTACAGCTACGAGTGTCTGAAGGAGGTGCGCGCGCAGACCGGCATCCACTACGACGGCCAGGCGCGCGGCATGCTGGCGCTGTATCGCACGCAGCGCGCCTGGGACGAGGCGGCGGCCGAAGTGCCGCGGCTCGCACAGCTTGGCATCAACTGCCGCGTGCTCGACTGGCCGGCGACCCTTGCAGTCGAACCAGCGCTGCAGCACACCAGCGCCGCGCTCGCCGGCGCTGTGCATTTCCCCGACGATGAAACCGGCGATGCCCACCAGTTCACGCGCGCGCTGGCAGACGTGGCGACGCGCAATGGCGTGGCCTTCCACTATGCAACCACGGTCACGGCGCTCGTGCCCGACACCGATGGCATCGCGCACGTCGCGACTGACCGCGGCGAGTTCACGGCCGACGCCTATGTGCTGGCGGCGGGCAGTTACTCGCCGCTTCTGGCCAAACCGCTTGGGCTGCGCCTGCCGGTGTATCCGGTCAAGGGCTATTCGCTAACGCTCGCCATCCGCGACAGCGCGGCCGCGCCGCGTGCCACCCTTACGGACGAGCGCTACAAGGTCGGCATTACGCGCCTCGGCAACCGGCTGCGCGCCGCCGGCATTGCCGAGCTCTGCGGCTACGACTTGTCGCTGCCGCCCGCGCGCCGGCGCGCGCTCGAGCACGTCGTGGGCGATCTATTCCCCCGCGCCGTCGACCTCGCCACCGCCCAATACTGGGCTGGCCTGCGGCCGATGACGCCGGACAACCTGCCGGTATTGGGGCCAACGCCCTATCGAAACCTCTATCTCAACACCGGCCACGGCACGCTCGGCTGGACCCTGAGCAACGGCTCGGCCCGCGTGATCGCCGATCTCGTCTCGGGCCGCACACCCGCCGTCGATGTGAGCGGCCTGATGCTCGCGCGCTACCGCGGCTGAGTCCGCACGCGGCGCTTGGCCATTGCGGCGGAAACGCGCACAATAGCGCCCCGCCAGTCGACCCCCTCTGGCGCCCACAGTTAAGGAGCAGCAATGAAGGCAGTTTGGTGGTTAGGCTGTGCCGCCGCGCTGGTCGCGGCAACGGGCCACGCGAAGGACGTGGTCGAGCTCAAGAATGACAAGCAGAAGTTCAGTTACTCCGTCGGCATCCAGGTCGGACAGAACCTCAAGCGCCAGAACCTGGACTATGACGCCAAGGCGCTCGCCCAGGGCATCCAGGATGCGCTCGCCGGCACCACACCCAAGCTGAGCGAGGCCGAGATGCGCGCGGCGATGGAAGCCGTGCAGAAAAAGGAAATCGAGAAGCGCGAGGCGGCCGCCAAGAAGAACCTCGAAACCGGCAAGGCCTATTTGGCCGACAACAAGAAAAAAGCCGGCGTGGTCGCGCGCGAGTCGGGCCTGCAGTACAAGATCCTGAAGGACGGCAAGGGCAAGCAGCCGAAAGCCACCGACACGGTGTCGGTGCACTACCGCGGCACGCTCATCAACGGCACCGAGTTCGACAGCTCCTACAAGCGCAACGAGCCCGCCACGTTTCCGGTCAACGGGGTGATCGAGGGCTGGCAGGAAGTCCTGCCGCTCATGAAGGAAGGCGCCAAGTGGCAGGTCTGGATCCCGGCCGATCTCGCCTACGGAGCGCGCGGCGCCGGCGGCGCGATCGGACCGAACGAGACCTTGATCTTCGAGATCGAGTTGCTCGCCGTCAAGTAACCGTGCAGCCGGCTGCCCGATGCGCCATCATCGGGCGGTGCGCCGCGCGGCGCCGTGGTGAATCAGCGCCGCCGGCTACGCAGCTTGTAGCCGGTCATGTCCTGCACGATGTCGGCGAGAGGAACGGCGTCGAGCTTTGTATAGCGCGCAACGACGTCACGAACCAGCGCGTCAATGTCGCGCACCGTCGCCTCGTCGCGCTGAAGCTGCCGCTGCAGTCCCAGAAGCCCCCCGTACTGAATTTTCTGGAGCACGCTGTGCGGCATGCTGAGCGGATCGTCCGGGACGCCGAACGCGGGCAAGGCCGCGTCCTTCAGACGCTGCAACAGCTCGGCGCAGCGCGCCTGGCTCGGCGCCGACATGCAGGCCACGTCCGGACCGGTGCGACGGGTGACCGGCCTGGCCTGCGCACAACCAAACTCTTCGGTGATGAGCGGCGCGCTGAACGCGCACTTGTATTCGTCCACGGCACTATCCCCGCGCCTTGCGCCGCAGCGCGCGATCGCTCACGCGCTTGGCTCTAGGCTCCGCGCCATGCGGACCCGCCTGCGGCACCTTCGGCAGGCCAGCGTGCTGCGTCAGGAAAGGCCGAACATGCCGCGGTGAGCTGCTCTTCCCGGTTCCCATCGGCTGCCAGGACGGCACCAGGTGATGCCGCCCGCTGCCGATCAGATCCGCGCGGCCCATGCGCTTGAGCGCGGCGCGTAGCAGCGGCCAGTTGTCCGGATCGTGATAGCGCAGGAACGCCTTGTGCAGGCGCCGGACCCGAAGGCCCTTCGGCACGAATACCTCCTCGCTTGAGTACGTCACCTTGCGCAGCGGGTTCTTGCCGCTGTGGTACATGGCGGTCGCGGTGGCCATCGGCGCGGGCAGAAAGGTCTGCACCTGGTCGGCACGCAAGCCGTGACGCTTGAGCCACAGGGCGAGCGCCAGCATGTCCTCGTCGCGCGTGCCGGGATGGGCCGCGATGAAGTAGGGGATGAGGTACTGCTCCTTGCCCGCCTCCTTCGAGTACTGATCGAACAGCTGCTTGAAGCGGTCGTAGGCGCCCATGCCCGGTTTCATCATCTTCGCGAGCGGCCCGGGCTCGGTGTGCTCGGGCGCGATCTTGAGATAGCCACCGACATGGTGCTGCACCAGCTCCTTGACGTAGGCCGGGGAGCGAATCGCGAGGTCGTAGCGCACGCCGGAGGCGACCAGCACCTTCTTCACGCCCGGCAGCGCGCGCACGCGCCGATAAAGATGAATGAGCGCCGAGTGATCGGTGTTGAGATTCGTGCAGATGTCCGGGTACACGCACGACGGCTTGCGGCAGGCCGACTCGATCGCGCGGCTCTTGCAGGCGATGCGGTACATGTTGGCGGTCGGGCCGCCGACGTCGGAGATGACGCCAGTGAACCCCGGCACCTTGTCGCGGATGGTCTCGATCTCGCGCACCACCGAATCCTCGGAGCGGCTCTGGATGATGCGGCCCTCGTGCTCGGTAATGGAGCAGAAGGTGCAGCCGCCGAAACAGCCGCGCATGATCGCGACCGAGAAGCGGATCATCTCGTAGGCCGGAATGCGCGCCCCGCCGTAGGCCGGATGCGGCACGCGCGCATACGGCAGCTCGTACACGGCGTCGAGCTCCTTGCTGGTGAGCGGAATGGGCGGTGGGTTGAGCCACACATCGCGGCTGCCGTGGCGCTGCACCAGCGCCCGCGCGTTGCCCGGGTTGGTTTCAAGGTGCAGCACGCGCGAGGCATGGGCGTAAAGCACGGGATCGGTCGCGACCGCCTCATACGCGGGAAGGCGGATCACGCTGCGCGCACGATCAATGCGCTGGCGCGGGAATGGCACCGCCCTGTCGCCTCCCTGGTTCGACGCAGCGCAGGCCGCCGCGGCGCTGGCGTACGGATCCACGGGCGGATCGATGCGCCCGGGCCGATCAATCTGCGTTGAGTCGATTTCATGCCAGTCGCTGGGCGTGGAGCGCACTAGCGCCGTGCCGCGAATGTCAGTGAGCGCACCGATCGGCTCACGCGCCGCCAGGCGATGCGCGATCTCGACGATCTGGCGCTCGGCGTTGCCGTAGACGAGCAGATCGGCCTTGCTGTCGAGCAGCACGGAGCGGCGCACCGTGTCCGACCAGTAGTCGTAGTGGGCGATGCGCCGCAACGAGGCCTCGATCCCGCCGATGACGATCGGCACGTCCTTGTAGGCCTCGCGGCAGCGCTGCGCGTACACGACCACGGCATGGTCGGGGCGCCGGCCGCCCTCCCCGCCCGGGGTGTAGGCGTCGTCGGAACGGCGCTTGCGGTCCGCCGTGTAGCGGTTGACCATGGAATCCATGTTGCCGGCGGTGACGCCGAAGAACAGGTTCGGCCGCCCGAGCGCCCGGAACGCCTCAACCGAGCGCCAATCGGGCTGGCTGATGATGCCGACACGGAAGCCCTGCGCCTCCAGAACGCGGCCGATCACGGCCATCCCGAAGCTCGGATGATCGACGTAAGCATCGCCCGTGACCAGCACGATATCGCAGGAATCCCAGCCGAGCGCGTCCATCTCGGTGCGAGACATGGGCAGGAACGGGGCCGAGCCGAAGCGCGCCGCCCAGTACTTGCGGTAGGAGAAGATGTCGCGGGCCGGTTGCATGGGGGGTCTGTTCGCTCAGGTTAGCGGATCGGACGGGTCGCGGTCCGTCGCCTCGGGGACGAGGCGCGCCATGACCATTGTATCAGGCCGACGCCGATGAGCCGCCCGGCGGCGAAAGGCGGCATCGCTGTAATATAAAATGGGGTAGTATGGATGAGGCCGAAATTCGTCGCTGGCTGGAGCAGCTGCGCACCGAGCACCGCGATCTCGACCAGGTGATCGCGCGTCTGGCGCAGGACCCAACCATGGACCGCCTGCAGCTGCAGCGCCTCAAGAAGCGCAAGCTTTACCTCAAGGACAGCATCGCCAGGCTCGAAAGCCGCCTGATCCCTGACCTGGATGCCTGAGCCGGCTAGTGCTCACGAGTGGCGCGGAAGCGGATGTCCGGCCAGCGCTCCATCGTCAGATTAAGATTGACCATCGTGGGCGCGAGGTAGGCAAGGTTGCCGGCGCTATCGAGCACCAGGCGCGTCTCCTCCTGGCGCCGGAATTCATCGAGCTTCTTGTGGTCTTCGGCCTCGAGCCAGCGCGCGGTCACCACGCTGATGTTGTCGTAGCTCGCCTCCACGTTGTACTCGTGCTTGAGACGGTAGGCCACCACGTCGAACTGCAGGGCGCCGACCGCGCCCAGGATCAATTCGTTGCCGATGAGCGGGCGGAAGATCTGGGTCGCACCCTCCTCGCTCAGCTGATCGAGACCCTTCTGCAGCGCCTTCATACGCATCGGGTCGCGCAGCACCACACGCCGGAACAGCTCCGGGGCGAAGTACGGGATGCCGGTGAACTTGAGGTCTTCGCCCTCGGTGAAGGTGTCGCCGATCTGGATGGTGCCGTGGTTGTAGAATCCAATGATGTCGCCGGCATAGGCCTCCTCGACCGCCTCGCGCTCGCGCGCCATGAAGGTGATGGCGTTGGCGATCTGCACGTCGCGCCCGATGCGCACGTGGCGCAGCTTCATGCCCTTGCGGTAGCGGCCGGACACCACGCGCAGGAACGCGATGCGGTCGCGGTGCTTGGGGTCCATGTTCGCCTGGATCTTGAACACGAAGCCGGCGAACTTCTCTTCCTGCGGCTCGACCAGGCGCGTGAGGCTCTGGCGTGAACGCGGGCCGGGGGCGTGCGCAACGAAGCTGTCGAGCAGCTCCTGCACGCCAAAATTGTTGATGGCGCTGCCGAAGAACACCGGCGTCTGCCGGCCGGCCAGGTACTCGCCCGGGTCGAAGGCGTGCGAGGCACCCTGCACCAGCTCCATGGCGCTGCGCAGCTCCGCCGCCTGCTCGCCCAGCACGGCATCGAGCTGCGGGTTGCCGAGACCCGTGATCCAAGCGCCCTGCTGGATGCGCCCGCCGTGCTGGGGACTGAACAGGTGCACGCGGTCCTCGACAATATGGTAGACACCGCGAAAGCGCTTGCCGCTGCCGATCGGCCAAGTCACCGGGGCGCAGCCGATGTTGAGCACGCGCTCGATCTCGTCGAGCAGCTCAACGGGGTCGCGGCCCTCGCGATCGAGCTTGTTGATGAAGGTCATGATCGGGGTGTCGCGCAGGCGGCATACGTCCATAAGCTTGATCGTGCGCTCCTCCACGCCCTTGGCGCTGTCGATCACCATGAGCGCCGAATCGACCGCGGTGAGCGTGCGGTAGGTGTCCTCGGAGAAATCCTCGTGGCCGGGGGTATCGAGCAGGTTGACGATGGCGTCCTTGTACGGGAACTGCATCACCGAGGAAGTGACGGAGATGCCGCGCTGCTTTTCGAGCTCCATCCAGTCACTGGTGGCGTGGCGTGCCGCCTTGCGTCCCTTGACCGCGCCGGCCAGCTGGATGGCGCCGCCGTAGAGCAGCAGCTTCTCGGTCAGCGTGGTCTTGCCCGCGTCGGGATGGGAAATTATGGCAAAGGTTCGCCGGCGCGCAGGTGAACGCGGAAGCTCAAACATGGATCAGGTTACGACTCGATGGCGAGAACGGCTGACAAGCGCCCGCGAGTTTACTACAAAAACCGCCCGCCGCCGTAGGGAACGGCGGCAGGCGCGGCGGCGCTAGGCGGGCGCCACCTCGACGGCCTGCACCCCGAGGTGACCACGCTCGGCGCGAAACTGGACGTTCTGCCCCGCCTTGAGCGTACGAAAACCCTCACCCTGAATGGCGCGGTAGTCGACGAACACGTCATCGCCGCCTTCCGCCGGCTGGATGAAACCGAACCCCTGCGACTCGTTAAACCACTTGACGATACCCTTATGCACCGTATCGCTCCCCAAAGCTCTCGTTGTGCGTCCCTGCGCCTCGACCCCGGCTCTCCTCCCGGGTCGGCCGCCGACACCAGCGCCGTTGAATCTAGCCACGCGCCGCCAATCTTTCAAGAAACCGGCGGCGCGCGCCCCGTGAACCTGCCTATGCGCGTATAAAGCTCGTCGATGCGTGCCAAGGTGGCCGTCGCCCTTGCAAGGTGCAGGCGCCGCCCCAACAATGGGGCAATGAGCACCGCCTTCGAACCCAAGAACGAGCTCGAGCAGCAGCTGCTCGACGCCCAGCGCGGGCGCATCACGCCGGACGCCTTCCTGCATCACCTGCTCGCGGCCCAGGTGTTCATGCCGGTGCACGATGACCGGCCGGTCGCAAACCTGCAACGCAGCAACAAGGCCAAGCCGCTTTCGCTTACCGACGAGGACGGCACACCGATCCTGATCCTCTTCACCAGCCCCGAACGCGCCAAGGCCTTCGTGAAGGACTACCCGGGCTACGAGGGCGGCATCCTGACCGAGCTTACCTGGATCCTCGATCGTCTCGGCGCCGGTTATGCCATCAGCCTCAATCCCGGCTGGGGGGTCGGCCTCGACCTCGATCGCGCCGATGTCCAGTACCTGCTCGACCAGCATCAGGCGCAGCAACAGGCCGGCCGGAAACCAGACGCCTAGCCGCTCAACGGCGCAGTCCGCGCCCCAGGCGGTGCAGCCACAGGTCGACGCGACCCCAGAGCTGCTCGCGCGCCCGTGCCGACCATGGGCGCCTTCGCCACTGCGGGTAGCGGCATTCGACGCTGTCGCGAAAATCGGCCTCGAACATGGCGCGCACCTCGCTGGCGAATGCCGTGTCGTCGATCTCCTGGTTGGCTTCGAGGTTCCAGCGCAGGTTCCAGCGATCCAGATTGCTCGAGCCGATCGACACCCAGTCGTCGCACAGGAACACCTTGCTGTGCAGGAAACGCGGCTGATACTCGAAGATGCGCACCCCGTTGGCGAGCAGCCGTCCGTAGAAGCGCCGACCGGCATGCCGAACCGCCGGATGGTCAGTGTGCGGGCCGGGCAGGAGCAGGCGCACGTCCACCCCGCGGCGCGCCGCGTTGCGCAACGCGCGGCGTATGCGCCACGCCGGGATGAAGTAGGCGGTCGCCAGCCACACGGTGCGCTCGGCGCTGCGAATGCGGTTGAGCAGGGCGCGCTTGATCTCTTGCGCCGCGAGACCTTGCGCGATCGAAACCCGCCCGGCTGATCCACCCGATGGCGGCTGCGGCGCCGGCGGATGGGGCGCCAGTTTTCGTGGCGTCTGCCGGTTCCACTCAAGACAGAACAGCGCTGCCCAGTCCGCCACCACCGGCCCCTCGATGCGCACGACGGTCTCGCGCCAGCGCTGCTCCGGGTGGCTCGGGGGATCGAACTCGTCGGTGATCCCGGCGCCGCCGGTGAACGCTACCCGCTCATCGACGACCAGAAGCTTGCGGTGATCACGGGCGAAATTTTCGGTCAGTCGCCGAAACCGAATGGGATTGAAGAAAATCAGATCGATGCCCGCCTCGCGCAGCCGCGCGCGGTCGTAGCGCGACAGGCCAGCCGCTCCGAAGTCATCGAGCAGCAACTTCACCGGGACGCCGCGCTGCGCGGCATCGGACAGCGCCGCAATGAAGCGCTCGGCCACGGCGCCGGATTCGAACAGGTAGATTTCCAACCAGACGCTGCTGCGCGCCGTGGCGATCGCGCCGAGCATTTCCGGAATGAACTGCACGCCGTCGATCAGCAGGGTGAACCGGTTGCCTTGCCGCCAGGGAAATAGCGGGTAGCGGCGAAGATGCTTATCCATGGTCGCACTTATTGTATGGGTAGCATGTACGCCAGCGTTGGCGCCGCGCCGGAATTCTGACATTCCGGCTTGTCGCCCGGCCAACCGTGGCGCACGCCGGCCGTGTGACACGGTGTGCGTCCGCTATTCTTGGGAAGGCAGCGACATTCATACGGGGGTGCGCACCATGTTCACACTTTCCCCTTTGGGCATTGCCATCGGCATCGCCGTCGCGCTCGGTGTGACCGTCACGCCGGTGCGCGCGGCGGATGCCGACGACATGTCGGTACGCCTGTTCCTGATGCAAAAGGCCTTGGCCGAGCAGAAAGGCGACGTCCAGGCCCAATACTATCTGGCGCAAATGTACGAGCATGGGCTCGGCACGCCGGAGGACGCAGAACAGGCGCGCCTGTGGTACGAGCGCGCGGCGACCAAGGGTCATCCCATGGCGAAGCGCCAGCTCCAGGAGCTCGCACGCGCAAAGCAGGAGGCTGCGTCGCGGCCCGCTGTCGAACCGGCCAAGGCCGCGGTCGCACCAGCGCACGCCGCACCCCCGCCGCAGGTCGCGCCGCAAACGCAGACCCCGGCAGCGCCACGAGCCGCAGTAAATGCCGATCAAACCCGACCTGACACGGAGCCCGCCGCCGAAGCCGCGCGTCTTGCTCGCGAAAAGGCCCGTGCCGAGCGCAAACGCGCCGTCGCGGAATACATTCGCCGCCAGCTTGCCAATCCCGTCGGCGACCCCTTCGAGTGAGTCAGCGGGCGGGCGCCGAGCCGCTCGTGTTCCAGTCGTAGGCGCAGTCGAGATGGGTGCGAACCGCGAGGATGCCGACGATCCCGTCTTCCAGCATCGCCGCGAGCGGCGTGCGGTCATCGAAACGATAGTTGACGCGATGCAGCCAGATCGCGCCACCCTGCCGGCTGTGCGGATAGGAGGTGCGCAAGGCCTCGGCAATGCCCAGCAGGTGCTCAACGCGCTCCTGCACTAGCGGTTCGTCCGGCAACGGCGTGTTGTCGCAGTAGCGACGCAGTTGGCGCGGCTTGGTGTCGGGCGGCAGCGCCAGCAGCCGGATCTGGTCACGCGCGTCGAGACCCCATTCGTCCAACAGCGCAATGATCGTGCGCGAAATCTCGACACGTTCGTCGTGGGTAAGTGGCTGCATGGTTGCTCCTGGACTTCGGGCACGGCGCACCCGAGGCGCGTGGTTGCATCAGGGCAATGCTAGCACGCGGCGACGGCGGCGACGAACCGCCCGCCCTAGCCGTGGCGAAGCTTGAGCGCCACAACGGCGAGACAGAGCGCCAGCGTGATGCCGTTCGCAACGATAATCGGCCAGTCCCCGCGCGCCAGGCCGTAGGCGAGCCAGAGCGCGATACCGCCCGTGAAGACGGCGTACATGCCGAGCGAGATGCCGCGCGTATCGCGCGTGCGCCAGGAGCGCACAACCTGCGGCACGAACGCGGCGGTGGTGCAGGCCGCGGCCATGAATCCAAGTGCGTCAACGGTTTGCATATCGATCGGTTCTCCGGGCGTGGACCGGACCGGTGGCGCCGCAGGCGAACCGGCCACGCCGATACGCGTGCCGCACGATCCTGGCCGCGCCGTCGGGTGCCGGCCGGCGAATTATACGACCGCCGTTGCCTTCGGTCATGAGCCGTGCGGCGCGATATCGATCCTCACCAGACCGCCAACCGTCGTCACGGCCGCGTGCAACGGCAGAAACTGGCGCAGCAGCCACAGGGTCGTTTCGGCATGTGAGCTCAGCCGCCGCACCAGGAACCGGGACGGCCCGCTCGCGCGCGCCAGGTACACGAGCAACTGGTCGGACGCGTGGATATCGAGCGTCGCGCCAGCGACGAGCTCCGCCTTCAGCGCCTCGGCGGCCGACTCGGCGATACGTTCCGCCGGCACCCCGCGCTGCGCCACCTCGCCTGCTCCCAGATGGGTGTTGTCGGTTTCGGCCCACAGCACGATCGCTCCGCCCTGCCCTACCGCGGCCGCGCCGCTCAAGACCTGTTGATCAATGGCGACCGGCCCGAGCGGGCTCAGGCGCTCGCGCGCCGTGCGCTGCATGCGCTCCGCGATGGGTGCCGGCAGATTGCTCGTGTGCGCTAGCCCGGCGATGCGCCGCACCGCGCCCGGCGCGTCGAGCTGCA
>CAYZVX010000025.1:0-802 GCA_964482055.1 uncultured Acidiferrobacteraceae bacterium
CTGTTCACTGTTCACTGTTCACTGTTCACTGTTCACTGTTCACCAGCTCCGCGAGCGCGCGCTGGCTGTCAGCGAGCCGGACCGGCTCGTGCATGTCCTGCTGCAGGAACTGCAGCAGGCGCGGGAAATAGCCGATCGCCTCGTCGACGCGCGAGTCCGAGCCCGGCGTGTAGGCGCCCACACTGATCAGGTCGCGGTGCGTCTGGTAGGTCGAGTACAGCTGTTTGAAGCGGCGCATGGCGCGCTGCTGCGGCGCTTGGGTGATCTCCATGAACGCGCGGCTGATCGAGGCCTCGACGTCGATTGCCGGGTAGTGGCCGGCCTCGGCGAGCGCGCGCGACAGCACGATGTGGCCGTCGAGGATGGCGCGCGCGGCGTCTCCGATCGGATCGTTCTTGTCATCGCCTTCGACGAGCACCGTATAGAACGCCGTGATCGAGCCGGCGCCGGCATCGCCATTGCCGGCGCGCTCCACCAGCGCCGGCAGCTTGGCGAACACCGACGGTGGATAGCCCTTGGTGGCTGGCGGCTCGCCGATGGCGAGCGCGATCTCGCGCTGCGCCTGGGCGTAGCGGGTAAGCGAGTCCATGAGCAGCAGCACGTTGCGCCCCTGGTCGCGGAAATATTCCGCGATACTGGTCGCGAGCATCGCGCCCTGTAGTCGCATGAGCGGCGAATAGTCGGCCGGCACCGCCACCACGACCGCGCGGCGCAGGCCCTCGGGGCCGAGGATGTTCTCGATGAACTCCTTGACCTCGCGCCCGCGCTCGCCGATCAACCCGACGACGATCACATCGGCCGC